>NZ_JBDPLV010000117.1:0-23580 GCF_039871605.1 Acrocarpospora sp. B8E8 | reverse complement strand
ATCCTCGTCGAGACCGAGCCGGGATTGTTCACCCAGCCGCGCCCATAGCCCGAACGGCGAGCCTCCGACCAGCCGACCTATCCCAATCCCATCGACAAAAGGGGCATCAGCTCGCGGAACGCACTCTAAATAGCCGTCCTCCACCATGACCTGCGTGAAAGCGCGCCTGATCAGTTGCGGCCGTTTCTCCGCGGGCGCGTCGTTCAGGTGTCCGCACCAGTCAGCGGCATGGTCGTTGTCGAACGGCCCTACATCCCATGTACCCATGGCGTGCTTTCTACCGGACGCCACTGACATTCCGGCCCGTCGCGTGGGTTCAAGGTGTCGAATGACGACATGCTCACCGACTGAAAACCATTTGCCTCGCGCATGGGCTCAGGGAACGCTGTGTCCATGACGTTCTGACGGTCAGCAATCCGCTACTGCAATATCTCGCAGCGCCAACCCGCGCCGTACCGTCGTCTGCCCACATCTTTTCCGCGGAGAAACGTCTTTGTCTCAGCAACACTCTCGGCTGGAGTCCCTGCTGTTGTCCACGTCAGCCATGGGTTCGGCCACCATTTCTGTGTTCTCTTCCCCCGCAAGCTGGATCGAGTCCGATGCCCTCGAGCAGTGCCGCCAGGTGGCCGCTCTCGACGGCATGACGCACGTTGCCGCCATGCCGGACCTGCACCCCGGCAAGGGCGCCCCGATCGGAGCCGCCATGGCGTCGACCGTGTTGTATCCGCTTCTGGTGGGCTCCGACATCGGTTGCGGTATCGCCGTGTTCCCCATCACGCTCAAGCGCGCCGTACCCGCGAAGCTTGCCGCCCGGTTTCCCGACCTCGACCGTGCGCTGAGCCCTGGGCAGGATGCCGGCAACCCGGCCTGGGCCGTTGTGAAGGGCGATGTTCCCGCCGGTCACCTCGAGGGTCTCGGGACGGTCGGCCGAGGCAATCACTTCGTGGAGTTGGCGCGGATCGAGATGGTCTTCGAGCCGGGTCACGCGAGTCGTCTCGGGCTCGCCGCCGGCGATCTCGTTCTCATCGTCCACAGCGGTTCCCGAGGGCTGGGCGAGCGGATCCTGCGGGCGCACACCGCGGTCCACGGTGCAGGCCCCGCCCCTGATCCCGGCGCCTATCTGGCGATGCATGACGACGCCGTACGCTGGGGATCACTCAACCGGCGGTTGCTGGCTGCCCGGGTCGCCCATGCCCTGGGGACCGAGCCCACCGAGCCGATCGTCGACCAGTGCCACAACCTGGTCGAGATCCGCGACGGGGTCTACCTGCACCGCAAGGGGGCGGCGCCGGGCGACCGCCGCGACGTGCTCATCGCGGGCACGCGAGGCACCTGTTCCTACCTCGTGGCCGGCCACGCCGGACCGGACGCGAACCATTCGGTGGCGCACGGCGCGGGCCGCAAGATGTCGCGTGCCGACGCTCTGCGCCGGGGCCGGGCCAAGCACACGGTCGAGGAGTTGCGCCGCACACCGGTGGGCTCGGTGGTGGTGTGCGGCGATCGCCAACTGCTCTTCGAGGAGGCGCCAACGGCCTACAAGCGTATCGAGCAAGTGATCGCCGACCTCGTCCATCATGAGCTGGCCACGCCCGTGGCCACCACGGTCCCCCTGGTCACCTACAAGACGCCGGACCTCGGGTCGACGCCCCAACGGGACCGCCGGGACCGTCGCCGTAAGCAAGGCCGACCATGATCGTCCACCTGCTCCTGTCGGCAGGACGTGGCCCGCAAGAATGTGCCTGGGCGCTGGCCCGGCTGCTGGGCCGCCTGGAAGCCGACGCCACCCGGCAGGATCTGCGGACCCATCGGGTCCAGACCGTTCCCGGTGACCGGCCCGGCACCTACCGATCCGTCCTGGTCCAGATCACAGGAGTCGGCGCGGAGCCGTTCGCTGCCTCGTGGACCGGAACGCTGTGCTGGCAGGCCCCCAGCCCCTACCGGACCAGCACCGGCCGAAAGAACTGGTACGTCATCGCCCAGCCGTGCCAGGTCGACATCCCGCGCGCGAGGTTCGCGGAAGCAGATGTCGATATCGTCGCCTGCCGCACCGGCGGCCCCGGCGGTCAACATCGAAACAAGGTCAGCACAGCGGTACGGGCGACCCACCGTCCCTCGGGGATCGTCGTCGTGGTCGACTCCGAGCGGCAGCTCAGCCTCAACCGCCGCATCGCCATGCAGCTGCTGCGACAGCGCATCGAGCACGGTGAGGAGGCGGCAGAACGCGCCGTCACCACCGCCCGCTGGCGCATCCACGATGAGCTCGTACGCGGAAATCCGACCCGTATCGAACGTCCATAAATGTCGAAACAGGACCCGGCCCCATAGGAGCAGGCCCGCCAGCGACGGCGGCAATGTGAATCCGCGCGCCGCGCCCACGTCCCGCATGTGATCGGCGATTGATCGGCCCGCCGGCCGCCGTGATTTCAACTCCAACAGGTGGCCAGTACAAGAATCGGCCATCGCCGACGAACAGTTAGGTGACGTCACCCATGTACTGCTGATTCGGCGCATCATCGGTGAAGTCTCGCTTGACTAGTCCGGGACGGGGCATCGGGGTCGCCTGCGGCAATCGTGGTGCGGACTTTCATACGCAGGCCGACGATGCCATACTCGCGCACCACCCGCTCGATCCGGCCGGAGGGTGAGTGACCTTCGCCGCCCGGCCGTCTATTGTCCATCATGTATTGGCTGATGATGGCCGCGGTGAACTCGCCGACGCCATGGTGTCGGATACCGAGATGGAATGCGGCAGCTTCGGCGATGGCACCGGCAGCAGCACCGCAGGCCAGCGCGATGACGGTGGTCGCGACCGATCGCAGAGTTGAGCGCACGCGGATCACCATGCTCCTTATGTCTGACGAGCCGGCTAAGTAGTGGCCACCAGTTCACGTGTTCGGTCCGCTTTCGCCGGCTCGGAGCGAACATTTTTTAAGCCAGGGCACTGACCAGCGCAAATACATCTTCGTTATCGATCATGAGCGAACATGCGATTGGTTTATGGCAGGTCGGTAGTCTTGGCCGGAGAGATGACGGAGGTGGGAATGGCGCGAAGCCAGAGGGGAGACCCGGATCTACCACCTGGCCCCGCACGTGATCTCGTCGACCTGTTCCGCCGGCTGAGATCCGAGAAACGGTCGACTAATGCCCAATTAGTCGCCCGCACCGGTCTGGCCGCTGGACATGTCAGCGACGTTCTTAGGGGATGGAAGGCACCCAGCCCGGATACCGCGCAACAGCTGGCGGAGGCACTCGGCGCGACTCAGGAGATCGCTCGTCGCGCTCGTGCACTTGCGGAGAAGCTCGCGGAACTGAACCGGTACCAGCGTCGTCAGGCCCGTGCGAGCGAGAGGGCAACGCATTCGGAGCCACCGCGACTCCCGCCGGTGTGGAATGTGCCGGTCCGCAATCCTCATTTCACTGGCCGTCAGCGAGAGTTGGTCCGACTTCACCGGCTGCTGGCGGAACAGTCGACAGTCGCTGTGCACGCGCTGCACGGTATGGGCGGCATAGGCAAGACCCAGACCGTGATCGAGTACGCGCACCGGCACGCTCCCGAATACGAACTGGTGTGGTGGCTGAATGCCGAGCAGATCGGGACTGTAGCTGATGAGATCACACAGTTGGCGGTCGAGATCGGTGTGCCGGCCTTCGACGACCCCGAGGCCACCCTGCGCGCGGTCAAACAGCAACTGCGTGGCATGCGGAACTGGTTGCTGATCTTCGACAACGCAGAAGATCCTGATCAAGTCCGCGAACTCCTCCCCGGCGGGCCGGGCAAGGTGCTGATCACCACTCGCCGAGATGGATTCCGGGCGATCGGCGGTGTGGTAGACCTCGACACACTCGATCGCCGTGAGGCGATCGCTCTGCTGCGTCACCGGGCGCCAGCCCTTACCGAAGCTCACGCCGAACGGCTGGCGGAGCGACTCGGCGATCTGCCGCTCGCGCTGGACCAGGTGGCCGCATATCTGGATCAGACGGGTATGCCAGTCGAGGAATACCTTGAACTGCTAGGGACCCGAGCAAGCGACCTGTACGTCCGCGGGCGGCCCGCCAGCTACCGGGGGACGATCGCCACGATCTGGTCGCTGTCGATCCAACAGGTGCGCGCCACCGCGCCTGGAGCGCTCCATCTGCTGCGCTTGTGTGCGTGGCTCGCGCCCGAGCCGATTCCGCTGGATTTGTTCACCGGCCACGCCGAGCGTTTGCCTAGGTCACTGGCCGTAGTCGTTGCTGATCCAATCGAGTTCGCTGACACGGTCGGCGTTCTTGCCGGCTTCTCTCTGGCTCGCCGCATGCCCGATGGAATGTTGCTGCATCGTCTGGTGCAGGACGTGACACGACAACACGACACCGCAGGCACGATGGTCCCTACGGAAGAGGCCGGCGCACTGCCGATCGTGCTTGGCCTGCTGCGCGCTCACATGCCCGACGATCCCTATAACATTCGGCAGACGTGGCCGGCGTACCGGCGCTTCTTGCCGCACATTCTCGCGGCCACATCCCACCATGACGACAAGCGGCCGGTGGCCACGGAGGACGCCGCATGGCTGCTTGCCAACGCAGGTGAGTACCTTCATCAGAATGGCCGGAACACCGAGGCTCTTCCATTGCAGGAGCGGGCGTTGCGCATCCGCGAGCTGGCGCACGGCGACGACCATCCCGCGATCGTCCACAGTCTCAACTCGGTCGGCCGCGTTCTCTACGGGCTGGGTCGACAGGCCGACGCGCTGGTCGTGCACCAGCGTGCCATCCGCATTCTGGAATCCATTCTCGATCCGGCGCATTCGGAAGAATTCGCCTTCACTCTCAGAACGACCGGTCGGGTTCTGTACGGGCTTGGCCGACAGTCCGAAGCCGTCCCATTGTTCCAGCGGGCGCTGCAGATCCAGGAAGCGGTCCAGGGTCGCGACCACCTCGCGGTAGCCGACACGCTCGCCGAGCTGGGGCACGTCCTATCCCTGATGGGTCGCGACGCTGACCTTGAGAATTCACGGCAGCTTGATCGAGTAGCGGGTTCTCATGCGAAAAGTGCTCCTGAACTGGGAAAATCAAGGTTACCAAGCGCTTGATAATCACAGTCCAAGGAGCACTCTTCAGGTGTCCGATCTTACCTCTTGGTCCCGCGACCTGACAGCCGAAGTCGACGGCCACGGCATCGTCAACCACGCCGGATCCGCCGTCTTACGCCTGATGTCCGACGGGCTCGGGCTGACCGGCCGCCTGTCGGGCGCGCTACAGCGGCGCGGCTTCACCCCCGGCCACGATCGGGGCCGGGTCCTGACCGATACCGCCGTGATGATGGCCGACGGCGGGCGTGTCCTATCGGACCTGGCCACCCTGCGCGACCAGGGCGAACTGTACGGACCCGTCGCCTCCGACCCGACCCTGCGCCGCGCCCTGGCCGAGATCGGCCCCGAGCAACGGGACCGGATCGCCGCCGCCCGCGCCCAGGTCCGCCGCCAGGCGTGGGCGTTGATCGCCGCCCGGCACGGCGGGATCCCCGCCTCGAAGGTCGCCGACCGCGATTTGGGCAAACAGATCGTGATCCGGCTCGACGCGACCGTCATCCCCAGCCACAGCGACAAGGAAGGCGCGTGCGCGAACTTTAAGGGGTTCGGCCATCACCCGCTGGCCTCGTTCTGCGACAACACCGGCGAGGCCCTGGTCGTGGTACTGCGGCCGGGCAGCGCCGGGAGCAACACCGCGATCGACCACATCACCGTCTTCGACGCCTCGATGGCCCAAATCCCGTGGCCGTACCGGCGTAACGTGCTGGTCACCACCGATGGCGCGGGCGCCACGCACGACTTCCTGAACCATCTGCACGCCGTCGCCGAACGGCGCGGCCGGCACCTGGAGTACTCGATCGGCTGGGAACTCGGCGAACGCGAGCAAAACGCGATCAAGCTGCTCCCCGCAGACGCCTGGCAGCACGTCATCGACGCCGATGGCAAAGCCCGTGACCTCGACGACGCCGGCGTGGTCGAACTCACCGGTCTGCTGCGCCGCAGCGCCGACGGCGATCGGCTCGCGCTCTGGCCTGCCGCGATGCGGGTCATCTGCCGCCGCGAACGTCCCTGCAGCGGCGCTCAGCTGTCGCTGCTGGAAGAAGCCGACGGCTGGCGCTACAGCCTGTTCATCACCAACACGATCGGCCGCCAACTCGACTTCCTGGAGTGCCGTCATCGTGTCCACGCCCGCGTCGAGGACGGCATCCGCCGGGGAAAATCCACCGGCCTGGGTCATATGCCGAGCACGTCCATGCAGGTCAACACCGCCTGGTGCGTGGCCGCCGCGATCGCCATCGACCTGTTGTGCTGGCTACGACTGCTCTGCCTGACCGGCCCGCTCGCCCACGCCGAACCCAAAACCCTGCGCTACCGGCTCCTGCACACCGCCGTACGACTGACCCGCGGCCAACGCAAACGGAAGATCAAAATCCCGCAGACCTGGCCCTGGGCCGACGACCTGCTCGCCTGCTTCGCCTTCGTGCTCGCGCTGGACCCCGCCGGGTGACCAGCCCGCCCCGACCACCTGACCTCGACCCGGAGGAACCCCCAGTCGGCCCGTGGAACCGACACCGACCCGGCGCGACAGCCGGGGTGGACCGCTGCCCGACAGCTTGACAACAAGATCAAGAAGGAGCATGAAGATCAGCCAACCGGCTGCGCCAGCCGCACCCGATCCTCCCGCGACTGATCAAGGCTGAGTCCCTTCCGCTGCAGCGACGGGCGTTAGGTATTCACGAATCGAAGCTCGGCGCGGACCACCCCAATGTCGCTGACAGCCTCAACCATATTGGCCGAGCATTGTCTGGCCTGGGCCGCCACTCCGAGGCCATTCCGC
This sequence comes from Acrocarpospora sp. B8E8, assembly GCF_039871605.1. NCBI lineage: Bacteria > Bacillati > Actinomycetota > Actinomycetes > Streptosporangiales > Streptosporangiaceae > Acrocarpospora > Acrocarpospora sp. B8E8. Next base: position 16,731 of record NZ_JBDPLV010000117.1, on the reverse strand, counting down.
TGCACCAACGGGCGCTACATATCCACGAAACGTCACTCGGCGACGACCACGCCGCAGTCGCCGACAGTCTCAATCAGCTTGGCCGGGCATTGTCAGACGCGGGACGGCACGCCGAGGCGATTCCATCACACAAGCGCGCAATCCGGATTCACCGCGCGTCGCTCGGCGAGAGCCATCCCGCGGTGGCCGACGGCTACAACCACCTCGGGCACGCGCTGACCGGCCTCGGCCGGTACAAGGGAGCCATCGCAGCGCATCGCCAAGCCCTCCGCATCCACGAGGTTTCGCTGGGCCAAGGCCATCCTGCGCTGGGCGTCGGTCTGCACGGCCTGGGAAAGGCATTATCGGGATCCGGCCGCCACACTGAGGCGCTTGCCGCGCATCAGCAGGCCCTCCGAGTACATGAGACTTCCCTCGGCGGCGACCATCCGGCAGTGGCCGTTGGCCTGAATCTCGTGGGCCGTTTACTGTTCGCTCAAGGCTGGCACGCGGAGGCCGTCGCCGCATATGAACGCGCGTTGCGCATCTACGCGGACGCATTCGGACCGGAGCATCCAGACGTCGCCTGGACGCGAGAAGCCCTGAGCGGCGCCCTGGTGGCTACTGATCCCGGCCGTCGCGGTTTTCCCCCTGCCTGATCTCCCACACCGCCATGCCAGGCACCGTAGCCGAGGACCATCCCGGCCAGGAAGGCAACATCCGCTCATGCCGCGTCGCGATGGAGAGGACTTGTTCATCTCCACGGCGCGCTGAAAACCGCCCGCCGCGGATTTTCAGCGAAGTTTCAGCAGCCCCTTCGAATCTTCCGGTGTCAGCACGAAACACCTCCCTCCACCGGAAGGATCCCCATGAAAATCACCCGCATAGGAGCACAGAGCGGCCTGCGATTCGCCCGTCGCCTCAGCGCCGGGCTGGCCACCACGGCTGTCGTGGGATCGGGATTGCTCGCCATCACCACGACGCCGGCCGCTGCCGTGTCCCGCGGCTCCATCGTCTCGGTCGCGCAAAGCCAGCTGAACAACTCATCGCGCAACCACGAGCAGCCGCTGGGGAGCGGTTGCAACTACTACACCGGCTACTTCCGAACCTGGAAGCCCGCAACCGGTTGCCCCGCCACCGACGGAGTTCAGTGGCGTGACAGCGACTGGTGCGCCGACTTCTCCAAGTACGTATGGAAGAACGCCGGCGTGCCGTACGCCGATGTGCCCGAGACCAGCGGAGGCGTGCTCACCGGCTGGGCCAGTTCGTTCAAGGACTACGGCACGACGCACGGCACCTGGCACACCCGCGCCAGCGGCTACGCACCGCAGCCGGGCGACGCCCTCGTCTTCGACTGGGACCAGAACGGCGTCATCGACCACGTCGGGATCGTCAAGTCGGCGAACGGCAGCACGGTCTACACCATCGAAGGCAACAGCGGCGATCGCGTCAAGGAGAACAGTTACTCCCGCACCAACATCGACATCGTCGGTTACTCCAGCCCCGTGGGTGCGAGTGATGTCGACGAGCCAGCTCCGCGGCCGGTGGTGGATCCGCAGGCGGGGCGGCTGGTGGACTTCGACGGTGACGGCAAGCCGGACTTCCTGGGCTTGGGTGCCGCCGGTGATGACATGTGGTTCATCCCTAACACCAGCGCCCCCGGCGCTCCCGCGCGCGGGCAGAGCGTCCCCATGTCCACCGGCTGGAAGACCGTCACCAAGTACTGGCTGACCGATTACGACGGTGACGGCAAGACCGACGTGCTCGGCCTCAACGGCACTGATCAGATGCTGGCCTGGCGCAGCAAGGGCACCGCGGTCCCGTCCTTCGAGCAGTACGTCAGCCTCGGCACCCTGTGGAGCACTTTCAGCCACATCCCCACCGCACAGTAATCAGCCAAGCTCGCTAGGCCGTCCGATCTTCAACCGGGCGGCCTATCGGGCTATTCACACACCGAAGGCGTCCCTTTATAGCGGAGTACCAGAACTGATACTTTAGTACTCAGATTGGTTCTCGGGGGTCACCGGCGGAACGATCACTACATGATCGGGCGCCATCTGAAGGAGCAGCCATGAACAGAGACGCGGTCATCGTCGAAGCTGTCCGCACGCCGATCGGGAAGCGCGGCGGAAGCCTGTCCTCCGTCCATCCCGCCGATCTCTCCGCGGTGGTGCTGCGGGGACTGAGTGACCGTGCCGGGATCGATCCCGCGGTCATCGATGACGTGATCTGGGGCTGTGTGGGCCAGGTCGGCGAGCAGTCCTTCGACATCGCGCGCACCGCGGTGCTGTCGGCGGGATGGCCGGAGCACATCCCCGGTGTGACCATCGACCGGCAGTGCGGGTCATCCCAGCAGGCCGTCTCCTTCGCCGCGGCCGGAGTCATAGCCGGTCACTACGACGTGGCCGTGGCCGGGGGAGTGGAAGTCATGTCCCGGGTTCCCCTGGGCTCCTCCCAGGCCGGCGGCTTCCCGCTCGGCCAGCGCTACATCGAGCGGTACGGCGCGGAGTTCCCCAACCAGGGCATCGGCGCGGAGATGATCGCCCAGGAATGGGGCATCACCCGCACCCAACTGGACGAGTTCAGCCTCGAATCCCACGCCAAGGCCGCGGCCGCCGCCGACGAAGGCCGATTCGCGGCCCAGATCCTCCCGGTGGAACTCGCAGACGGCACCGTGATCAGGCAGGACGAGGGCATCAGGCGCGGCAGCACGATCGAGCAACTGGGCCGGTTGCGCCCGGCCTTCCGGGAGGACGGCCTGGTAACCGCGGGCAACGCCTCACAGATCAGCGACGGCGCTGCCGCGCTGCTCATCACCACCTCGGAGAAGGCGGCCGAACTGGGCCTACGACCGATCGCGCGCGTCCACACCTCCGTGGTGGTCGGAGCCGCCCCGATGCCAATGCTGACAGGTCCCATCCCGGCGACGCGGAAACTGCTGAAGCGCTGCGGACTATCCCTGGACGACATCGGCGCCGTGGAGATCAACGAGGCATTCGCGTCCGTAGTCCTCGCCTGGATGATCGAGCTCGGAGCCCAGCCCCACCAGGTCAACCCGCTCGGGGGAGCGATCGCACTGGGCCACCCTCTCGGCGGGAGCGGCGCCCGCCTGATGACAACGCTGCTCCATCACATGCGAGACAACGACATCTCCTACGGCCTCCAAACGATGTGCGAAGGCGGCGGCCAGGCAAACGCGACCCTGCTAGAACTCCTTCCACCCCGTTGACCCACCAGGACGATCCGCCACGCCGGCCGCTTCCTACAGCCGGAGGCGACCGGCGGCATGCAGTACTGCGAGGACGTCCGCGGTGACCCACGGGTTGGCGCGGCGGGTACTCGTGCCGCCCCAGTCGACGGAGTCGTGATGCAGCGCGATGTTCGCGGACACCCGGTAGTAGCGGGCGTGGGCAGGCCAGCCGCCGGCCACCCGCAGTGACTCGAGGAGATCCAGTGCGTCAGTGCAGCGCTCATCGCCGAGTACGCCCAGCTCGGCCAGGCCTTTCAACCCGCCCAGCACGTCGTAATGCCAGTACAGCGGGTAGTGGAGCTTGGCGAACTCGGGATGCATCAAGGTGCCCGTACTGATCCGGTAGGCGAGGCGGCGGGTGAGCAGAACCTCGGCGGCCCGGCGAGCAGCCGTGGCCGCGGCGCCGGAATCCATCGCCGAGTACGCCGCCAGCCCTCTCATCGGCAGCAGCGTCTCGCAGAAGGACGAGGTATCGGCGGCCGGATTCTTGTCGCAGTTCCAGCCGCCGTCCGGCCACTGCCACAGCAGCAGTCGTTCCACGAGGTCGCCGCACCGCTCGTCGGCCAGCCCGAGCGTGACCAGGAACCACAGCGCGTTTCCCTGTTGCGAGGCGCACCGCCGGTAACGGCCCCGCATGACCGGCACACCACGCCTGCGGTAGGCCGCGGACTTCGCCGTCGCCTCGAACTCCACGTAGTACGACTCGTCCAGCCACGTGGCGAGAACCTGCTCGCGCAGCGGGTGCAGTGCCGTATCGCCGGGTGGATACCCAAGGTCCGCCAGCGCCGCCAGGATCCAATGCGCACCCTGCCACTTGGCGTAAACACCCGGCCGCTCTGCCGAGAAACACGGCGCCAACAGGCGCCGTACCCGCTCGGAATTCTGAATCTCAGTACGAAGCTCCACAATTTCGGCACAATCCGGAGCTTCACCCAGCACCTGGGTGCGAACCTTCCATCGGATGGATGGCTCAGCGGACGCCAGAAGCATGTCAACGATCGGTCCGTGCCCGCCGCTGACTGTCATCCGACAATTTTACCGGGGCCGGATTGACCTTCCCGTCACTGGAAGGTCTTGGGTGGACCCATGACATCAGATGTCTCGATCGGAGAGTTCTCGCGGCTCTGTCACCTGGGCGCGAAAACGCTGCGGTACTACCACGACATCGAGCTGCTGGTTCCCGACGCCGTCGACGACAGCACCGGCTACCGGCGGTACTCGGTGAGCCAAGTCGCCGACGCGCACCTCATCCGTCGGCTGCGTGACCTCGACATGCCGCTGGCCGAGATCCGGCAGGTACTGGGCGAGTCGGACCAGGTTGCGCGCGAGCAGGCGCTGGCCCGGCACCTGGATCGGATGGAGGCGGAGCTCACCCGGACCCGGGACGTGGTGGTCTCGCTGCGCAGGCTGCTCGCAACCCCGCCACAGGTTCCGGTCACCCACCGCCAGTCGCCGACGTCGACCGTGCTGCGCATGAGCGCCCGGGTCGCCCGGACCCAGGTGTCCGGCTGGTTCGGGCAGGCCTACCCGCAGCTGTACGGAACCCTGGCTGACTACGGCCTGGATCCGGCCGGTGCCGCGGGCGCGACGTACTCGGCGGAGTTCTTCGAAAACGACCAGGGGGAGGTGGTCGCGTTCGTGCCGGTGCTGCCCGACGCGGCGCGCCCGGGCGACGACCGGTTCGCCGTGCTGCCGCGGCAGCGCTTCGCGGTCGCCCTGCACACCGGCCCGTTCAGCGACTGCGACCTCACCTACGGCTGGCTCGGCGCGCATGTCGCCGCGCATGACATCGCCCTGGCCGATCCCATCGTCGAGGTCTACCTCGTCGGGCCCGCCCACACCAACGACCCCAACCAGTTCCAGACCGAGATCTGCTGGCCCATCCATTAAGGAGAGCACATGACTGAGCTTGCCATCGGCAACGTCACCGCCGACTGCGCCCACGCGGCCGACCTCGCCGGGTTCTACGCGGCGTTGCTGGACCGCCCGGTCGACGCTGGAGCGACGGAATTCTTCGCCACCGTCGGACGCGAGAGCGGTGCCCAGCCGGTACTGATGTTCATCAAAGTGCCGGAACGCACTCCGGGAAAGAACAGCGTTCATCTGGATCTGCACGCGCCGGACGTGGCGGCCGAGGTCGCCCGGGCGATCAGCTTGGGGGCCAAGCACGTCGCCGACTTCGCCGAGTACGGCATGGTCTGGACCACCCTGGCCGATCCAGAGGGGAATCTCTTCGACATCGGCGCGAAGCTGCCCTGAACCAGCGGGCTCAGCGCCGCAGTCCGTCCCATGACCATCGCGGAATGCTCAGGCCCTGGGGGACGTCGTCGGCGGACTCGTGGTAACGCGACATGGTCGTCGTGGTGGCCCAGGCGAAGTAGTCGTGCAACACCTGCCGGAGTGGCTCGGCCGCGTTCAGTCCCACGTCCTCCAGGGCCTGGTCGAAGCAGGCGATCGCCAGGCGGTCCATCTCCTCGTGCGTGCCGTGGCCGCTGTGGAGCCGTACGACCGAGGTCTCGTCGCCGTAGGCGTCGGAGTAGACGGCGGGCCCGCCGAGGGCCTCGGCCCAGTAGGCAGCGAGCCGCTCGCTGTGCTGAGGATGGAATCCGCCGCTGAACGCGTGGCTGACTATTTCGTCGGCCATCACCCGGTGGTGCCATGCCTCAGCCAGGCGGAGCAGGCCCTCGGTGCCGCCTGCGGCCTCATACACACTTCGCATGCCCCAAGGATGGCCGTTATCCACGGGTGGCGGGAAGGTCCTGGTCGTACGGTTTCAGGGTGATGGCGCTCGCCGTCTTTCTGATGCTCTTGATGAAATGGCCCTTCCATGGGATGTAGGGCAGCAGGCGGTAGTTCTGGTTGATGAACCAGGCCAGGAACCTGCCCTGGGGGACCGTCCACTTGGCCACTCCCTGGCCTGCCTTCTGGCAGCCCGCGACGTAGTCGCGCATCGCCTCCTGGTAGCCGGCGAAGCCGGCGCGGTGGTCTCCGCCGGCCGCGGCCAGTTCGCCCGCCAGGACGTACGCGCCGACGATGGCCAGGCCGGTGCCCATGCCCGACAGCGGCGAGGGCGAGTAGGCGGCGTCGCCGAGCAGCGCGACCCGGCCGCGCGACCAGGTGTCCAGATGGACCTGGCTGATCGAGTCGAAGTAGAAGTCGGGCGCGTCCCCCATGGCCGCGAGCAGCCGGGGAGTCTCCCAGCCGACCCCGTCGAACGCCTCGGCGAGGATCTTCTTCTGCTGCTGGACGTCGCGCCGATCGTAGGTCAGCGAGGGCGAGCCGAAGTGGAACAGGGCCTTGGCCTCGGTGTTGCTCCGGGCGCTGTAGACGCCGACCGTCTTGCCGGGGACGCCGTACATCATCCCGGTGTGGTCCAGCCCCAGATGGTTGTCCACGGTGAAGATCGCGAGGTGGAGGCCCAGGTCCTCGATGAAGTCCCGGTCGGGGCCGAAGGCCAGCGCGCGTACGTTGGAGTGCAGCCCGTCGGCGCCCACGACCAGGTCGAACCGCCGGGGCGCGGCCCGCTCGAAGGTGACCTCCACCCCGTCGGCGTCTTCGGTGATGGCGGTGATGGAGTCGTCGAAGAGGTATTCGGTGTGGTCCTTGGTGGCGTCGTACAGGATGCGGGCCAGGTCGCCGCGCAGGATTTCGAGGTCGCCGCTGAACATGCCGGAGGGAATGGTGGCCACCTTCTTGCCCGCGGCGTTGACGTGCGACATGTCGCCCATGTGGGTCCGCAGGCGCTCGACGTCGGCCAGGATGCCCATCCGCCGGAGCACGGTGAAATGCACGTCGCCACGGAAGTCGACCGCGTAGCCGCCGTCGCGCAGGGCGGGGGCCCGTTCGACCACCGTGGGAGTGAACCCGTGGCGGTGCAGCCAGTAGGCGAGTGCCGGGCCGGCGATGCTCGCCCCCGAGATCAGGATGTTCGTGTTGGTTGTCATGCGACGAGCGTGCCCGGCGGCGCTCACCGGCCGCTCACCGTCGGCTCACTGGTCCGGGGCTCTGCTCACTCCCAGGACTTCGATGGCCGACTCCGGCACGCCCACCAGGCGAAAAGCGTCGGCCAGGGACATCCGCGCGCCCTCCTGGTAGGCGGCCTCGTACGGCGAGCCGCCCAGCGCGGCCCGGGCGGCGGCGGCGACCTTCGCGGCATCGGGATCGGCCCCGGCGGCGCTTCCCCGCAGCACGGTGGCCGCACCGAGCAGCCGCGCCGCCCACGCCGCGTCGTCCTCGGTGAGAGCGATCCCGGCCAGAGCGGTCCCGGCGAGGGCCTCGACCGCGCGGGCGCCTTCGGGGAGCGGGCCGGCCAGCGCCACCTCGGCGGCGCGCACGTACCAGACCCGGGCCTCGCCGGGCGCACCGGACGCTTCGGCGACCTTGCCGAGTCCCATGAACGTGTTGAGACGGCTCCTGGCGCTCTTGAGCCAGTGGGTCTCAAATCGCTCCAGCGCCTGCTCGTACATTCGGCGCGCCCCGGCCAGGTCACCGCCCAGCCGGGCGATGTCGCCGAAGCCGGTCATCGCGGCGGCGAGATAGGTGGGACTGCCCACGCGGCGCGCGATCTCGGCGGCCCGCTCATAGTCCGAGCGCGCCCCGGCGAGGTCTCCCGCCAGCCTGGTACGGGCGCGATGGACGCGATAGTCGCCCCGGTTGCACAGCAGGTCGGCGACGTCCTCCAGCGCACCGAGCTGCTCGGTGCGGGCCAGGGCCTCGCCGGTCAGGACGATCGCCTGGTCGGGGTCGTCGCGCAGATATGCCAGGCCGGCCAGCGAGTCCAGCGCCAGCGCCGCCCCCCAGCGGTCGCCGAGCGCCCGGAAGGTCTCGGCCGCCGTGGCGAACGCCTCCTCGGCCGCCGCGAACCCACCCGTCAGGAGCTGCGGATAGCCCCACACCACGTTGCTGATCGCCGCCTGCCACCGATCCGATGCCGCACGCCCCCGTGTGATCACCGAGAGCACCACCCCGGGATCGCCCATCGGGGTATTGATCACCGGCCAGAGGAACGCGATGGCCGGATGGCCCAGCGGCCGATCCTCGTCGGCCACGATCGACTCGACCGCCGGCCGGCACCGGTCCCACCCGCGCGGTCCGCCACCGGCGGCCGCGATCAGCGCACCGAGCACATAGTCGGTTTCCAGCCCCGCGGGCGGAGCGGCGCCGGTCGCCTCCAGCAGCGCGGCCGCCCACGGCGTCACCGAGGCGCGGGTGCCGCTCAGCCAGATGTACCAGGCCATCGACCCGAGCAGCGCGAGCCCCAGCCCGGTCTCGCCCGACTCGGCCGCCCACCGCAGCGCCGCGTGCAGGTTCGGTTCCTCCGCCTTGAGCGTGGCCAGCCACCGGAGCTGTTCGGGGCCCCGCAGGTGCGGATCGGCGGTCCTGGCCAGCCGCAGGTAGTGGTCGGCGTGCGCGCGCCGTACGGCACCGGCCTCGCCCGCCTCCTCCAGCCGCTCGGCGCAATAGGCGCGGATCGTCTCCAGCATGCGGTAGCGCCCGTCGGCGACCTCGATCAGCGACTTGCCGGCGAGGGAGTCCAGCACGTCCTCGGCGCCGGGCAGCGCGCAGACCCGCCGCGCCGACTCGGCGGTGACGCCGCCGTGGAAGACGGTCAGCCGCCTGGCCATCGCCCGCTCGGCCTCCGGCAGCAGATCCCAGCTCCACGCCACGACCGTGCGGAGCGTCTGGTGCCTGGCCTCGGCGGTACGGCTGCCCCGCGACAGCAGCCGGAACCGGTCGTCAAGACCGGCGGCGAGCTCCTCCACATCGTGCGTCCGCAGCCGCGCCGCCGCCAGCTCGATCGCCAGTGGCAGGCCGTCGAGGGCATCGCAGATCCGCCGTACGGTCCCGGCCTTGGCGTCGTCCACGACGAAGCCCGGCCGTACCGCGGCGGCCCTGTCGGCGAACAGCAGCTCGGCCGGGGCCGGCGGGAGCGGCCGGACCGGCCACAGGTTCTCGCCGGTGATGCCCAGCGGCTCCCGGCTCGTCGCCAGGACCCGCAGCGCGGGGCAGCGTTTCAGCAGCCGCTCGGCCAGCGCCGCCACGGCGTCGACCAGATGCTCGCAGTTGTCGAGAAGCAGCAGCGCCGCCCGGTCCTCCAGCGCCGCGACCAGGCGCGACTCCGGCCGCACCCCAGCCTGCCCGGCATGGAAGCCGCTCTCCCGCAAGCCGAGCGCCCCGAGCACGGCCGCGGGCACCTCCGCCCCGTCACGCACCCGCGCCAGCTCCACCAGGCACACCTCGGGCTCCGCGCTCGCGGCCTCGATGGCCAGGCGGGTCTTGCCCGCGCCGCCGGGGCCGAGCAGGGTGACCAGGCGGGCTCGCGCCAGCAGGCCGGCGACCGCGGCCAGGTCGTCCGCGCGGCCCACGAAGGTGGTGAGCTGGGCGGGGAGCGCGGGCACGGCCGGGTCGCCGCGGAGCAGGGAACGGTGGATCGCGGCGAGCCCGGGCGAGGGGTCCGCGCCGAGTTCGTCGGCCAGGAGCCGCCGGACATCCTCGAACGCGACCAGCGCCTCGGCCTGCCTGCCGTCGGCTCGCAGCGCGCGCATGAGCAGGCCCCACAGCCGTTCCCGCAGTGGATGCCGGGCGGCCAGTTCCCGCAGCTCCGGGACGAGCGCCCGATGCCCGCCGCGCTGGAGTTCGGCCTCGATCCGGTCCTCCAGGGCGCCGAGCCTGCGCTCTTCGAGCCGGGCCGCCTCGGCCCGTACCGAGCCGGCGTCGGCGGCGTCGGCGAGCGCGGGACCGCGCCACAGGTCGAGCGCCGCGCGAAGGAGCTCCGCGGCCCGTAGGGCGTCGCCCCGCGCGAGGAGCTGCCGCCCCTCGTCCGACAGCCGCTCGAAACGGCAGGCGTCGACGTCTCCGGGATCGACCAGCAGCCGGTAACCGGCGGGGGCGAACTCGATCGCGGCGCCGGGGCGCAGCGCCTGACGGAGCCGCGACACCTGTGACTGCACGGCGTGCGCCGCGCCGTCGGGGGCTTGCCCGCCGTACAGATCGTCGATCAGCCGGTCGAGCGGCACCACCTCGCCGGCGCGGACCGACAGCAGCGCCAGGAGCGCCCGCCGCACCGGCCCGCCCAGCGCCACCTCGCTCCCGTCGTCACGCCACATCCGCGTGACACCCAGGATCCCGATCCGCATGCGTTCCATCATCTCCCGCATTGCCCGCTTCGGGAGATGACTGCCGCTAGGACGGATCGGCGGTCCGCGCGCCGAGACCGGCGCCGATCACCCCGAGCGTGAGGCCGAGCACGGGAAAGACGGCGAGGCAGAAGACCAGGGCATCGGCCAGGTTCGCGCCGACGGGAGCCGCCACCTCGCCGCCGAGGAGCAGCCCGCCGTCGATCGCGTGCTGGCGCAGCGCTTCGGGCAGCCAGACGGCGTAGGTGAGCGGGATGAGGGCGGCCACGGTCCAGACGGCGGCCTGCAGCCCCGAGCGGAACGACCGGCCGGCCCGCCCCGCCGCGAACGCCGGGACGAAGAAGGCGCCGAGTGGCGCGAGCACGAGCACCAGGGAGAGCACGATCACGAGCGGGAGCGGGGGCTCCGTCCCGTCGGTGCGGATCGCCAGCCAGAACCAGGCCGCGAACACGACAGCGGCGGTGCCGCCGAGATGGGGCGCCAGCCGGCCGGTGCCCAGCCACCGCGGGGCTGCCAGGGCGACCCACAGGCAACCGGCCAGCACCGCGGCGAGACACACCGCCGCGACCGGCGGCAGGTACTGCGCCGCGGCCGGCTCCCGGCGCAGGAAAAGCACGGTCATGACGATCGAGGCGGCCACACCACCGGTCACCAGGACGGTCGGAGCCGGCACCGGCAGCCGCGGCCGGCGCCAGCGGGCGACGGCCAGTACCACCATCGCACCGGCCAGGGCGGTGAAGGCCACCGCGAACACCCGCAGCCCGGGCACCGCCGCGCCGACCGCCGGCCCGGCCGCCGCGACCGAGGCCACGACCACCCCGGCCACGAGCGCGAGCACCGGCCACCCACCCGCCGGCGGCAGCATCAGCAGGCCCCCGACACTGCTGAGCGCGAACCGCCACCGGGCCGACCGCCCTTCCACTTCGGCCAGTTCGGCGGTCATCGCCCTGCCCCACTCACGGCGACGTTCGGGCAGCGCCGCCACCGCGACCGCGAGCAACCGCCCCGGCGGGTCGATCGCGGACACCTCGGCCGCGGACCACCAGTGGCGCAGCACGAGCCGGGCGGCGATCACCCACAGCAGCGGCGGGACGACCAGCCATGCGATGGCAGTCATCAGCGGGGGGAGCGGGTCGGCGGTCGCGAGAGCGACGACGTAGAACACCACCCATGCCACCACGACCACCCAGGTCGTGACGGTCTGCAACCTGCGTCGGGTCCACCTCATGCGCCCTGCCACCCCTCTTTCGGACCGGATCGCCGGATCGCCGCCGCGCCAGTTGAGGCGGCGGCAGCGGCAGCGGTGGCGAGTTCGGTGGCCAGCGCCCGGCCGGAGCCGGTCAGCCGGTACAGGTGGCGCGGTGGCCGGCCGGCGGGCACGTCGGTGTCCCAGGTGGTCTCCAGCAGACCCCGGTCGGCCAGCCGCACCAGGATCGGGTACAGCGAGCCGGGCTTGAGGCCCAGCTGCTGACACAGCTCGTAGCCGTACCGCCAGGCGGTCGGCTCCTCGGCCAGCGCCAGGACCACCGCCGCGGTCTGCGCGGAGGGGCGTCGGATGCGGGTCATACATTAACTCTACATATTCAGAGTTATGGGGTCAACGGCGGTCTTCGCGACCGCAGCTTTGCGCGGCCCAGGCCAGATAGGCCGGGGTCTGGTCGGTGACGATCCGGTGCACGCCGTAATCTCCCAGGCGTTGCCACAGGTGGGGGCTGTTGGGGGTCCACGCGTAGATCGTGGCGCCCGCCGCGCGGTAGGCGCGGACTCGCGTACGGCTCAGGTTGTCGTAACGGACCGCGACGAAGGAGAACTCCTTGGCCGTTGAGACTCGCGGTGCGGATACCGAGAGCAGGCCCTTGCGGGCCGGGATGGAGCTCACCGCGCGCAGGGCCGAGGGGAGGAACGAGGTCAGGCTCGCCCACGGCGAGGCCGCCAGCCGCTGGTAAAGATCTCGCAAGGAGCGCAGGTCGGCGGGGTCCGGAACCTGCTTCAGCTCCACGAGGGTCTCCGTGGTCCTGCCCCGCAGCAGTCGCAGGGCCTGGTCGAGGGTCGGCGGGTGCTGGCCGTCGGGGGTGCGCAGCGCGCGGAACCGCGCCAGCGTCATGTCGGAGACGCGCCCGCCGGCCGTGGTGGTGCGGTCGACCGTGGCGTCGTGCATCAGCACCGGACGGTGATCCTTGGTGAACCGCACATCCAGTTCGACCCGGTCGGAACCCGCCTCCAGAGCGCGCCGGAACGCCGTCAGCGTGTTCTCCGTTCCCCAGCCCCGGTGAGAGATCAGGTCGGGCGCCTTGCACGTCGACGGAGTCGATCGGGTGAGGTCGCGGGCCGCGGCGCTCGGGCTCAACAGCAGCGGCGTCAGTGAGGAGATCGCCAGCACCGGCCGAATGGTCCGCAGTGCACCTTTCGCGGTCGGTGTCCCACCTCCGGCGAGCAGCGGCAGGAGCATGATGTCTTCCCTTCCGTCTACGCCTCCCGTGACCTGAAGGCCATCGGGTCAGGTCAAACGCGCAGCGCTTGACCTGGATCGTTTACGGAAAGTAGATATCCAGTGACTCTAAGTTTACACCTGGGAACATGGCGTCAGGAGCCGACGCGGCTGTCCGTCCAGGGGATCCCGTCCGGCCGGGCCAGCAGGCAGGAGGCGCGGTGCGGTAGCACAGGATCCCAATTGGCGATATTGGGATAGAAAGTGAAGTGGATCATGCCTTGCCGGGTTTCCCCGGGCAGGGCCGTGAACGCCGTCGCGCAGGCTTCCTGTGACGCCTGGCTGACGGCCGGAGCTGCCACCACGGGAGGGTTGACGATGACCGGCAGGGCGAACACCTGCCCCCAGTGCGGGTCGTCGCAGTCTCCGACCACGACCCGGTCCGTGCTGGGGCCGGGGTGGTGGAAGACGCAGTCACCGACAGCGAGGTTGGCTGTGCTCTTGGGGCCCGCCGGGAGGTCGAACTCGAAGAAGTCGTAGATGCCGCTCACGATTGCCGAGCCGAGGCCGTAGGCGAAGAGGATGCCGATACCGACGAAGAACACCTTGGTCAGGCCCTCGGTGGCGTACCGCATTTCCCTCGTGATCCACGGGACGGCGTCGAAGCGGCGGCGGAGCGAGGGGACGACTCGCAGGACGAAGGACACCGCCAGGAGAAGCAGGCCGAAAACCACTCTGGCCAGCCATTTCACGGCGATCGCCGCAGGACCCCGGGCGATGCGGGCGGCACTGCCGGCAGGCGGGCCGGTTCGGATGGGGGGCGGCGCGGGAGCCGGTGCCGCCGGGGTGGGCGGGATCTCGTCGTAGCCCGCGGCTTCGTCCAGCCAGTCCAGGGCGTGCCTGTCGGGCGTTCCATCGCCTCGGTAGAAGGCCGAGTCGAGGGCGAGCACCCAGTCTTGCGGGCTGGCCCGGTCCTCGGTCGAGAGCGGGTTCCCGAGGGTGGCCAGCAGCAGCGCGCGCAGGCCGGCCGGGGTTCCTTCGGGGATGGCGGTCGGCTTCGGCCAGGTGCCGTCCGTACGGCGGTCGAGGTTGCCGGGGATCAGGAACAGGCCGCGATAGATCGCCAGGGCCAGCGCGTAGCGGTCGCTGAAGTGGTCGTGGGCCGGGATCTGCCCCGCCACCAGCCGGGGGTCCATCCAGCCGGGGGTGGCGACGCCGGTCGAGGGGGCTCGCGGGCTCATGCCGTCCACGTCGATGACGCGGACGGCGGGCTCGGGGTCGGAGGTCCACACGACGTTCTTGGGGGAGAGGTCGCCGTGGACCAGGCGGAGCTCGTCCAGCCAGGCGAAGACCTCGGCGAGGCGGCGGACCACCCGTACCCGGATCTCGCTGGGCGGTGGCGCCGCCCGGCGCATCAGCAGGAAGTCCAGGCCGCGCGGGGTTCCCTTGCCGCGGAGGAAGCCGTCGGGCAGAGCGGGCATGATCACCCCGGTGATCGCGCCGTCCGGCCTGTCGATCAAGTCGATCGGCCAGCACAGCGAGGTCGCCACCGTCGAGCCGACCGGCACGCCGCCCCGCAGGGTGTTGCGGCCGAGCGCGCACAGTTCGCCGCTCATCCGGATCCGCGACTCGTCCACGATCGGCTGGTCGTAACACTTGCCGACCAGCGGCGCGCCCTCGGCGAGGTACAGCGAGGCGGTGCCGCCGCGGGCGAAGGGCGCGTCCGCACAGTCGTAGCTGCCGAATCGACCAACGAGCCGCATGGCCTCCCCTACTCATCGCCGGCGAGCACGACCTGGTGGCACTGATCCCCGTCACCCTCCTCATGCTCGGCCTGCATCTGGGCTACCGGGCCGGGCTTCGCCGCGGCGCCTGGCCGGGCGCGGCGGGAACGCGCCGCCTCTGGTGGGAGCGCAGATTCGCGGCCTTCCAGCTCGGGCCCGACTTCTTCCCCGACTACGCGCTGTCGATCAGGCACATGATCGGCGCGGCCGCGATCCTGATCGGAACGCCGAGCCTGCTGTACGCGTATCTGGCGGGCACCCCGATCGCCGAGGTCGCCGGCTGGCTGGGCGTGTATGTGGTCACCGTGCTCGTCGGGATCTGGCCGTCGGCGGTACGAGAAGGGGCATTGAACGGGCACGTCAGCCCCCGCCCGGCCGACTGGCTCCGCTTCGTGGGATATCCGGTGGGAGTACGGGCGCGCCGCAGCGCCAAGCGGCTGGTCACCCCACGCCAGTGGTGGCCCGGATGGCTGCGCCTATCCGTGTTCGTCCAGATCTACGGCGGCCGCCTCTGGTGGCTGAAGATCACTGCCGGTGTGGCCGCGTTCACGTTCATGGCCGCCAGGCCGTGGATCTCCGCGGAGATGGACCGCAGTCCTGTTTTCGCACGGCTGGTGGCGGGCGCCATCGTGCTCTTCTTCCTGATCGTGCTGCCGATAGGCATCGCCAGGTTCGTCCGCCCCTGGCGGCAGGCCCGCCGGGATCGGCTGCTGACCGAAGCGCTCTGCGCGGACCTGCAACGCGCCGACCCCGGCATCCTCACCGGAAACCGCCTGGTCGAAGTCCTCGCGGAACTGCGGACGGCCGAGGGCTTCCGGCTGCTCGTGGACACGATGTCGACCCAGCCCCCCGGCACGACCAGCGAACCGGCCATCCCCATCGATCGGGACGCGCTCGCGCTGCTCGGCTTCATCGCGCATGTCCGCGAGGTCCTGGAGACGTTCGAGCCCGCCTACGAGGGTGAGGTGCCGCACATCAATCGCGAGCCGAGGCCGGAGTGGGTGCCGCTCATCACCGAGAGCGGTGCCATGCCCATCGTCCAACTCGCGCAGCAGGACGTCCAGGACGCCATCGCCGCGCTGCACGATTCCAGAAGGAGAGACTGATGCTCCACGCGGTGCTGGTCGGCATCGACCGCTATCGGGATCGGAGGATCCGCAACCTGCGCTTCGCCCGCTCCGACGCCGAGGCCGTCGCCCGGCTGCTGACCCGCGTCGATCCCGCGGAACGGGACATCCGGCTTTTGCTCGACGAAGAGGCGACCAAACACGCGATCATGACCGAGATCGGGGTGCGGCTCCGCGGGCAAGCCGGTCCTGATGATGTGGTTCTGATCTACTTCGCCGGGCATGGCAGCCCGGAACAGGGTCAACGACCTGATGATGTGGCTCGATATCTGGTGACGCATGACACCGAAAAGAGCAACATCTACGCGACGGCCATCGACTTCGACAATGAGATCAACCGCTGGTTCGAGCGCATCGACCGGCCCAAACTGGTGCTTATGTTGATCGACTCGTGCTTCAGCGGAGGTGCCGGCGGTCGTACCTTCATGGGACCGGAATTGCAGCACCGCCGGGCCGGGAGCCGCGCGCCGATCTCCTTGTCGTTGAAGGATCTGGATCTGGGCGAGGGCAAGCTGATCATCACGGCGTGCGGGGAGGACGAGAGGGCCGAAGAGTCGCCGGCTGTCGGTGGCGGCGTGTTCACCCACTTTCTGATCAAGGGTCCGGCCGCGGCGGGGGAGAACACGGTGGGGTTGCATTCGCTTTATGAGCAGGTGGCCCGCTCGGTCCGGGACTGGTCGCGAAAGAACCAGAACCCGATCATCTACGGCCGCTCAAGCTACGCCCGCTTCCCCAACGTCTGGTCCGCCCCTTAGCGGGTCACAGCGAGCCGTGGAAGGTGCGGTCGACCACGTCCTGCTGCTGCTCGCGGGTGAGGCGGACGAAGTTCACCGCGTACCCGGAGACGCGGATGGTCAGCTGCGGGTAGTTCTCCGGATGCTCCATCGCGTCCAGCAGGACGGCGCGGGTCAGGACATTGACGTTCATGTGGAAGCCACCGGCGTCCACGTACGCGTCCAGCACGCCGACCAGGTTCCCCGCCCGTTCCGCCGGGGTACGCCCGAGCCCTTCGGGCGTCACCGTGTTG
>NZ_JBDPLV010000116.1:0-23708 GCF_039871605.1 Acrocarpospora sp. B8E8 | reverse complement strand
AGCACGGGCTGAGCGCCTTCGAGGCGATCTACCGCGCCTTCACCGGCAACCTCTGGATGCCACCCGTCGCACGCGACGCCTGATCAGCGCTTTTCACATAGAGTCACAGAACCTTCTGATTGCTTACGACGTGCCTTCGCTTGTTACTCCGGGGAACGCTGCGGGCCAACCCGTTGAACAGCACGTTGAACGTCCAGTCCTGGAGGCTGTAGCCGATGAAGAGCAAGGGCTTGGCCGTCATCGCGTCCACCACGGCCCTCGGCAGGGGATGGCGACTTCCCAGCGACTGAGCCTCCACGATATTGATCAGATAAGTGATGTAGTCGAAGTCCGTCAGGACCAGCGATTTCGGCATCGACCAGCTGCCGTGCAGGTGGCAGACAAGCGGCTCGGCGCTGGTCGGCTCAGCGAGAGGGGTCTCGTCAGGAGCGGCCTCCCACCATTTGGCGATCTCGGCCTGTGGACGCCGGCCCGCACGGGTGAGCGCCCGGAAAAGAAAGTCATCGTAGTTGGTGGTGAGGTATGTGGTAATCGGAAACTCGGCGAGAAGCATGTGGGGCTCACTCGGCGCGTCATCCGGCACGCCAAAGGACTGCAGGTGGTCACAGAGGAGATGCTTCAGTTCAACGGGATCCTTTACCACCGACGTCGCCCACTGCATGACTCGCGAAAGGTTGGTGACGTCCGGGAAGGGATAACCGTATTCGCTGGCATACTTCCTACTGAGATCAGGCCCTGTTGGAAGCGTTCCAGCGCAGGCGCCTGCGCCAAGAAGTGGCGTGCAGTCTCCCCTGCGGAGCTGGTTGATCAGTCGTTCCCAGTCCGCATCGTCCACAGCGCCATCCCGATCCTCGCGAGCGGGTTACCCCAAACACGTTATGTGTACAGGATGGCAGATATAAGCGGAGATCGGCTATATAGCCGATTGGAAGCCCGCGGCCGGTCCGGAGTCCGTGTCCTCAACCAGCCGTCGCAGCGCATGGTTCAGGGGTGTCGATGGAGCGATCCCGTCAAGGTCCTTTAGGCTCAAACCGGTCACATCCACCAGACCAGCGCCATACTCAACGGAACGTTCCTTAGACATCCGAAACTCCCTGAACCGCTCTCGAGGTTGGTAGACCTACCCTTTCACGATATTGACACCCAGGGCAACTACGGCTACGGCGTGGCGGCGACACCACCGCGACGACGTCCATCCGAGCCCTGATTCCGCCCGGCCCAAATCGGGGGAACGTATTGTACCTTCGATTGAGCTAAACCTTGGTGCACATGCGGTCTATGCTGTTCCCAAAAACAGGCCAACGTAAGGCGGTCGCGTGTCTATTTCGCAGCCTTCCACGGCGGCCAGGATTCCTGGGCGCATCCCGGAGGTCTGGGGCAAGGTCCCCCAGCAGAACAAGAACTTCACCGGCCGTGACGACCTCCTGGAGAAGCTGAGGAGCGGCGTCGTCTCCGATGATGTGACCGCTGTCGTCCCTCATGCCCTGCACGGCCTCGGCGGCGTCGGAAAGACCCAGGTAGCTATTGAGTACGCCTACCGCTATCGCCATGAATACGACCTGGTGTGGTGGATTCCCGCGGACCAGCCCATGCTGGTGCGTTCATCGCTGGCCGGCCTGGCGCCCCACCTCGACCTGCCCACCGCCGCGATCGCCGGCATCGAGGATGCCTCGGCAGCCGTCCTGGACGCCCTGAAACGGGGCAAACCCTACTCAAGATGGCTCTTGATCTTTGATAACGCGGACGAGCCCGAAGAGATCAACGAGATCATTCCTCGCGGTCCCGGCCACGTTCTCATCACTTCCCGGAACCATAGTTGGCAAGGCGTCGTGGACACCGTTCCCGTTGACGTCTTTACTCGGGAAGAAAGCATCGAGTTCCTGGTCAAAAGGGCACGTGCGGTGAGCACGGCCAAGGCGGCGGTGCTTGCCGAGGAACTCGGCGACCTTCCGCTGGCCCTGGAACAGGCCGGTGCGCTTCAGGCCGAAACTGGAATGTCGGTTGATGAGTATCTTCGTCTACTGGCCGTCCACACCGCACAGCTTCTCGACATCAACAAACCCTCCGACTATCCGCTGTCGATGACGGCGGCCTGGTCGTTGTCGGTGGCACAACTCTCGGCCAAGCTCCCCGAGGCTGTCGATCTGCTGCGGTGTTCCGCCTTCTTCGGGCCTGAGCCGATTCCGCGTGACGTCTTCGGGCCGCCTTCGGAGAAGTTCCCGCCCTCGCTCAAGCTGGGCAGCCTGCTCGCGGATCCCATCCTGCTCAGCCGCGCCATCCGTGAACTCGGCCGCTACGCCCTGGCCAGAATCGACTCCGTGAGCCGCACCATCCAGGTGCACCGGCTCGTCCAAGCGCTGTTGCGCCAGGAACTGCCGCCCGACGAGCAGGCCGCGTTCCGGCGGGAGGTCCACCTGCTCCTCGCCTCGGCGGCGCCGTACGAGCCGGATGACAATGCCTCCTGGTCTCGCTACGCGGAACTCCTCGGCCACGTGACTCCAGCCGACGTCGCCTCCAGCCAGGACCCGCTCGTCCGGAACTTCGCGCTCGACATCGTCCGCTACGTGTATTCCTCAGGCGACTTCGAGTCAGCTCGTGACCTGGTTCAGAATTTCATCTCGGTGTGGCGCGAGCAGAGTGGCGAGGATGATCCGTCCGTTCTCTCCGGGCAGCGCCATTTCGGCATCATCATCAGGGAGCTGGGTGACTTCCAGACCTCGTTCGAGCTCAATCTGGCCACCATGGCGCGCATGCGTGAAGTGCTCGGCCCCGATGATGCCGAGACACTGCTGCTGACCAACAGTCATGGCGCCGACCTGCGGGCCCGGGGTGATTTCGCGGCGGCCCTGCAGCACGACCGCGATTCGCTGAGCCAGCACGAGGCGGCTTTCGGGCCGGATCATCGCCGCACGCTCCGCGCGATGAACAACCTCGCACTTGACTACCTCCTGCTGGGTGACTATTCCTCAGCCCAGGAACTGCAGAAGAAGACCTACATGATGCAGAGTCGCGCGGGGTCGGGCTCCAGCAAGCAGAACGTGCTCTCCTCCTGGAACGGCCTGGCCCGTGTCGTCCGGCTGCGGGGTGAGTACTTCGAGGCGTGTGACGTCGGCGAGGAAGCCTACGAGTACGGCGTCCAGGAACTGGGCGCCGACCATCCGTGGACGCTGCGCACCGCCAAGGACCTGTCCATCGCCAAACGCAGGGCAGGACTGGTCGAGGAGGCGCTGGAGCTGGCTCAGCGCACCTATGAGCTCCAGGAGCGCATCTTCGGCAAGGAGCACCCCGACACGCTCGCCGCGGCGCTCTGCCTGGCCAACGCCCTGCGGACGAACAACCAGGTCGTCGAAGCGCTGCAGGTGCTGAGAGAGGCGGCCCAGCTCTTCCCTCGAATGTACGGCCAGGACCACCCGTTCAAATTCGGCTGCGACACCAACCTCGCCCTGCTGCTAAGAGTCAACGGGGAAGCCGAAGAGGCCAGAGCAATCGACGAGCGCGCCCTGGCCGGCTTCGACCTGAAACTGGGGCGTGAGCATCACTACTCCCTGACGTGCGCCATCAATCTCGCCAGCGACCTGGCGGCCGAAGGCGAGGCCGCGAACGCGACGAACCTCAACGAGAACACGCTGCAGCGCCTGAACGAGGTGCTCGGAACCGATCATCCCCTCACTCTCGCCTGCGCCGTGAATCTCGTCCTCGATCTGGTGACCGTACATCGCGAGGACGAGGCCGACGCGCTGCGCAGCAGCACAATGGCCAAATACGAACGGGTGCTCGGCCCTGACCACCCGGACACCCGGGTCGCCAGGGACGGCGGGCGCCTCGACTTCGACTTCGATCCGCCGGCTCTCTAATCGACGAGCCAGCGTTCTCCGTTGCGCTCCTGCCATCGAGAGCGATGACGTTTCGCGGCGGCCTCGGCCACCGCCCTGGCCTGATCGGGAATCGGCTCCCTGCCCAGGAGGCCGAGGCTGCCCTTCATGCCTTCGACGAAGCTGGTCCCGTCGCGGGTCAGCCGCCCGCTCTGGATCAGGGTGTCCGCCACCAGGCTGGCGGCGTCGCGCCAGCGGGCGAACTCGACATTCGCCTTGAGGGACTCCTCGCCTCGGGCGACTTCACGTTGCCGGCGCCAGAAATCAGCGACCCCAAGAAATGCGTACGAGCCCTGCAGAAGCCCGGACACGGGGCGAGGATCCTCGCGCCAGGGCGCGTAATAACGTGACCCGTCGTCCGGCTCGGTCAGCCGGACGATGTCGAGCAGCGCGGAGAGCTTGGCGTGCTGCGTTTCGTGAGCGAGCGTGACGGCCAGCGAAGTCGCGTCGGGGGGCGTCGACAACGCCACGCTACCGAAGGTCTCTCTTGACGACGAGCTGGACGTCCCCTGGGGCGGGGCGACCAGCGGGGTCAGGACGCTGATGGCTCCGCGCACCTCGTCGGCGACGGTGCTGTGGTGGTTGACGAGGAGATCCCAGGCCTGGGTGAGCACGGTTCCCCAGCGATCGGTCTCCGGTCGCGACAGCCGCCCGCCCAGATTGTCCAGACCTGGCATGCGATGTGGGTCAAGGTCGTCAACGACGACGGTAAGGCCCGTGCCAGGCGATCCGGCGGCGAGTGTCCGGAGCCCGGACCACCCTGGCGCGTCCTCGCCCGTCCTGCTGGGGAGCCTGATGAAGCTGCCCGCCAGCTCCGCTTCCGCGCTGCCGTCCCGGCAGTGGAAGGTCGCGACCCTGACTCCGCCAGGCACCATGAGTTGTCCCAGCGAGGGAAGGGTGATGAGGCCATCGACCGCCGGCACGTCCACGTCCACGCGCGCGCCCGCCCGGATCGCGGCCGCCGCCGCTAACGCGGCGGTCTGGCCGGGCACGGCCTTGCTGTCGTAGGAGTCCAGCGCCTTGACCGTCTGACGCGCCCAGGCGCCCACGGCCGGATGGCACAGCACGCTCTTCACGGCGTCCGGATGGTCGGTCTGAAGAAACGCGAGCAGGTCATACGCCCGCCGTGCGTCCGCGGCGGCGGGATGATTCCTCGCCCGCGCCGTTTCCACCACGCCTCGCACGAGAATGATGTGCTTGCTATGCTGACCGGCACTCAGCAACGCGACCGCCGCGGCCCCACCGGCGCCCGCGGCCAACTCGGAGAACACCTGTCCGGAGATCCGGTGCTCGGTGAGGGTCATGGCGATTCCTTCATTCGGGCCGACACGTCGGCTTGGACAACGTCTCTTATATAGCCAATGAGGCGCATCAAATCAGGACAAAACACCGATGGGTTTGCGAATCCGGCACCCTGCTGGTACCGGTGGGCATAAAGGCCGCCACCGCAAACCGTGCTCACCGCGCAGGCGAGACAGGTCGGAGCGAGCGCACGACGGCCAATCTGACGAGCGACATTCGAGGGAAGCGTCAGCAATGCGTCAAATTCATCGGAGTCAACATGGAATCCGGTCCTGGTGGCGCCCTCGAACGCGGACTTCAAGATATCGGACTGCTCGATTTCACCATCGGTCTCGATGACCACCATGGCGGCGGGAGACAGCCCGATCTGCTCGCTCGCCGACCGCCCCCCGATCAGCAGGTGGATGATCTCAGCGAACAGTCGTACCCGGGTGACCTGCCGCGGCGCGCCGTACCAACGGTCGAAGACGGGAATGAGCCAGTCAGCGTACGGAGTGACCTCGGCATCCGCGACCCGACCTGGAGGTGGCGCCGACCAGTTGCCGTGCGGCAGCAGGAAGTCAATGGCAGGCGGCGAGAACGCCAGTAACGCCTCATATGCCGTGACGGGGTCGTTTCTTAGATCGACCGTGGCGAGCAGGCCGCGATAGAGGTGGCGGAAGCGTGGCTGGATCAGCAGGCCCAGGGCCCGGGCGACTGCCGCGTAGCTTCCCCTGCCGGCCGCCGTACGCCTGTTGCGGTCATGCATGGCCTCGTCGCCATCGAGGCTCACCCCTACTCCGACCTCCAGTTCGTCGAAGAGTTCGAGGTAGGGGAGGTCGAGGAGGGTGGCGTTGGTCTGCAGGACGACTTCGACGCCGACCCGCCGGCCAACGGCCGCACGAATGACGGTGACGGCTTCTTCGATCGTCTCGCGGCCCGCGAGCAGCGGCTCACCCCCGTGCAGGATGATCTCGACCTCGGTCAACGAGTGGTGGTGGACATGCTCGGCGATCCTGAACGCGGCAGCCTTGATCGTTTCGCTGGCCATTCGCTTGGGACGCGAACGCCAGCTCTGATCCGCCATTTCGTACATGTAGCAGTACGAACAGGCGAGATCACACCGACTGTGGAGTTTTAAGATGAATTGGCGGAAAGGTGTTGGTTGCCATCCTTCTGAGAGCAATACTCCGACGTCGAGTGTCGACGGCCACTCACCCATCCCCGCTCAGCCTCCACGTTGAGACCTTGATACTGCGCCCGCGTACAAGCGCAGTCCAGTCTTACCGGATCATCAAGACCGGACGCAGCACAACAACATAGAGAATCGACAGCGTTTTCCCGCCTCGGAAGACCACCGGCGTTCTAATCGACGAAGCGGGCTACGCGGCGGAGTTTGTTCATGGCGTCGAGGGCGGCGACCTTGTAGGACTCGGCGAGGGTGGGGTAGTTGAAGACCGCGTCGACGAGGTAGTCGATGGTGCCGCCGCAGCCCATGACGGCTTGGCCGATGTGGATGAGTTCGGTGGCGCCGGTGCCGAAGACGTGGACGCCCAGGAGGGAGCGGTCCTCGGCGGAGACCAGGAGTTTGAGCATGCCGTACGTGTCGCCGATGATCTGGCCGCGGGCGAGTTCGCGGTAGCGGGAGATGCCGACCTCGAAGGGGATGCTGGCGTCGGTGAGCTCGTCCTCGGTGCGGCCGACGAAGCTGATTTCGGGGATGGTGTAGATGCCGATCGGCTGGAGCAGGTTCATCGCGTTCACCGGCTCGTCGCAGGCGTGGTAGGCGGCCAGCCTGCCTTGCTCCATCGAGGTGGCGGCCAGGGCGGGGAAGCCGATGACGTCGCCGACGGCGTAGATGTGCTTGACGGAGGTGCGGTAGAACTCGTCGACGGTGATCCGGCCGCGCGGGTCGGCGGCCAGACCGGCGGTCTGGAGGGCGAGGTTCTCGGTCATGCCCTGGCGGCCGGCCGAATACATGACGGTCGAGGCGGGGATCTTCTTACCGCTCTCCAGGATCGTCAGCGCGCCCCGCTCGCGGCGTTCGACGGCGGCCACGGTCTCGCCGAAGCGGAAGGTGACCGCGAGGTCGCGCAGGTGGTATTTGAGTGCCTCTATCACCTCGAGGTCGCAGAACTCCAGCATGCGGTCGCGCCGTTCGACCACGGTGACCTTGGTGCCGAGGGCGGCGAACATGGAGGCGTACTCGATGCCGATCACGCCCGCGCCGACCACCACCATCGAGTCCGGCACGTGCTCCAGCTGCAGGATGCCGTCCGAGTCGATGATCGTGTTGCCGTCGAACTCCACCGTGTCCGGGCGGGCCGGACGGGTGCCGGTGGCGATAATGATCTTGTCGGCGGTGACCTTCGTCTCCCGGTTGTGCTCGTCGATCACCGCGATCGTGTGCGGGTCCACGAAATGCCCTGATCCGGTGAGTACGGTGACGTGGTTGCGGGTCAGTTGGTTGCGGATCACCTCCACCTCGCGGCCGACCACGTGCTGGGTCCTGGCCGTGAGGTCGGCGACGGTGATCTCTTCTTTGACTCGGTAGTTGCGGCCGTACATCTCGCGCTGGGTGAGGCCGGTCAGGTAGAGCACGGCCTCGCGCATGGTCTTGGAGGGGATCGTGCCGGTGTTGATGCACACTCCCCCGATCATGTTCCGTCGTTCGACGATCGCCACCCGGCGTTCCAGCTTGGCCGCAGCGATCGCGGCCTTCTGCCCACCGGGCCCGGAACCGAGAACAAGCACATCAAAGTCGCTCACACCGCAAGTGTGAGCCGTCAGCGCAGTAGGGTGAAGACCCTGACCGCCCTTCACCTGACGAATGACGATATGTGAGTCGGTAGCAACTTCGTTGGAAATGTCCGGCGGGTGCAATCGAGGGACAAGCAATCGTCAAGCGCGTACCGGAAAGATCCCAGCTATGTGGAGAGACACCCCTGAATACCTCGGCGAGCTGCTCATCTGGGAGATCGAGGACTACCTCACCGCTCAGACCGCCCAGCCCGAGCGGGCTCGGGTGGCCTTCATCCGGCTGGCCGACGAGTGGGCGGCGGCTTCGATCGGGGCCGAGCTGGAGACGGGCGGGAGCTTCTACGCGGCCGCCAAGCGCGCGGACTCGCTCGGGATGACGATCCCCGGCGACATGTTCGGCGTGGTCACCCGCGACGAACACCCAGAAATCTTTAAAGCCGTCCCCGGCACGACGTTCCCTCCGATCCCCGACGGTGACGGATACGTCATCATTCGGTTGGTCGCCTTCGAGCCCTAGAACCTCCTCCCTCGGTCAGCACCACTTTGCGGACACTCGGTTCGCACTCATCCGACCTTCTGGCGCGGCTCTGAGCGGAGCTCGGGAAGGATGAAGGCGTTTGACGCCTCTCGGGTTGCCCGGCCCAGGATCCCCCCAAGCCCGAGACGTTTGAGGATCGGCAGCAACCGGAGGGTCCGATTGCGTTTGCGGAGCGCCTTCTTTGTGCGAGGAAGGATGGTCGAACGGCTGTGCAACGCGAGATTCTGGCTCTTGACCATGAAATCGCGGCACTGCCGCTCGTACTCGGCGAACGCGGTCTTATGGTCCCGTTCGTTGGCCAGCTCGGTGGCCAGCACATAGCTCCCGATAAGGGCCATGCTGGTGCCTTGTCCCGACAAGAAGGCAGGGGCGAAGCAGGAGTCGCCCACGAGGGCGACTCGTCCGCGTGTCCACTCGTCCATCCGGATCTGGCCGACGTTGTCGAAGTAGAGATCTTCGGTGCTCGGCAATGCCTTGAGGATCTCTGGAATCTTCCAGCCGTCGTCCGCGTAGGCGCGTGCGATCATCGCGCACTGGCCTTCGAAGTCCGCCTCCCTGACCGATCCATGGTCTTGTTGGGCGAAGGCCAGGAATGCCTGCGCCGGCCCTCCGGGAACTTGGGTGCCAAAGCCCGCGACCCTCCCGGGCACGTTGTAGACCGTTGGTGGCAAATCGTACGCCGGCTTACTGGGGAGTTCGAAGATCGCGACCGCGTAGCCGAGGTGAAGGCTGAACTGCTCCTCAGGACCGAACACCAAACGACGGGTGTTGGAGTGAATTCCATCAGCCCCGATGACCACATCAAAGGTGCGTGGCGCGCCCCGGGTGAAAGTCACCTCAACACCGTCAGCACGCATGTCGAGAGATTCGATGGAGTCATTGAAGACGTACTCGACGTCATCCTTTGTGTGAGCGTAGAGAACGCTGGTGAGATCACCGCGCGCCATCTCGATGTCGTCAGGATTCACCTGACTCACGTAGTCGTCCGTGTTCAGCGACGCGACCTTCTTTCCAGACTTGTCGACGAAGGTCATCGTGCGGGCTTTCACGCGTGCGGCACTCAGCTCGGGGTAGATCCCCATGCGCTTGACGACATCGATTGCCGTGCCGCGGATGTCGATCTGGTATCCGCCGTGGCGAACTACTGCTGATCTCTCCACCACCGTGACCTCGAAGCCGTAGCGGTTGAGCCAGTAGGCCGTCGCCGGTCCGGCGATGCTCGCACCGGAAATAAGGACTCGCCGCGGCATTGCGCCTGTCATCTTTCATTCCTTGTGGTCGTCGTGGATGTGGCCTCTGTTGGGTCCGTCATTGGAGCGTGGGGTGTGTGTGGACGAACTCCCGCGCGATTCCCGCGACGAGATGTGGGAACTCCGTCGCGATTCCGTGGCGTCCGCCGTTGATGAGCTCGAGCCGCGCATCGGGTATCCGCTTGGCCATCTCCTCGGCGGCGTCGGCTCGGATGAGCGGATCATCGGTGCCCTGGACCACGAGCGCCGGCATCTGGAGGCCGGCCAGCCGGTCGAGGCAGTCGTGCGCGGCGACCGCGTTGTTGCGGCGCGTGTTCTGCTCGTCCGAGCGTGGCGTGAGAACGCGGCGAGCCCGGTCGACGAGGGCTGGGTTCTCGACTTGTCCTTGGGGCGAGATCAATACGTCGAGCATGAAGGCCCGGCGAGCGGCTGGCTCAAGCTCCAGCATCCGGTCCAGTGCGGGGCCCGTGAATGACCGGTTGGGGGTCGTCGCCACCAGGGCGACGCTCTGAATGCGCTCCGGATGGTCCAGTGCGGCATGCATGGCCACCATTCCCCCGAACGATGTGCCCAGCACGTGGGCCTTGTCGAGGCCAAGGGATTCGACCAGGCCGGCCAGATCCGCACCTAGGTCGGCGATGGTGTAGGGCTCATCCGAGTTCACGGTGTCGCCCGTGTCACGTTGGTCGTAGGAGATCGCCCGGATGCCAGGACCGAGGAACGGCCGCAGGGCGTCGAACTGCCCGCGATCGCTTTCCCCACCGTGAACGAGGATCAGGGGCTCTCCCTCGCCCGAGTCGGTGTAGGCAACCGTCAAATCTCCGACGGGAATCCGAAGTGGGGTCTCAAGTGTGGGGTGCATTGCTGAAAGCTCCTTCGGGCGAACCGTGGCGGTCATCCGGTGATCATCGATTCAACGTGCGGGATCGAGCCGATGAGACGTTGCGTATAGGGATGCTGTGGATCGTCCAGCACCGTTTCGGTACGTTCGTGTTCGACCACCTCGCCGTCCTTGAGGACGTAGATGCGATCGGTGATCTGCCGGACGACGGCCAGGTCGTGGGTGATGAACACGTAGGCCAGACCGAGGTCGGTCTGGAGCTCACGCAGCAGGTTGAGGATGTGCGCCTGAACCGACACGTCGAGCGCGGAGACCACCTCGTCGCAGACGACGACCTGCGGATCTCGGGCGAGCGCCCGAGCGATCGCGACTCGTTGACGCTCTCCGCCGGAGAGCTGTGCCGGCATCCGCGAGGCGTAGGCGGACGACAGCCCCACGCGTTCGAGCAGCTCGTCGGTGCGTCGCCTTACCTCGGTCTTGCGGGACAACCGCAGGCCGTCGCGCAAGGCCGAACCCACCGATCGCTGTGGGTTCAGC
The DNA here is from genome assembly GCF_039871605.1 of Acrocarpospora sp. B8E8. NCBI lineage: Bacteria > Bacillati > Actinomycetota > Actinomycetes > Streptosporangiales > Streptosporangiaceae > Acrocarpospora > Acrocarpospora sp. B8E8. The sequence goes on along the minus strand of NZ_JBDPLV010000116.1, from coordinate 12,629 downwards.
GTGGAGTAGGGATCCTGGAATGCCATCTGGACGGTGGAGCGAACAGTGCCCCAGTCCTCGCGCGACACCCGCTTCGCCGCGAGATCGATGCCGGCCACGCGCACCTGACCCGAGGAGGGTTTCGTGAGCCCGACCATCATGCGCGCGAGCGTGGTCTTGCCAGAGCCGGACTCGCCGACGAGTCCGACGCTCTCACCGGCGAATACGTCGACATCCGCGCCGATCACGGCCACCTTGTCGCCGTACACCCGGCGGGCCGACCGGGTACTGATGATCGGGAGGGATCCGTCTCCGGTCCTGACCGAGGAGACCGCTGTCTCCCGATGGCGCCGAAGGTCCCGTGCGAGCTCTGTGGCGATGTCATCGGCACGGACGCAACGGACCGCATGGCCCGGCGGAGTCTCCTCCAGTTGCGGGTGACTCGCGGCGCAGGCTGCTGTCGCCCATCGGCAGCGCGGGGCGAATCGACATCCGGTCGGACGCGATCCCGGAGCCGGAACGGAGCCGGGGATGCTCGCAAGGGACGCCACGCGACGATCGATCGGCGGATCGGCCTGGATGAGGCTCGAGGTGTACGGGTGGCGAGGAGCGACGACGAGATCGTCGGGGCGCCCGGTCTCGATGATCTCGCCGGCGTACATCACATAAACGCGGTCGCAGAACGAGAAGGCTACGCGAAGGTCGTGCGTGATCAGGATCAGCCCGAGACGGTGCGTGTCGCGCAGTCTTCTGAGCAGCTCCAGGATTTCCTGCTGCGTGGTCACGTCCAACGCGGTCGTAGGTTCGTCGGCGATCAGGACGCTTGGGTTCTCCGCGATCGCGGCGGCGATGGCGACCCGCTGCCGCATGCCTCCGGACAACTCGAACGGATACCGGTCCGCTACCGCGGGATCGGTGATCCCGACTTCGACGAGTCGCGCCCGAGCCTGCTCGCGCCTGGCACGTGCCCGCAGCCTCTTCCCGTTCTCGTCACGAAGTGTCGCGGTGATCTGGGCGCCGCACCGCTTGAGGGGGTTGAGCATCGTGAAGGGGTCTTGCATGACGAATGCCAGCACGGTGCCACGTAGTTTGTGCCGGGCACGCGCCGACATCCCCGCGAGCGACGCGCCGCCCACCTCAACCGAGCCCGCCGCGCTCAGACCCCGCGGGAGCAGGTCGAGCATCGCGCGAGCGGTGATGGACTTGCCGCTGCCGGACTCCCCGACAATGGCGATCGACTCCCCGGGACGAACCTGGATGTCCAGGTCGTCGGTGATCGACACGGGCTGGCCCGCACGGTAGCCCCGAACCGCGAGTCCGTGCGCCTTGATCGCCGGTCCTGTTGTCGTCATCTTCTCCTCAACCTCGGTCATCGTGATCGTCCCGCCTGTTCGTACTTGGTGTAGAGCCAGTCGCCGATAAGGTTCGCCGACACGGCGAGCGCGACCAGGCAGAGACCTGGGCCGGCTGTGGCCCACACGTTGGACGAGAGCGCTGACCTGTTCTCGGCCAGCATCCGGCCCCAGTCCGGCGAGCCCGGCGACACGCCGAGGCCGAGGAACGACAGCGACGATAGCTCGACTATCGCGAAGGTGACCTGAAGGAAGAAGGAGGTCACGATCAGTGGACTGATAGCCGGGACGAGCTGGGTCACGAGGATCCGTGGAGTCGAGACACCCAGCGTCTTGGCGGCCTCGATATACGGCAGGTGGACTCGTTCCAGGACCGCGGCGCGCAGGAGTCTGACGTTCGCCGGCAACGCGAAGATCATGAGCACACAGATCGAGAGGGCGAACCCGCCCCCGGTAACGCCGACCACGACGATCGCGACGGTCAGGGACGGAATCGAGTAGAGCACGTCGTTGACCCTGCCGATGACGCCGTCGACACGTCCGCCGGCGTATCCGGCCAGCACCGCGAGGGCGGTGCTGATCAGAACGGTGCCGGCGGCGAGAAGCAGGGGCGCCAGCACGGCCGTTCGTGCCCCGGCGATGATCCGGGACACGATGTCACGACCGAGTTGGTCAGTGCCGAGCAGATGCTCCGCGCTCGGCCCCCTGAACGACTCGGCCGGATTGATGAAGGAAGGGTCATGAGGCGCGATGAACGGTGCGCAGACACACAGAACCGCGACGGCGAGGAAGACCAGGGAGATCACCACGGCGATCGGCACCTTGGGGCGCCAGAGCGAGCGGCGCGGGCGTGGCAGACGCTCGACGAGCAGGGTATCGGCGTCGGTCATGCCTCTGTCTCCAAGCCCTTGCGCAACCTGGGGTCGACGACGAAGCAGAGCACGTCGACAACAAGGTTGATGAGAACGACCAGGACCGCGACGACGAGCGTCACGCCTTGCACGATGGGGATGTCGCGCATGGTGATCCCGGTGATCAGCAACGTGCCGATCCCGGGCAGCCCGTAGACCTGCTCCACCACCACCAGCCCTCCGGTCATCGCCACGAGCACGGCCCCGGCCAAGGTGATCATCTGCACCGCGGAGTTCTTCAACACGATGGTCCGCACGATGTACTGCGAGGAAAGCCCCCGGGCGCGCGCGAAGGTCACCTGGTCCTCGTCGAGCACCTGACCGAAGCGCACCCTGGCGAACCTCGTCGTCGAAGCCAGCAGGACCACCGTGGTCGTGAGGACGGGGAGCACGAGGTGCCGGACCGTGTCCAGTCCCCCGTCGCCCACACCCAGAGTCGGGAGCCAGCCGAGTCGCACTCCGAAGATGTACGACACCAGGATTCCGGTGGCGAAGACCGGGGAGCTCGCGCCCACCACCGTGAAGCCCACCACGGCGCGGTCAGCCCGGCTTCCCTGCCTGCGCGCCGTGAACAAGCCCAGCATCGAACCCAATATCGTCGAGAGGACCCAGGTCGCAAGCAGCAGTGGCAAGGTGACGCCGGCTGCCGTCGCGATGGACGTCACGACCGGCTCGTTCCGCGTGTACGACGTACCGAGGTCCAGGTGTGCGAGGGATACGGCGTAGCGCGCGTACTGCTGCCACAGCGGATCGTTCAGGTGGTTCGCCTCCCGGATCGCCTCGAGCTGTTCCGGCGTGGCCTCCCTCCCGGCGATCGCCTGCTCGGGACCGCCGGGCGCGGCGTGGATGAAGGCGAACACCACGACGGTCACGATGAGGAGGACCACGGAGGCCGACAGCAGCCGCCGGACGATCATCCGCACCAATGGAGGCAGCTTCGGCCGCGCGGGGGTGTCCGGCTCCACGGGTTGGACGGTCATGACGAGGTGGTGATGTTGTCGATCCAGCGCGTCATGTACCAGAACGTGTCGAAGCCTTTCAGCGTCATGCCGTCCGCCATGAAGGCATAGACCTTGGGGGTGAAGAGGGGAACCACTGCGGCGTCCTCAGCTGTGATCGCCAACGCCTGAAGAAGCATGGTCACCCGCGACGGATCGTCGGTGGCCTTCTTCTGGTAGTCGGCGAGGAGGGCGCTCACTCTGCTGTTGTCGTACTGCGACGCGTTGCCGAACAATCCGGGTGTCAGCGTGTTGCGCGGGATGTTGATCGGGTCGGGCGTCCCGCCGTTCCACGAGTCGACCGACAGGCCGTCCGCGGTGTGCTTGAAGTAAACGGCGTCGCCGAAGCCCTGCTCATCGAGGGACTTCACGTGGAGCGTGATCCCGATCTTGGCAAGATCTTGAGCCATGGTCTGCACGATGAGGGACTGGTTCGGATCGCCTTGCGTCACCGGCACCTCGACCTCGAACCCATCGGGGCTGTTCGACTGCTTGAGCTCGGCGCGGGCGGCGTCGAGGTCGAACGTGAGACCCGCCGCAAAGCCCTCATACGCTTTCTTGACCTCCGCGGCATCGCCGACAGCTGCCATGATCGATTCGGGCACCATGGTCGGTGCCAGCTCAGCCCGGTTGCCGAACACGCCCTCGGCGAGTGCCTTGCGGTCGATGGCATGGGTGATTGCCCTGCGCACATGGACGTCGTCGAAAGGCGCCTTCTTCATGTCGAAGTTCACCCGGTAGTACGCCAGGTCGGGCGCCTCCTGTCCGGAGAAGCCGTCGAGTTTCTCAAAGGAGTCGATTTGGCTTAGGGGCGCGTTGAGGACGCCGTCAGCCTCGCCGGACTGCAGCGCGAGGACCCGGGCGGCGTCATCCTTCGCCGTCTTCATGGTGATTTTCGCGTACGGTGGCCGCTTGCCCCGATAGCCAGGGCTTGCCGTCAGCGTGGTCTCGGACTGGGGAACGAACCGGCTGAAGGCATAAGGCCCGGTCCCGATGTTGGGAACGTCCGGCGTACCCACCTTGTCGCCGTTCTTGTCGTAGTACGCCTTGCTGACGATGCCCGTCTTGGCGATGGTGTACTGAAACTGAGGATCGGGTGCCATCAACGTGATGGTGACCTTGTCGTCGCCGCTCGTCTCGATGCTCTTGACCCGCGCCCAATATGCGGCGCTGTACGAGGGTGAATCCTTCGCGCTGTGCAGTTCGTAGGAGAACTTGACGTCCTCCGCCGTCAGCGGAGTCCCGTCGGAGAACTTCACGCCAGGACGAAGCGTGTACTCGTACACGGTTGCCGACGGATGCGAGACCTCCTCCGCGAGGTTGGGAACTAGCGAACCGTTCTGCTGGTATGCCATGAGCGGCTCGTTGACCAGCAGTTGTGCGGCGAGGAGCGTGGAGGCGGTCTGACGCGTGTCCCATAAGGCCGGCGTCAACGGCACGATCAAGCTCAAGTCGTTCTTGTCTTTGCCGGCCGAGCTTGAGCCCGAGCACGCCGTGGCGAGCATCGCCACGAGGGTCATCGCAGCCGCCAGCGCCTTGGCTCGTCTGGAGTTCATCCATGTCCCATGCATCATTCGGTTCCTCTGTGAGATCTGCGGCCGGCTGACTGGGGCTGGTTCAGACGACGAGCATGAAGAGCAATATGGAGATAATTGCATCCCATTCTGGGTTTGTCGATGACGAAACAGAGACTTAACTCGATCTCTTAGCCGGTGTCCTCGGCCAGCTCGTCGCTGGTCGAGAGCTCTCGACCGATCACCGCCCGACGGCGTAACCCTGCGCGCCTCGGGGGTTGGCCGCCGCGGACAACACGCCGGACACCGGGTCTCGGCTAACGGAGGAAAGCCTGCCCAGAGCCCAGTCGCCGGCGCGCGTCACGACATGACCGCGCGCGATCAGAGCCTCGATGACGTCGCTGCCCAGACGGTCCTCCACGACCACGCCGCCCGGTGTCCACGTGCGCGGCCAGAAGCTCCCCGGGAAGCTCGTCGTGTGAAACGTCGGCGCCTCGATGGCTCGTTGCGGGCTCAACTTGGCGACCAGCGTGTTCACGAGGTACACCACCTGCCACTGATCCTGTTGGTCGCCGCCGGGAGTGCCGAGCGCGCTGATGACGGCGCCGTCACGGACGAGCAGCGTCGGCGTGAGTGTGGTTCGCGGACGCCTTCCCGCGCGAAGAGCCGAGGGGCTTTCTCGGTCGAGCCATGACATCTGCAGCCGAGTGCCGATCGCGAAACCCAGACCGGGGATCGTGGGCGAGGACTGCAGCCAGCCGCCGGAGGGTGTCGCCGATATCGCGTTGCCCCAGCGATCGATGATGTCGACATGGCACGTATCGCCCTGGGTCGCGCCGGAGACCGACACCGTCGGCTCACCGACGCTCGTGTGAATGGCCGCTAGATCATTCGTGAGCTCGAATGGCATGAGCCGAGGCTGAGCACGGCCGCCGAGCCGCCCGGGACGGATCTCGTGGGACGCCGTCGAAGTGATCAACCCACGCCTCTCCCGCGCGTACTCGGCGGACAGCAGGAAGTCCAGGTCAGCCGCCGACAGGTCCTCGCCGTAGTACGCCTCCCGGTCGGCCATCGCCAGCTTGAGCGCCTCGACGACGTGGTGCACCCCAAGGTCTGTGGATAAGTCGAGCGCGTCATCACTGAAGCCGTCGAGGATGGCGAGTGTCTGAAGGAGCACCGGGCCTTGCGACCAGGCGCCCGCCTTGAGTACTTGCGTTCCCCGGAATGTCCCGGTCACGGGCGCCTCGTACGTGGCCGTGAACGCCGACATGTCGTCGGCGGTCAGCACACCGCGATGCACGGATCCTGACGAGTGCAGATGCGGAGTCGATCTGACAAACGCATCGATACATTCGGCCACGAACCCAGATCCCCAGATCGAACGTGCGCGATCGATTCGATCGACGCGACTCGCCGACGGTCCCGCCGCGACGGAAGCCTCCGCCACGAGTCGGGACATGGTGCGCGCATACGACTCGTTGCGGACGACCTGCCCGGGCTCTGGTGGCACGCCGCCCGGCAGCCACAGCTCAGCCGAGGTCGGCCAGCTGTCGCGAAACAGTGGCGCCACGACGGCGATCACCTGCGCGGCGCGGGCGATGATTCGATGACCAGTCGAGGCGTAGTGAATGGCGTAGTCCAGTACGTCGCAAAGCTCCCAGGTTCCATGGTCACGAAGCAGGAGGAGCCATGCGTCCACCGCCCCCGGCACGGCCGCGGCGAGCGCTCCAGCACCGGGAACTATGTGCAGCCCTTCGGACTTGAAGTGCTCGATCGACGCTCCTCGCGGAGCCGGGCCCTGCCCCACCAGCACCCGCGCCGGCGCTCCCACCGGCGCGGCCAGCGCGACCATGTCGCCGCCCGGCCCGTTGAGGTGCGGCTCGACCACGTGGAGCACGAAGGCCGCGGCAACGGCCGCGTCGAACGCGTTGCCACCTCGCTCGAGCACAGACTGCGCGGTGGATGAAGCCAACCAGTGGGTCGACGCGCACATGCCGAAGGACCCACTCAGGTCGGGGCGAGCCTGGAAGGCCTCATCGGAGTTCCTCGTCACTTCTTGTCCCTTCGCAGGATTTGCATCTAAAGTGCACTATATTGGATGCAATAGTAATCACATCGAAGTGACGACAAGATGTTCGCCGTGCTCGTCACGGACCCGTCGAAACCTATCCAAAGGAGCAGGATCCATGACGGACGCCGCAAGCAACGACTCAGTGTCGGGCTTCCCCACCACCCCTGGTGACGAGCTGATCTTCGAGAACGACCGCGTGCGGGTATGGGCCATGAACCTCGAACCAGGAGGGATGTTCGACTTCCACGTGCACCAGCACGACCATCTGATCCTGTGGCCCGATGCCGGTCGCGCGCAGGGACAGGAATACGGACAGGACGACTGGCACATCATCCAGAACGCCGAACGAGGCTTCGCGATCTTCAAGACATTGGGACGAAGCGGCCCCCTTCCCCCACACCGTCTGCGCAACCTCGAGGACCACGCCGTCACGCACTACATCATCGAGCTGATCAGCGAGGAGTCCCCCTCCGAAGGGCCGCTTCCCACCCAGACCAATGGCCGGGGAACCACCACTCGACCGCACACTGTCGTGACGACCGACGCTGACGGCCACTGAGCGTGCGCTTTCCACGCGTCCACGGACGTTCGGCTCCGCCCACCGTGGGGTGCAAGGCGTGAAGCGGATCGCGGCATAACCCGGTGTCCGCTCTCCGGGGGAAGCCCAGCCATCATCTGACCTTCGCCGTGCTCGCGGTCTCAGTCACCGCCTTCGCACTTCTTCAGTCCCTCGTGACGCCAGTGCTGTCAGAGATCCAGGCGAATCTGCACACCGATCAGAAGACCGTGACGTGGGTCCTGACCGGCTACCTGCTGGCGGCGTCCATCTGCACTCCCATCGTGGGCCGCGTCGGCGACAGGGTCGGCAAGAAACGCGTGCTGGTCACCGTGCTCGTCGGCCTGTCCATCGGATCACTCGTGGCCGGCCTGGCGACCAGCATCGGCCCCATGATCATCGGCCGCGTGATCCAGGGCGTCGGTGGAGGTGTGCTGCCGCTGGCATTCGGGATCGTCCGCGACGAATTTCCGGAGCAGAAGATCCCAGGGGCGGTCGGCATCCTTGCCTCACTTGGCGCGGTCGGCGGCGGTATCGGCATCCTGCTGGCCGGTCCGATCGTCGACACGCTCGGGTACCACTGGCTCTTCTGGCTGCCCATGATCGTCACAATCCTCGCGGCGATCGTCGCTCATGCGATCATCCCCGAGTCGCTCGTCCGGACCCCCAGCAGGATCAGCTTGCTCCCCGCGCTGCTCCTGTCGACGTGGTTGGTCTGCCTGCTGCTTGCCCTGAGCCAGGGCGGCGACTGGGGCTGGACCTCTGGCCGTACCATTGCCTTGGCCGTCGCCTCACTCGCGGTGGCGGCTGCGTGGGTGTGGGTAGAGAAACGCTCAGCGTCGCCGCTCATCGACATGGACATTATGCGGCTGCCGGCGGTCTGGACGACCAATGGTGTAGCTCTGCTCGTCGGGTTCGCCATGTACGCGGCGTACGCGTTCCTTCCCCAGTTCGCCCAGACGCCCGACACGGCCGGCTACGGCTTCGGTGCGTCCATCACGGAGTCCGGCCTGATCCTGCTGCCCATGGCAGTCACGATGTTCGTCGTTGGTCTGCTATCCGGCACGCTGGTGCGACTGATCGGCCCCAAGATAGTCGTCGTGACCGGTTGCCTCGTCTCCGCCTCGTCGATGGCAGCCCTGGCGTTGGCGCACGATGAGAAGTGGGAGCACTACCTGGCCAACGCGATCATAGGGGTGGGCGTCGGGTTGGTGCTCTCCTGTCTGTCCAACCTCATCGTCGCCGCGGTACCGCAGGAGCAAACTGGTGTCGCCAGCGGGATCAACGCCAACATCCGGACGATCGGCGGCTCCATAGGCACTGCGGTCATGGCCGGCCTCGTCACATCCAGCCTTCTCCCGAACGGCTTGCCGCGAGAAGCCGGATATACCAACGGCTTTCTCGCCCTCGCGGGTGCGTTCGTCCTCGCGGCCTCCGTTGCCCTGCTGATCCCACGTGTCGGCCGACGCGGCGTCGAGAAAGACCTCACCGGCGAGCCCGAGCACCCCGAGCTGGGGCTGGTCGCTGCCGAACCTACGGCTGGCGGAAGCCCGAGCAGTGGCTGATCAATGTGGCTGATCGATGGCGAAAGACCCTGGGTACAGCTGAGCCCGCTACCCCTTCCGCATCTCGTACGTTCATAATTGGATGCATCATCGTCGCCCGCTGCGGCCAAACGGGATGTCCTGGTCGAGCGACCGGCAGCGATACCGTTTCGCCAACAAAGCAGTCAAATCTTCTTAAAGGGACCCCATGGCAACTTTTCCATCTGCCGACTTTTCGCAAGGGCCTCCGGGAGAATCCATCAGCGACCGCATCGTCGCGGTCCTGCAACGCCGGATCCTTGCCGGGGAAATCCCCATCGGCGCGTGGCTTCGTCACGGAGCCCTCGCCGAGGAGTTCGGCATCAGCCGGACGCCCGTGCGTGAGGCGTTGCGGATCCTGAACGCGCAAGGCATCGTGACGATCGATCTCCATCGTGGTGCCAGGGTCAACGGGCACTCTGGAAAGGACATCCGGGAGATCGGCGCGGTCCGCGCGGAGCTGGAGGGCTACGCGGCCGAGCTTGCGACCGAGCGGATCAACGATGCCCAGCTGAAGCGGATGCAGGAGGCATGGCAGGGATTCGGAGAACTGATCCAGCAGTTCGACGGCACTGAGGAGGACCAGCAGCGTCAGGCGCAACAATGGGCGGAGTCGAACCACGCTTTCCATTCCGTCATCGTTGAAGCCTCTGGAAATCACCAGCTTGAGCTGACTATCGCCGAGCTCAGGCGACGCCTTCCGCACAATCTGTCCTACGCCGCATACGCCGGCAACGCGCGCCTGCTGCGCCGCAATCTCGAGCAACACGAAGGCATCGCCGCCGCGATCATCGGCCACAACGCGCGTCTTGCGCGAAAGCTGATGACAGCACACCTCCGAGCATCCAATGAAGCCACCGCGCGGTGGGTGGAGAACAGAGGGTCTCGCGTCTGAGAGCGATCGCACCCTATCTCCTTGCCACGTACTTGATGCTCAGCCAGCGCGCGCACAGCCCCACCTACTGAGCGTGCTCCTTTTCCAGCGATGGGTGCGGTGGCGTGGGGGTTGCGTCCACGGGGGTGGTGTACGAGTTTCCACTGGTCGTAGGCGTGACGTCGGAACCCCACACACGCGGGGAGGGTCCCTACCATGAGTAACGAAGTGCGGGCATACCGTGCTCCCCGCACACGCGGGGATGGTCCCAGGGCGTCCCACTGGCCTGTGGTCATGGCGTCGTGCTCCCCGCGCACGCGGGGATGGTCCCTCCCACGTCGTGCGGTCGATGCCCAGACCGAGGTGCTCCCCGTGCACGCGGGGATGGTCCCCGCCCGAGAGCGGCATCACGTAGTGGTCGCCGTGCTCCCCGCGCACGCAGGGAGCGTCCCAGCGCAGCAGATGCCTGGACGATGTCCGGCGTCCTCGCCGCACACGCGGGGCTGGTCGGCCAGTCGTCCCCTGCTCGTACCAGCCGGTCAGTTGCGGAGATCCAGAACCGTTGACGGCGGACGGGCTGAGCCTCAGAACCGCGGGCTTATCGGTATGGCTTCGGCGTTCGGTCCAAGGTTTCCACAACGTCCATAGCGGGTGTAACCGCCAACGCCCGGAGAAGTTGCCCTGCACCTGCTGCCGCGTCGCCAAGATGCCCTTCGGCCAAGGACGGCTCCAACCCGCGTTCACGGAGAAGTACGGCTACTTCCTCGATTAGGTGGTACGGGTTGTAGTACTGGCGTACATCGCTCATGAGGTTTCTCCCCTACCAGGTTTTGCCTGTAATACGCTCGTAAGCGTCGATATAGCGGGCTCGGGTCGCGTCCACGATCCTTTGGGGAACTTCCGGTGCGGGCGCTTTCTTGTTCCATCCAGTTCCGGCAGCCCAGTCACGAACAAACTGCTTATCGAATGCAAATTGCGTTCGTCCAGGTTCCCATTCGGCCAACGGCCAGAATCGCGAGGAGTCCGAAGTTAGAACTTCATCGCCGAGCACCAGATTGCCATCCGAATCGCGCCCGAACTCAAGCTTCGTATCTGCGATAATGATGCCGCGCGCAAGGGCTATTTCGGCCCCGCGCTTATAGATGTCAAGCGTGATCCGACGAAGTTCTTCGGCCGTAGCCGTACCCTCCTGTGCTATGACGTCACCGAAGGTAACGAACTCATCGTGTGCGCCAATGCCGGCTTTCGTGGTGGGAGTGAAAACTGGTTCGGGAAGTCGTGAACCTTCAACCAAGCCAGCTGGAAGCGGAACGCCTGATATGGAACCGTCCCGTTCGTATTCCTGCAGGCCAAGACCGGCAAGGTAGCCCCGAGCAATGCATTCGATCTGGACCATTTTCAAGCGTCGGCACCGAATGGCGCGACCTTTGAACTCATCAGGCACGTCATTCGCCGAAATGACGTGGTTCGGAACTAGGTCTGCCAGCTGCTCGAACCACCAGAGCGAGAGCTGGGTCAGTATCTTTCCCTTGTCTGGAATGGGTGTGGGGAGAATTACGTCGTACACCGACACGCGGTCTGATGCTACGAGGATGACGTCGCCGTCATCCTCGTAGACATCGCGGACTTTCCCAGAGTGAATCAGCTTCAATGTGCCGCCTCTTCCGTTAGTGCGTATTCATATGAGGACCAGCGTTCGCCAATGGTTACGTACTCGCCATATTCAATGACCCCGCCGTCTTGGTCGTACAACCAATTGCGTCCCCGGAGGACCGGCGTTCCAGCTGGAATACCCAGATCGGCAGAATCCTGCTCCGTAGCCGCGTCCGCGCAAAGCTGGTCACGACCCGAGACAGCGATCCGCCCTGTTTGCTCTTGGATGTAGCCGGGCGTCCCCTGGATAAGCCGCCCCAAATGAAGGAGCTTGGGTGCAGTCTCGACTAGAGCTCCATCGAACCATGACACAGACGCAGATACAGGCGTCTCTGTGTCTGTGTTCATGGTGACACGATGGCGACGGATGACGGGTACCCCGGTGATCACACCAAGAGCATTAGCAACTTGTTCGGACGCCGTCACAAGTTCGGCCGACGTGATTCGTGCTGCCTCGTTCGCCGGATAGATCCGCCCGGTACGGCGCATAGATCGGAAGCGATCCTTCGGCGCGGTGTGTTGGCTCTGGATCGTGCTCACGATGGTTCCGATGCCAGGGACTGCCTTCACCAGCCCCTCAGACCGCAGGCCAGCAAGGACCTTGGTAGCCGTGGCAAGCGCGATCCCCCAGTCCTTGGCGATCTGGCGCGCGGAGGGGATGGCTTGGCCGTCCTTGATTGCGCCTGACTGGATCTCTCCCCGGATGTGATTGATGACCTGCACGTATATCGGCTCCTGTCGCTGGATCTTCGGTGGCATGCTGCCCTCCTCGAATCGGTCAGTCGTGCGTTCTAGTACACCGTGCCCCACCAGGGTAGTCCATGTCGCGAGCTGGTAAGAAAGGAGGGGCCTGGAAATGTGTATCAGTTGACGGTGTACTAGAACACAAATTACCTTTCTTACTAGCTGCCGGATGCGGAAGCACACTCAGGCGCCTCGGTGCGCTTCGACGGACGGGCCACGAAAAGACCCTGGCGGGATCGCACCCCGGCCAGGGTCAACCATCGATCAGCTAGGCCCGTTTTCCGTAGGTGGGGATGATTGGGGCATCTTCGGCGCGGCTTGTTGATCGTGGCAGTCCGAGCCGGTAGTTCCTGAGCCTCGTGAGACAACCAGCGCAGTTCGGCGGCCCGAGTGT
>NZ_JBDPLV010000115.1:0-23864 GCF_039871605.1 Acrocarpospora sp. B8E8 | reverse complement strand
GGCCTGACCTGCGGATCGGCGTCTGCGGCGAGCACGGCGGCGACCCCGGCTCGGTGCGCTTCTTCCACGAAGCCGGACTCGACTACGTGTCCTGCTCCCCCTTCCGAGTGCCGGTGGCCCGCCTCGAAGCGGGCCGGGCCGCGCTGCCGGCCGAGAACATGAGCGCGATCAGCGTGATGAGTGTGATGGGGAGGAAGTCATGCGCGTCAACGTCAGAGACGTGATGACCCGCGAACCGATAGCAGTGCCTGCCACGATGTCGTTCAAGCAGGTGGCGAGCACTCTGGTAGATAACAAGATCAGCGCCGTTGCCGTCCTGGACGCCACGGGCGGCCTCGTCGGCGTGATCTCCGAAGCCGACCTGCTGCGCAAGGAGGAGTTCCGCGAGCTGTACTACCGCGAGTGCTACGAATCGCCCAGCCGCATCAGGAACGACCGCGCGCCCGGATTCGACGCCCACCGCAAGGCACACGCGCTGACGGCGGCCGACCTGATGACCAGCCCGGCTGTCACCATCCGGCCCGACACCTCCGCGGTGCGCGCCGTCCGGGTCATGGACGAGCAGCGCGTCAAGCGCCTGCTCGTGGTCGACGACGAGGGCCGGCTGTCCGGTGTCATCAGCCGCAGCGACCTGCTGCGCCTGTTCCTCCGGGACGAACGCTACCGCCAGCCGTGGCAGGTGCGGCTGCGCCACCGCCTGTCCCCGGACGGAGCCCGTCCCGCCAAGAAGATGGACGCCCGCACCGCCGCCGGCCTCATGACGGCGCGTGGTCGACGTCCGCAGCGAGATGGAGTGGAAGGAAGATGACTCTCGGTCATGGCCGCATCGACAGTGATCGACAGTAAAGGTCCACGTAGAAGGGCCGCGCGCGATCGACGCGTCGCGGCCTTCCTTATGCCATTGTCATCCCTCCTCGATTTGCCTGTTCTCATCGCACCCCCAGGAAGGGTTCGGTCACCCGGGGTCGAAGGTCACCGGGTCGCGGGACCCTCCAACTGTCCTTGGACCCTGCCGCGATCGATCGGCCCGGCGGACCGTGGGGTCATGGGTAACGTCATGTCCGCCGAATCGGCTTCAGCCGCGCCCGGCCACCGTCCTGACACGCTCCCCGACCCGCGGGAGCCGCTGCCTTTGCTCCGTAAGGAGCTGGGCACCGGGCCGGACGGGCTGCCGCGTCGCGAGGCGGAACGACGGCTCACCGTCTACGGGCCGAACCGGATCCGCCGCCGACAGCGCTCCTCGCTCCTCACCGAACTGGTCGGCCAGCTGATCCATCCGCTCGCGCTGCTGCTGTGGGCGGCCGGCGCGCTGGCCTTCTCAACCGGCACGCCGCAGCTGGGCTGGGCGATCCTCGCGGTCATCGTGATGAACGCCGGCTTCGCCCTCCTGCAGGAACGCCAGGCCGAACGCGCCGTGGAGGCTCTCGCCGCCTACCTTCCCGACCGTGCGCAGGTGGTCCGGGACGGGCGCCAGCAGGTGGTGGAGGTGGCCGAGCTGATGCCCGGCGACATCCTGCTGCTGGAGGAAGGCGACAAAGTGCCCGCCGACGTCCGGCTGATCGAAGGCGCGGTCGAGGTCGACCTATCCCTGCTGACCGGCGAATCAGCCCCGGTGGAACGGGTCGCCGGGCCCGCCGAGGACGGTCTCACGCTGCTGCGCGAGCCGAACCTGGTCTTCAGCGGAACCACCTGCCTGGCAGGGCAGGGGCGGGCCATCGTGTTCGCCACCGGGGACCGCACCGAGCTCGGCCGGATCGCCGCCTTGAGCCAGCGGACCCGCCGCGAGACCAGCCCGCTGGAGAACCAGGTGAAGCGGGTCGCCTGGCTGATCGCCGCGATCGCCACGGGGATGGGCGTGCTGTTCCTGCTCATCGGCGCGCTCGTCGGCCTGCCGCTCACCGACGCGCTGACCTTCGCCATCGGCCTGCTGGTCGCCAACGTGCCCGAAGGGCTGCTGCCGACGATCACGCTGGCCCTGGCCGTCGGAGTCCGCGTGAGTTCATTGTGTACATCTTCGCCCACGCGGTGCCGGAGGTCGTGCCGTTCCTGGTCTTCGCCCTCAGCGCGGGCGCGATCCCGCTACCGTTGACCGTCCTGCAAATCCTGGCCATCGATCTGGGCACCGAGACCCTGCCCGCGCTCGCGCTCGGCCGCGAACCGGCGGAGCCCGGCATCATGGCGCGTCCGCCGCGATCCCCCTCAGAGGGCATCATCTCCCGAGACATGCTGGTGCGTGCGTGGGGTTACCTGGGTCTGGTCTCCGCCGCGCTGGTCCTGCTCGCCTTCTTCTACGTTCTGCTTCGCGCGGGGTGGCGACCGGGCGCCGACGTGAGCCCGGGAGCGCCGTTGCGCCACGCCTACGTGGCCGCGACGACCGCGACGTTCGCCGGGCTGGTCAGCTGCCAGGTCGGCACGGCTCTGGCCGCCCGGACCGACCACGTCTCACTGCGCCAGACCGGGCTGTTCACCAATCCGCTGCTGCTCGGCGGCATCGCCTTCGAGCTGGCCTTCACCTCGGCCCTGATCTACGTGCCGTTCCCGCAGCAGGTGTTCGGCACCGCCGCGCTCGGCCCGGACGTGCTGGCGCTGATCGCGGCCTTCCCCGTCCTCGTGTGGGGAACAGACGAGATCCGCAGGTGGGTACGGCGCCGTCGCTGAAGGACGAGCGCGGGCCGTACGGCCACCTGCTCGGGGTCGACTTTGTCGGTGGGAATGGCGAGCTGGCTCGTGTCGTACAGCAGGTTGTTGAGCAGGATCTGGGACGGCAGCCCCGGCGGCGCTTGTGCTCGTCGCGGTCCGCGCCGCCCATCGCCCCGGGCTGGACCGCCTCGTATTCGAGTTCCGCGGCGGGTTGCCCACGCACCGAAGCAGCCGCTTCGTCAAGCGCTGGTCGCCGACGGTTCCGGCGAGACCGTGCGCGTGGTCGGCGACGCGCTGCTGTACACGCTCAACAACCCGAGCAGGGTCGTGGTGGACTTCTCCACCCGGCGCTGGACCGTGAACGCAGGTCATCCCACCCATCGGATCCTCGGGCTCCTACCGAATTCTCACCAACTATGGACCTTCGGCCCTAATCCGGCGCTCCCTCCGGTCACTGAACTAGAGGCTGCGGGCACAAGGATGCAACCTGCTTGACGGTGACTTCCGCGGGAGTCTCTATCCGGCCGACCCGCCGCCTTCCCCGTACGCCCGCCGGCTGCGCTGACCAACGGCGGCGCCGCGGGGACCTCCGGCCCTACGGCGGCCAACCTGCCGGGCGTGGGATGGAGACGGAGACGGAGACACAAGCATCACCGGAGGTGGTTAATGACCACGATCACCCGCAGGCAGCCGAGGGGATTCTTCCCGGAGATCTTCGACTGGCTGGAAGCGCCGTTGGCCGGATTCCGTCCGGCGATCGGTCCCGCGATCCGCTTCGAGGACTTCGTCAAGGACGGCAGGTACGTCCTGGTGGCCGAACTCCCCGGCGTCGACCCCGACAAGGACCTCGAGATCACCCTCACCGACGGCGTGCTGGCCATCCACGCCGAACGGCACCACGAGGACTCCGGCGCCCACCACACCGAGTTCCGGTACGGCGCGCTCACCCGATCCGTCGTCCTGCCCCCGGGCGCGGACCCCAAGGACGTCAAGGCCGTCTACGACAAGGGCCTCCTGGAGATCAGCGTGAAGCTGGACGACGCCAAGGGTGCCGGCGTCCGCATCCCGATCAGCAAACCCCGCACCACCAAGTGACACCATCGCGGGCCCGTCCATGAACGGGCCCGCACTCCATCGACAACGGGAGAGGACCCGCCATGCGTACTACGGTAGAAGCCGTCATGACCAGGACGGTGGCCCTGATCACGGCCAGCACGCCCTTCAAGGAGATCGCCGAGATCCTCATCGCTCGCGGGGTCAGCGCCGTTCCCGTCGTGGACGGGGAGAACCGCGTCATCGGCATCGTGTCCGAGGCCGACCTGCTTCGCAAGGAGGAGTTCCGGGAGCTCTACTACCGCGAGGGCTACCAGCCGCCGCTGCGCGCCCGGCTCCGCCACCGGCTGAACCGGGAAGGCGGCGACCCCGAGGCCAAGTCCCACGGCGACACCGCCGCCGAGCTGATGACCGCCCCCGCGATCACCATCGGGCCGCGCCTGTCGACCGTCGCGGCCGCCCGGCTCATGGAGAAGCACGGGGTCAAGCGGCTGCCGGTCATCGACGAGGACGACCGCCTGGTGGGCATCGTCAGCCGCCGCGACCTGATCAGGGTCTTCGTCCGGCCCGACGCAGACATCGCCCAGGATGTCCGCCAGGAGGTTCTCGGCCGCTCGCTGTGGGTGGACACCGAGCACGTCCGCGTCAGCGTCGACAACGGCGTCGTCACCCTCAGCGGCGCCATGGACCGCCGGAGCGAGGCTGAGATCGCGGCCCGCATGGTCGGCCGGGTGAACGGCGTGGTCGACGTGATCAACGAGCTGGAGTGGAAGTACGACGGCGACGCCGAATGGAAGAGCGCCTGAGCCCGGCCGTGCCGCTGATGGGCTCCCTGCTCGAACGGCGGTGCCCGAACGCACGAACAACCGGCCCGACGGTGACCGTCAGGTCGGTTGTCTGTCGGCTCAGTACGCCGGCGGGAGGACCTCCTCACTCCCGATCGCCTGCGTGTCGATGGCGGAGAGGACGTCCACGATCCCGTCGACCTGGCGAATCGCCTGGAGGAGCCTGCTGACCTCCGCCGCCGTGGCCTGCCCGCCGATCGTGACCACGCCCTCGCTGATGTCGACGGTCAGCGCCGCCGGGTCAAGACCCGCCACGCCGCGGATGGCCGAGGCGATCTCCTCGTACAGTTCGCCGACCGGCCGTGCGAAGACGCGCAGCAGGTCGGACTGGTGCAGGGTGCCGCAGACGCGGCCGGTGACCGGGTCGATGACCGGGAGCTGCTTGACGCGGTTCTCGTGCATCAGGCGCGCCGCGGCCCTGACCGAGGTGGCGGGCGTGACGACGATCGCGGGCGAGCTCATCAGCTGGACCGCCGTCACGCCGGCCGCCTTGCGCTGGTCCGCGCGCCGGGCCGGCGTCAGGGCTCCCAGGCTGTGCCGCGGCGGCCCGGCCTCCTTCAGCAGCAGATCGTCCTCCGACACCACGCCCACCGGACGGCGATCCTGGTCGATGACGGTGACGGCGCCGACCTTGAACCGCTGCATGGCGGACACGATCTCGCCGAAACCCGCATCCTGGGCGACGGCGATCGCGACCTGCCCCATCACCTGCCTGACCTCCATGGACATCTCCATCTCCTCCTTGCCTGGCCGGCCCTCAAGCCCTGGGGCGGACGACGGCGACCGGGCATTGGGCGTGGCGCAGCACGCCGCGGCTGACCGACCCGAGCAGGACGGATCCGATGGCGCCGTGGCCGTGGGAGCCGACCACGAGCAGATCCGCGCCGCTGGAGGCCTCGACGAGGGCCTCGACCGGATGCGCGCAGCGGATGTCCTCGATCACCTTGACGTCGGGGTATTCCTCCCGCCATCGGTCGAGCTGGCCGGCCGCGACCGCGTACTGGGCGGTCCGGATCTCGTCCATGTCGTAGCTGATCTCCGGCGCGAAGGCGTGCACCGGAACCTGCCAGGCGTGCAGGGCGCGCACCGCGCAGCCACGCAGCCGGGCCTGCTCGAAGGCATAGGCCAGAGCCGGCTGGCAGGCGGGTGAGTCGTCGAGCCCCACGACGACCTCGCCATGCGAGACCTCGGGCAGCCGGCGCACGACGACCACCGGTCCGGGAGCATGGCCCGCCACGTGCATGCTGACCGAACCGACGACGGCTCCAGCGAAGCCGCCCATGCCACGGGTGCCGACCACCAACTCCGCGGCCCCGGCCGCCTGCTCGCGCAGCGCCTCGGCGGGCCTGCCCTCGATGACCTTCGTGGTGACGGCGATGCCTTGGTGGCGAGCGCGGGCCGTCTGTTCGGCCTTGTCCAGGATGCGGGCGGCGTTGCGGGCCAGCTGGTCGTCCAGGTCGGGGTTGGGGAACTTCGCGATCTCGTACGGATAGCGGTCCAGGACGAACACGATACGCAGCGGCACGCGGGCGCGGACCGCATCGTCGGTAGCCCATTCGACGGCCGCGAGTGACACGGGTGAACCATCCACGCCGACGACGATGACATCCTTCATAACTCCTCCTTTGTCCCCTCCATGGCACTGCACGGCGCTCTCCTGACCTAGGGCCGAAGGTCCCGCCTGAACAGGTACACCGACCGTGTCCTGGTCCCG
The DNA here is from genome assembly GCF_039871605.1 of Acrocarpospora sp. B8E8. Lineage (NCBI taxonomy): Bacteria > Bacillati > Actinomycetota > Actinomycetes > Streptosporangiales > Streptosporangiaceae > Acrocarpospora > Acrocarpospora sp. B8E8. The sequence continues at coordinate 17,612 of NZ_JBDPLV010000115.1, read as the reverse complement.
CCCAGAAGACTGAGGGCACTGACCGAAGACGAAAAGAACGATCCGATGACCGAGACAGTGAACGTGATCGGCGCCGCGCTCCACGAGCCCAGCGAGGAGGCGTGCCTGCGCCTGACCTCACTGGAGCAGGCGATCGAGCCGGCCGGGGTATTGGAGGGCGCGTACGCGCGGGAGCTGGACGGGCTCGGGACCAACACCGCGGTGCAGTGGACTTTGGGGCTCTCAGAATCGCGGAGCTTGGCTCGACGCTTCGCGAGCTTCTGGTTCCGACCAGGGGAAGGATGCCGTCGGGTTCCTGTGCGAGCTGGATCGCCCCGAGACCGGCGAGGATCGGCAGGAGGTGGGGCGAGTTGAGCAGGTCGTTGACCCCTGAGCCGGGCGCGATGCTCGCGAGTGCGTGGAAGACCGCGTCGCCGCCGGCGAACGCCAGACCCGCGAGAAGGGCGCCGCCAGGCCGGCGGATGCCGAACAGCACGGCCAGGGCGAGCCAGAACAGGCTTGTCATGGGTGGTGCGGTCGAGTTGCTCACCTGGAAGCTGAAGAGATCGAGCAGAACGCCTCCGAGGCCGGCGATGCCTGCGGCGAAGGCGAATACGAAGATCCTCGTCCGGTTCACACGAATGCCGGATGCTGCCGCGGCCACCTCGGAACTGCGGATGGCCAGCATGGCACGACCTGACACCGATCGGGAGAATCCGTGGATCGCGAGGGTGATGAGTCCGAACATTGCCACGCCAACGCCGACCGACACCGCCCAGACGAAACCGAGTTCGCCATCGTTGACGATGAACGGGATGTCCGTTCCCCACTGGTGCGACAGGGCCCAGCCCGCAGCGAAACCTCCTGTCGTGACGAAAGCCGCGCCGCGGTGTCAACAATTCCGCGTTCCGCGTGGGACGCGATCATGAACGGATGCCACCCCCGCCACGTTGATTCCATCACGTCGGCCGGATGTATCGGGGTTCCCCGTCGGCAACCACCTGCGGCCGTGCAGGTCGACCAGCATTCCGAACAGACATTCGGTCACATGTAGGAGGAGGTGGAGCGCGGTCGCCGCGACGCTGTCGGGCTGCCGGATCGATGACGACCGGCGTCCCGGAAAATTCTTCGAAGAAGTCCGGGAGGGGGTGTCGGATCGGGGCGGTGGTGGCGGAAAGCTGCGCCATTGACATGTTCAGACGCCAACCCTTCTCGCTGAGCAACGGCGCAGGATTCGGGGGCGCCGGGTTGCGGCGCCCGTAGAGACGCGGCCTCTTGTCGACCGGCCGCGACTCGCGCGGTAGCGTTCAGCCGCGACATTCTCGCCAAGGCGTTCGGGCTGTTCGGCCCGGTTCTCGGCCTCTCTAGTGTCGGCGGCCCGGTCCTGGCCGGATTCGTCGACCAGTACGTGGCAGCCCAAGTAAGCCAAACCCACATTGAGTGGATCGTGAAAGGCGTTCCTGCTAAGCAGGGTCGGGCTTGGTGAATGCTTGTCGGCTGTGCACGAGCAATTCACGCACTGCGGGGCTGCGCGTGCTCTTCCAGATCAGGGCGAGCACGGCCGGTGTTTCGACGTCGTCGATGGCGAGGGCGGTGAGCCGGTCGCGGTAGCGCGCGGCCATCGAGTCGCTGAGGATGGCGACGGCGAGCCCGCGGGTGGCGAGGTCGGCGATGGCATCCGCGGCGCTGGCCTGCAGCGCGATCACCGGTTGGAGTCTCTGTGCGGCGCAGGCCTGGTCGAATACCGTGCGCAGGCCGGTGCCGGGTGGCATGCAGACGATCGGGTAGGCGCCCAGGTCGCGCAGGGTGACCAGCCGCTGTTTCGCCAAGGGGTGTCCGGCCGGGACTGCCGCGACGAGCCGTTCGCTGATGATCGTCAGCGCGTTCAGCCCGTCGGGGGTGGCGGTTGCGGTCCCGACGAGGGCCAGGTCGATGGTGCGAGCGCGCACCCCTTCGACGAGCCGGTCGGAGTTGTCCTCCAGCAGCGAGATCTCCACACCGGGATGCGCCCGGTGGAACGCGGCGAGGGCGTCGAACAGCGGCGTGACGGTGCAGCCGATAACCATCCCGACCGTGAGCCGACCCCGGATCAGGCCGGTCACCTCCCCCACCGCCTGGCTGATCGCCCCAGCGGCGGCGAGCGCGGCGCGGGCGTGTTCGAGCGCGGCTTTTCCCGCGACGGTAAGGGTGGCGGTGCGCGCCGACCGATCGAACAGCTCGGCACCGAGTTCACGTTCCAGCTGGCGGATCTGGGCGCTGACGCCGGACTGGCTGATGTGCACCCGCTCGGCCGCCCGGGTGAAGTTCTGCTCCTCGGCGACCGCGACGAAGTATTCCAGCTGCCTCAGGTCCATGACTGGAGATTCTAGCTCCTAGCAGATCCATCTGTTGGACTTCTGATCAATGGGCGATCACGCTGGGACGTGCTGAAGCCCAACGCCAGGAGGAATCAATGCCGGAGTACGAGAAAGCCATGCGGCCCGAAGACATCACCCGCTTGTTCGTCGAACGATCCAACGCCGGTGACGCGGCCGGAGTCGCCGCACTCTACGAACAGGACGCGGTGATGGCCTACCCGCCGGGCGGCCAGACGGTGGGCCGGGATGCGATCCGCGCGCTGTGGGAAAAGGTGCTGGCTAACCGTCCCCGCTTCGAGCCGGAACAACCACTGCCGACGCTGATAAGCGGCGACATCGCCCTCACCTCGACCCCGCCGAAGGACGGGACCGGCGCCCGCGCGCAGGTCGTCCGGCGCCAGCCTGACGGAAGCTGGCTACGCCTGCTCGACCAGCCCGAGTTCGTCCCTCCCACCCGCTGACCCACCCGCCGGGCCGTTGTACCTGGTCTTCACCGGAGGCTCGGGCTTCCTGTTCGACCTGGACTCGTTCGCCGTCTCCGCCTAAATGGAAAAGGGCGCCCTGGTGGGGCGCCCCTTTTTTCTTACTTCTCGGTACGAACGAACTCCGGCCGGAACGCGATGATCAGGCCGAGCGTGGTGCAGCCGATGAGCAGGTGGGCCGCGCCGACGACGTTGCCGACGGCCGGGCCGAGGATGCCCATGCTGGGGGGTGATGGCGGCGGGCCGCACGGGCGGCCCGCCGCCATCGTCGGCTACGCGAAGGGCAGCCGGATGACGCTCTGGTTGCCGATCCCGACATTGGTCGAGGTGGAGCCGATCGCGCTCCAGATCTCGACCCGCACCGAGCCGCCGGCCAGGTTGCCGAGCGCGCCGGTGGCCGTCTTCACGCCGGACGCCTGGGTGTAGTGCTCCCAGCCGCTCACCGGGTCGGTGGCGAAGTACGTGTACGTCTCCACCCGGTCCCAGCTGCCGTTGCCGGTCAGGTCGTAGGAGACCCTGACCTGCGTGGCGTTGCCGACGTTGGTCCCGGCGTCCACGAACACGTCGAACGTGGTGGCCGCGCCGCTGAACGTGCCGGTCAGCCCGGTCGCGTTGTAGACGGCGGCGTTGGTCGGGACACCGTCGTGGTTGCCGTTGGCCGCGGCCAGCGTGACGCTGCCGGCCGCCCCCGTCGTCCCCGGCAGCGAGCCGTTCGACTGCGGGTACCGGTTGGCGGAGAACTGACCGGGCGGTGAGGGCGACGGGCTGGGCGATGGGCTGGTGCAGACGCCACCGCCGTAGACCTTGAACTCCCACAGCGAGTAGCCCCATGCGGTGCCGCGCGCCGTACCGTAGAGCCGCACGTAGCGGCCCGACCCGGACGCCGTCAGGTTGTCCGTACCGCCGTCACCGGTGGTGGTGCTGTAGATGTCGGTCCAGGTCGTCCCGTTGGTGGAGGTCTGGATCTGGTACGACCGCCCGTAAGCGGCCTCCCAGGTCAGCTGCACCGACGAGATGTTCTGCACCGAGCCGAGGTCCACCTGGATCCACTGCGGGTCGCTGAACGCGCTCGACCAGCGGGTGGCCCCGTCGCCGTCGAACGCCAGGTTGGCCGGGTAGCCGCTCTCGGTGCTCGACGAGGTGGCCGGTCGGCCCTGCGAGAGCAGCGAGGTCGGTGCGCACGGCGAGGGCGACGGGCTCGGGGACGGGCTGGGCGATGGGCTGGCCGACGGGCTGGGCGACGGCGTGCCGCCCCCGTTCGCGTTGCCGCCGCTCCAGGTGAACAGGCCCGAGGTGACGGTCTTGCCGGCCGGCGCGGTCAGCGTCGTGCCGTTGGAGAAGGTCACCGTCAGCGAGCTGTTGGTGATGTTGGAGGCGACGTAGGTCCGTACACCGTTCTTGACGAAGACCTTCGCCAGCGGGTGGTTCGCGGTGACCGTGGTGTCCACCGTGCCCAGCGAGGCCAGGTTGCGCAGCCAGTGGAAGGTGTGCGCCTTGCTCTCGCCCTCCTCGGAGGTGTATCCCGGGTTGGCCTGGAAGGCCGCCAGAGCGGCCGGTCCGTCGCCGAGCGCCCGGAACTCCTGCAGGATGTCCTGCCAGACCGTCGGCGGGCCGCCGTTGTTGGTGACCAGCTCGTTGTAGTTGGTCGCCACGTAGGCCGGGTACTCGCCGAGGTAGAAGTGGCCACCGGTGATCGGCAGCATGTTGATGCCCTGGATCATCTCGGGCTCGGCGCTGAACCAGGTGGCGTACGCGCCGCCGGAGCCCCAGACCATGCCGACCGTGGAGTGCCCGAAGGTGGATGGGAAGTTCTGGTTGCGCACGTCGAACCAGTACTCCTGGATCGCCGCGGTCTGGGTGGCGTAGATGAACACGCCGGCGTCGCGGACGGCGGTGTTGCCGGTCGCCTGACCCCACTGGATCAGGGCGTTGGCGAAGTTCATCCCCTCCGAGGAGGACTCCTGGTTGTTGCCGGAGCCGAACGCGCCGTGCCCGGACGCCCAGTCGTGACCCGCGTAGATGTCGAAGTCTCGCAGGTACGGGAAGCGGGTGTCGTTGCGGTCGTAGTTGTTGGCGTCCCGGATCAGCAGGTCGACCATGCCGCCGTACTGGCCGTTGGTCGCCCAGGTCGGGTCGAACTTCGCCAGCGTCGCCGCGGCCGCGATGTAGTAGCCGTAGTGGAAGTGGTGGTCGTTGAGCTCGGCGTCCGAGCCGTACGAGGCCGGGTAGCCGAGCAGGGTGCCCCAGGCCGAGTTGTAGTAGAAGACCCGGCTGGTCTTGCCCGCGCTGGCGGTGAACCAGTCGTTGAGCCTGGTCCGGATGCGGTTGAGCGCCGAGTCCCGGACGGCGGTCAGGTTGAGCTGGTCGGCGATCTCCGCGATGCGCGCCGCCCGGCCCAGGCCCTTGCCGGTCCAGTAGGTGTCGTCGCCGAGGCCGGCCGTGGGGTCACCGAGCTCCGCGTTCAGGTAGTTGGTGATGGTGGTCAGGTCACCACCGGAGTTGTCGCCGACCGCCGGGATCTCGGGCAGCACACCCTGGAACTTCATCGTGGTGCTGAACGAGTTGCCGGTGATCACCTTCATCTGGCCGCGCGCCGAGATGTAGGTCTGCGCCAGCGGCGTCGAGCCGGTCAGGTAGTTCCACTGGTGCGGGTAGAGCGCGATGACGGTGCCGCTCGCGCTGCCCTCCCGAGCCGTGGTGGTGAAGGTGTAGGTGGTGGTGACGTTCGAGTTGCTCGGGTTGTACGAGTACGACACCCGGGTGCCGGTGACGTGCGCGTGGGCGTACTGCGCGTACGTGTTCGCCAAGCTGGTGCGGGTGGCCGCCGGGGTCGACGGCGACGTCGGCAGCACCGCGACCGAGAAGTAGTTCTGCCCGTTCAGCGTCGAGGAGATGCTGGTCCCGCTGACCGTCCAGGTCGAGCCGCTGGGGGCGAAGCCCAGGTAGTCCTTGCCGTTGACGGTGAACCCGATGGTCCCGCCGCTGTTGGACCACACGGTCGGGGTCCCGCTGGTGGTGATCTGCGCGTTGCCGCCGGTCTTCTGGAAGTAGGCGAACGGCAGGCCGTGCCCGATGGTGGCCTTCAGCGTCCGCGTGCCGTCACTCCAGTACGGGGTGACCGTCCAGTCCGTCCAGCCGTCCACCTTGGCGTCCGGCGAGTTCAGCCCGGTCACGCCGACCAGGATGTCCTGCACGTACGGGTAGTGGTACTCCCCGACGCCGGTCGCGGTGCCGCTGATCGCGGCGACGGTGTTGTAGGAGAAGCCGAGGCCGCCGGAGACCGTGTCGTACGAGATCGGGTGCGCGTGCAGCGGCTCGCTGTAGGCGCAGTCCAACCGCTTGAACAGCAGCGACGACCACCAGTCATTGGTGGGGACCGGGCCGGCCGGGGCGTTCGCCGTGACGTAGGCGCGCGGGTTGGTCGACAGCGATCCGCAGCCGGACGGCAGCGCACGGCCGGTCGGCAGCGTATCGGCGTACGACCCGGCGCCGACCGTGCCCGCCTGGGCGGCCGGCGTGCTGACCACGAAGGCGAGCATCGCGGCGAGCATCGCCAGCACCACGCTGACCACGACCGACCGCGACACGGTACGGCGGGCCGGCCGGCCGGCACTGGGCGGCGAGGTGCCGGGTAACTGGGCCCCTATGGGCTGGTCCATTCTTCCTCCGTGGTGACGACCGGGGTGTGGGAGTCGGGGTACGGGCGGATCGGGGGCAACAGCGGGTGATGTCTGGGTTCGCAGTGGAGTCGGGGACGCACCGGAGAAAACGTCCCGCGGGACGGGCTCCCTCCACCGCGATGAGAGCGCTCTCTCAGCGCGGAAACTAGTGCCCGGAACACCTCTCGTCAATGTTTCCGACTGATTGCCCGGAGGTTAATCCCTCCAGTGCAGGTCAATGCGGTCCGGTGTCGCGGCGCCGAAGCCGCCCCAGGCGCCGCACGCCTTCGGTCGCGAGCCACGACGTCTACCGGTGGGCGCCGCCAGCATGGGCGGATACGAGGGAACGGCGGTTCTCCCGCGGCGGACCGCACGAGGCGCGCGTGGAGCGTCCGTGGCCTTTCGTCCATTGACGAGCGATGGAGCCCGGCCTAATCTGCGAGAGCGCTCTCTCTGCGGGAGGCCCTGCCAAGACGGGTGCTTGTGAACCTTGTCGGCGACCGTCATCACTCGACGAATGTGAGGACTTTCGCAATGCCTACCAAGCAAAGGGTCTTAGGCACCCTGGCCGCGATCGCCATGGCCATCCCGATCGCGCTCGCCGCCGCCGCGCCCGCGCAGGCGATCGGACCCGCTCTCCTGCCCGTGACCGTCACCAACAGCACGGGCCGCGCCGACGCGGTCTATCTGTACGTGATCGGCGTCAACCTCAGCACCGGCCGGCTCGGCTACGTCAACGCGGCCGGCACCTTCGTTCCCTGGACCGGCGGCCAGATTCCGCCGTCACCGGCCCCGGACGCGTCCATCGCCGGGCCCGGAAACGGTGCGAGCACGACCATCCGGTTCCCGCGCGGCTTCTCCGGCTGGGCGTACTTCTCCTTCGGCGAGAAGCTCAAGTTCTTCCTGACCCCCGACGGACTGGTGCAACCCGCGCCGTGGGCGGGCGGCGACGCGAACCGCGACATCCTGTTCGACTGGAGCGAGTTCACCTACAACGACGCCGGGCTCTGGCTCAACAGCTCCCAGGTCGACATGTTCGCCGTCCCGCACGCCGTCACCGTGACCGGCGCCACCGGCGCCACCAAGCGCACCGGCGACGTCGTCTCCAACGGGCGCCAAACCACGATCAACTCGATCCGGGCGCAGGCCGGATGGGCGAACACCGCCTACACCCGTTCCGACGGCACCGTGCTGCGCGTCCTCGCGCCGGGCAAGGCGGCCGACGCCGGCCTGTTCAGCCCCACCTACCTGGACGGTTACATCACGTCGGCGTGGAACGCCTACACCGGCAAGACGCTGACCGTGGTGCCGTTCACCGACCAGCCCGCCATCAGGTACTTCGGCCGGACCAGCGGCAACGTCATGAACTTCACCAACTCCGCCGGACAGCAGGTCGCGTCGTTCAACAAGCCGACCAGCGCCCATGTCTGGGGCTGCGACGGCAACCTGCACGCGCCCAACGACCAGGTCGTCGGGCCGATCGCCCGCACGCTGTGCGCCGCCCTGAACCGCGGCACCCTCGGCACCATCGACACCCAGCCCAGCCTGGACGCGTCCCAGTTCTACCTCAACAACCCGACCAACCAGTACGCGAAGATCATTCACGCGAACATGGTCGACAAGAAGGCCTACGCCTTCGCCTTCGACGACGTCGGCGCCTTCGAATCGCTGGTGCACGACGGCGACCCGCGCGCGGCAGGCATCATCCTGAGCCCGTTCGGCGCCGGCGGCCCCGTGGACCCCAATCCCCCGGCCTCGTGGGTCAGCCTGGTCAACAAGACCAGCGGCAAGTGCCTTGACGCCCGCTCCTCCGGCACCGCGAACGGGACGGCGATCCAGCAGTACACCTGCAACAACTCCTACGCGCAGCAGTTCCAGCTCCAGCCCACCAGCGGCGGCTACGTGCGGATCAACAACCGGAACAACCCCGCCCAGGTGCTGGACGTGAGCGGGGTGTCCACCGCGGACAACGCGTTGCTGCACCTCTGGGCCTATGTCGGCGGCAACAACCAGCAATGGCTGGCGGTCTCCGAAGGCGGCGGTTACTACCACTTCACGGCCCGGCACAGCGGCAAGTGCGTCGACGTACCCGGCGCGTCCACCGCCAACAGCGTCCAGTTGGTGCAGTACACCTGCAACGGCAGCGGCGCGCAGTCGTTCCGATTCGTCACCCAACCCTGAGATCGCGTCGCGGGTCCCGTCCCGCCACTGCTGGTGCAGGTAGGGGGCCAGCCGGCTCGGCCGGCGGCCGGTGCCGTCGTTGACCAGGAGTTCCTGGCTCGGCGTTGTCCGGCGGGCCGGCTCGGGCCTGGGCGTGATGCTCGGCATCTACGTCGCCGGACGGATCAGCGGCGCGCATCTCAATCCCGCCGTCACCATCGCGCTCGCGGCCTTCAAGGGCTTCGAGTGGCGCAAGGTGGCTCCCTACTCGATCGCCCAGTTCCTCGGCGCGTTCGTCGCCGCGCTGCTGGTGCGCTGGAACTACACCGAGGTCCTGCACGCCGCGGACCCCGGTCTCACCATCAAGACCCAGGGCGTCTTCTCCACTCTGCCCGGCAACGGCACGCTGCCGGTCGGCGAGTGGGGCGCCTTCCGCGACCAGGTGATCGGCACGGCCATCCTGCTGTTCCTGATCCTCGCCATCACCGACGCCGCGGGCACTCCCCCGGCCGCCCACCTGGTGCCGTTCGTCATCGGCCTGCTCGTCGTCGGCATCGGCATGGCGTGGGGCACGAACGCCGGATACGCGACCAACCCGGCACGTGACTTCGGGCCGCGGCTCGCCAGCTTCCTCACCGGCTACGAAGGCGCATTCCGCGATCAGACGGGTTATCCGTACTTCTGGATCCCGATCGTCGGCCCCATCGTCGGCGGACTCGCCGGCGCCGGGCTCTACCACCTGCTGATCGGCCGCTTCCTGCCTTCTGCCGCCCCGCAGGAGCCGGGCGAACTGCCGACTCCCGACCGTGTGGAGGCGACCCGCGGCTGATTCCGCCGGTGCCGCGGACCAGGGCACCGCCGTGGTGTGGGACCGCACTACCGGCCGGCCAGCAGCCGGGCGCGTGGGTCGCCCACCGCGCCGATACCGCGGCGAAGATGTCGCGGCGTTTGCGCCGCTGGTGGAACGGGTTCGGGGTCACCAGGGGATGACGCCGTCGTCCTCAAAGAACGAACCGGTCGGGCCGCCGTCGGGCAGCGTGGCGAGCCGGATCGCGGTGGCTGCGCCCTGTTCAGGAGTGCGGGGCCCTTGAAAGCCGGTGAAGTCGGTCGCGACCAGGCCCGGGCAGGCGGCGTTGATCAGGATGTTCGTACCGGCGAACTGCCGGGCGTACTGCACGGTGACGGCATTGAGGAACGACTTCGACGGCGAGTAGGCCGCCATGATTGGGCCGATCTCGATGTCCGGGTCCGCCTGCCGGGTCAGGGAGGCGACGCTGCTGGAGACGTTGACGATGCGTGGCGACGTCGAGCGCCGCAGCAGCGGCAGCATCGCGTTGGTCACCCGGATGACACCGATGACGTTGGTCTCCACGACCGTGCGGACCACGTCGAGGTCGAGCGTGGTCGGGTCCTGCGCCCACCCCGGACCCGTCTCTCCTGAGATGCCGGCGTTGTTGACCAGGACGTCCAGGCGCCCGGCCTGCCGTTCGATCAGTTCCGCGGCATCGGTGACGCTCTGGTCGCCGGTCACGTCCAGCGGCACTCCGAATGCGTCCACCCCGGCGGCGCGCAGCTTCTCAACGGCGGTCTCGCGCCGGGCCTCGTCACGGGCTCCCACGCCCACGCGGTACCCGAGGGCGCCAAGTCCGGCCGCAATTTCGTACCCGATTCCCTTGTTCGCGCCGGTCACCAGCGCGATCTTCGTTTCGCTCATGCCGTTGATGTTCGCTCGCGGACGAGCGGTGCATCCAACACCGATACGGTGTCCTGTCATACCCGGTAGGTATCACCGGGGTAGGCTGTGGTCGTGGACACCTTGGAGACCCGCGAGTTGAGGTACTTCGTGGCCGTCGCCGAGGAACTGCACTTCGGCCGCGCCGCCGAGCGCCTCGGCATGGCCCAGCCACCGCTGTCCCGGGCGATCCAGCGGCTCGAGCGGCGCCTCGGCGTCTCCCTCCTGGAACGTAACCGCCGCGGCGTCTCCCTGACCGGCGCCGGAGAGGTGCTGCTGCACGAGGGTCGCGCAGCCCTCGACGCGACCACCGCCGCCGCTCGCCGCACCCGTCGCGCCGGTGGCACCGATAGTCCGGGTGGATCCCGCAATCGCCTGGTGCTGGCGGTGAAGGCCGCCGGGTCTCACGAGCTGCTGCAGAAGCTTCTCGACGCGTACGCGGCCGAGCCCGACGCCGCCGAGATCGAGGTGCTGCTGTGCGGCATTTGCGAGCAGGAAGGGCTGCTGCGCGATGGCCGCGCTGATGTGGCGCTCATGCACGCGCCGTTCAACTCCCTCGCCGGGTTCGACAGCGAGGAGCTGCTGACCGAGGGGCAGATCGCCATCCTGCCCGCCGGGCATCCCCTCGCCGCGCGCACGACTTTGTCCCTGGCCGACGTCAGCGACGTCCCCGATCTTCCGCTCGCCCGCTGGCCCCGCCACGGCACGTACGCACCCGGCCCGGGTCCCGAGATCCACGACCAGACGCAGCTGGCCCAGCTGATCGCCCTCGGACGCACCGTGGCCGTCGTCCCCGACTCCGCCCGCGCCTGGCTATGGGCCGAGCACACCGCCGTCCCCTTGACCGACGCGCCCCCCGTCGTCACCCACATCGCCTGGCCCGCGCACAGCCGCTCCCCCGCCCTCGCCAGGCTGGTCCGCACGGCCACACAGCTATGACCCGCTCTCGTTAAGCCGCGTCGGGGAGTTTGACGATGTTGAGTTGGAGGAGCATGCCGAGGATGTCCTCGCCGAACCAGGCTTCAGTGATTTTTCCGTTGGTCACCGTGTAGATGCCGATGCCAAGCCATTCGGCGGGTAGGCCGCTGGCGGGCGCGCCCATGAACGGCCCGGTATGAGTCCCACTGTTGGTGAAGCGGACGACGACCTTGTCACCGGTGGCGACGATGTCCTGCTCTCGGAGGCTCATTCCGGTGAAAGCGCCGGAAATGCTGGCACCCAGGTACTGCTTGTAGGCGGCCAGGCCACGGATGTCGCCCAGGCTTCCGCCGTGCCAGCGCAGGTCCTCCGACCACAGGTCGTCGATCACGTCCAGGTCACCCCCGTTGACGACCTCGCTCAGGAATCGCCGGACGACCGACACCGGGTCCGTGGCGGCCTCGCCGAGCGGGTCGCGCTGGCGGGGCGTGGCGTCGTCGCGGTCGGTCGAGCGGCTGAGTTCCTGCCAGGCCTGATCGCGGGCGGCGAGCGTCCTGGCGGCGGCGCGGGCACTGGCGAGGGCATCGGAGCCGAGGAGCAGCCGCAGCGGCGGCTCGTCCATGTCGGCGAGCCGGGCCACCACGCCGGCGACCTTCGCCGGGTCGCCCAGGGCCGCGTCGGTGCCGTCCTTGAACAGGTCGCTGAGGAAGCCGATAGTGCCGGCGTACGGAGGTGAGGGCGGGGGGATGGTCATAGAGGACCCCGCCCAATCGGTCCGCATCCCGCCCGGCTCGATCGCCGTCACCTTGATGCCGAGCGGACCGACCTCGGCCGCCAGCACCTCGGTGAAGCCGTTCACCGCCCATTTGGCCGTCTGGTAAGCCGACAGCCCGGGGGTGGCGACGCGTCCGCCAACCGAGGTGACGGTGATGATGTGCCCACCACCCTGCTCGCGCAGGACCGGAAGGGCGGCCTTGGTGACGTTGACGACGCCGAACAGGTTCGTCTCGATCTGGGCCCGGAAGCTGTCGAGGGTGGTGTCCTCGACCGAGGCCAGGTCGGCGTAACCGGCGTTGTTGACGATCACGTCCAGGCGGCCGAACTCCGCCACGGCCGTCTGGACGGCCGCCGCGGCCTCATCGGCGTCGGTCACGTCCAGCGGCAGGGCCAGCAGGCGACCGGGGTGGGCCGCGGACAGATCGTCCAGCCGTCGCGGGTTCCGGGCGGTGGCCGCGACCCGGTCACCGCGCTCCAGCGCGGCGGCCACGATCTCGCGGCCAAGACCACGGGCACTACCCGTTACGAACCAGATTTTCGCGGTCATTGCAGATTCATCCTTTCCGGGTGCTTCAAACAGGGGATCAGGCGTACGCCTTGCGGAGCAGGTCACCGATCATGGTGATCGCCTCACGGGCGACCTCGACGGGCTTGACGTGGGTGAAGCCGTGGTCGACGCCGTCGAACTGGCGGTGGGTGACCTGGACGCCCTTGGCCGCCAGGTCGGCCGCCAGGTCGTTCATCTCATGCCGCAGCGTGTCGTACTCGGCGGTCATGATGAGGGTGGGCGGGAATTCCGCAAGCCGCTCGTAGAGCGCCGGGGAGGCCAGCGGCGAGGTGAGGTCGGCGCCGACGAAGGACGAAGTAGGTGCGACGGACCAGGTCCATCATCTGCGGGGGGACGACCGGGTTCGGCTTGGCCGAGGCGCGCGTGGAGTCTGGACGGGATATGTCTGCGGCGCCGAACTCGGCACTGATGGCGACCGGCTCGTATCCGCCTTCGTCGATCGCCTGCTGCGCGACGCTGAGCGCGAACTTGCCGCCCGCGCTCGGACCCCCGACGGAGACGCGTTCACCGTCCCAGCCGCGGGCCTCGCCGTTGCCGTGGATCCAGCGGAAGACGTCGTAGGTCTGCTCCTCCGATACCGGGAAGCGGACCTTGGGGGCGGTGTCGTAGTCGGGGATCACGACGTAGCAGCCGATCTCGGAGGCGAGGTAGCGGGCTACGTTGTCCTCCTGCTGGGGCACCCGGACGATGAACGCGCCGCCGTGGATGATCAGGTGGACCGGGGGCCGGCGGCCGGAAGCGTGCCATGCGGCGATGTGCTGCGGCGTGGGGGCGTAGACCAGCGTTTTGAGCTTGCCGTGCCGGGTTGGGATCGTGATCCGCGCAGGCTTGGCGATCTTCTTCGTGGCGAACTGCAACTCCGGTGAGGAGTACCTCAGCCGGAACATCGGGCGGAACAGAAGCTGGAAGGTGCGGGCCGACAGGGCCGCCCGCCAGTGGATCTGAGGATCGTTGCCGAGCATGGGGGGTCCCCTCATTCACCTATCTTCTAACTGGTTAGTTAGAAGATAGGTCGGCGTAGCCAGCTTGTCAACTAACCGGTTAGAAAAATATGATGAGGGTATGCAAAGGGATGCCGAAGCCACCCGCAAGCGCCTGCTGGAGGCAGCGATCAAGGAGTTCGCCGCCTACGGGATCGCGGGGGCCCGCGTGGACCGGATCGCCGCGGCGGCCGACTCGAACAAGGCGCAGATCTACCACTACTACGGCAGTAAGGATCAGCTCTTCGATGCCGCCTTCGAAGCCATCGTCACCCAGGTCGTCACCCAGACGCCGCTCGACGTGCACGACCTGCCCGGATACGCCGCGCTGCTCGCCGCCCTCTACGACGAACACCCGGAGATCATGCGCATGTCCGACTGGCAGCGGCTGGAGCGGAGCGGGGACGCTCCCGTTCCGCTCGCCGCCGCCAGCGTCCAGAGCAAAATCGACGAAATCGCCCGAGCACAGGCGGAAGGGATATTGCCCGGCCACTACCCGGCCGGAGTTCTGCTCGTTCTCGTCCTGCAGCTCGCGGCCACATGGGTCTCGATCGGTCCGGAGTTCGCCGCCGCCAAAGACAGCGAACGAGGCACGTATGTCGCCGACGCCGTCCATCGCCTGCTCGGACGCTAGAGGCCCCAGGCTGCCGAAGCCGACGTGATGGTCGTAGCGGGAATCTTCGGCCGGTCCAAGCCGTAGCCGATCCGGGCGTCAGAAGAGGATGGTCGGCGGCACCTCGTCGGCCAGGAAGTAGCCTCCCGCGACTCCTGCCTTCCAGTCGCGCGAGTTGTGGTTCGCGACAGTGCGTGCATTGCGCCAGTGCCGGTCGAAGCCCAGCGTTCGGCTGGTGATGGAGCCGCCGGCGACGTCGAAGATCAGCTCACTGGCTCGGAGTGCGGACTCGATCGCTATGACGCCGGCCTGGGCAATGAGAACCGAGGACTCCGCGCCCGCGGTGTAGGCCTCGGTCCCGGCAAGGCGCCACGACACCTCCCAGTTCTCCGCGGCCAGAAGGACGACCGAGCGGGCCGCGAACGCGCGCGCCCCGATCTCACCGACCGTGTGGCGGACGTAGAGATCGTCGATGCTCTTGTCCGCCGTGCTGTGCCTGATCGGACGAGCCTTCTCGCGGACGTACCAGACCGCGTCATCGAACACCCGTGCGGCGATACCGGCCTCCACGGCGGTCAAGTAGAGCTGTGCACCGGAACCGTCCCGCCAGGGGTTGTCCGGAGCCGTCGTGTCGGCCCTGGTGACCTCTTCCTCGTAGACGCGGACGTTCGTGAGCCGGGTGGTGCCGCTTGCCGTGAGCTGTTGCCCGATGCCGTCGAAGTCGTCGATTCGTTCCACGCCCTTCCGGTCGGCGGGGACGCAGAAGTGCACGACATTGCCGTCGTCGTCCTTGGCGGTTCCACCGAACCACGTCGCGTACAGCGCACCGGTGGAGTAGTACTTCTCGCCGTTGAGGAGGTAGTCGTCCCCGTCTCGTCGCAGCGTGGCGTTGATCGTGCCGGTCGGTCCTCCGGTGCGTTCGTTGTTGGTTCCGGAGAAGAGGTGGCCGGCGCGAATCCGCTCCAACAGTTCGGCTCGACCCGGGAAGTCGGTCCTGGCTGACAGTCGGCTGGTCGCCAGGAAGCTGCCCCTGAGAGCCTGCGCCAGGCTGGAGTCGGAGCGCGCGAGGTCGATGACAAAGTCGAAGAGGTCGCGTTGCGACCCGCCTGCTCCGCCGTCAGCCGCGGGAACCGCGAGGAGGAGGATGCCTGTGTCGATGAGCTGCCGTACATCGTCGAACGCGAAGTCGTGACTCTCCTCACGCTCGCGGGCAGTCGCGGCGAGTCGGGCCAGAAGGGGAGCGGCGGCGGCGCGGAGGTGGCTGACAGTCGGCGCTCCGGTCAGTCTCGATTCGGCCGGGTGCGGTGCATTGACGGCGACGGGGTCCACGGACTCGGTGGTCATCGGCTTCCTTCTGCGGATTAGAACAGTTTCTCTATCGACCGTGCCGGGGATCCTGATGGGCTGGACCCGGACCGGCCATTCCCGCTGGAGCTGCTGAAGTCCACCGGAGACACCTACAGTTCGGTGGGCTTCGACACCGCGACCCGGCTCTACCTGGAGCGCAACCAGCACCGCACCGTACGGGAGCTGGCCGCCGACGGGCGGCAAGGGCACCGCAATCTCGTGGGCAGCGCGGAGCAGATCGCCGACGACCTCGAGGAATGGTTCCGGACGGGCGCGGCCGATGGCTTCGTCATCCAGTTCGACACGCTACCGGGTGGCCTGGAGCTCTTCATCGAGCACGTCGTGCCGCTGTTGCAGAAGAAGGGGATCTTCCGACGGGAGTACGGCGAGAACACGCTGCGCGAGCGGTTCGGGGTGTGACCTACAACGGAACGGCCAGTGGCGTTAGCGAGACGGCGTAGGCGGAGTTACCGCCATCCAGCGTTCCGATGCAGGTGGGCGTGGCTGTTGAGGGACCAAGAAACAGCCGGTATCACCGAAATTGATCTTGATGTCAGCAGGAGATCGCCTCCGCGGAACGCAGCGTGCACTATCGGGAGGTCAGCCCACATAAGCTCAAAACCCACATTGGGATGATCTTGGTGACAGGAAAGCGGCGTTCTGCCGACCCGCTCTGGCTTACGGCCGCCTGGACATGCGCCTGACCGACCAGCTCGCCAAGAATGGGACGGCACCGGCCGTGGCGCGATCTACGCTCGCCCGCGGTTGCCCCGCCGGAGCGGATCGCGCGCGGCGACGTGGGCGGCGACGGCATCGACGCCGGGCCGGGCATAGCGCTCCAGGGACCGCACCGAGGCGTGCCGGGAGCGGGCCAGCAGGGTGGGAGTGTTGGTGCCGTCCTCAGCCTCATGGGTCAGCGCGGAATGGCGCAATTGGTGCAGTGTCCACCCGCCGCGCGCATTGAGCTCGGTGATCCCCGGGTGGGCCAGCGGCCGGGTGAGCGTCTCGAACAGCTCGGCGGCGCGCCGGTACGACAAGCGGGCTCGCCCGGTGACTGGGCAGACGTCGCGGCTGGGCAGGTGGGCGGGTGCCCGGCGGTCGGCGAGAAACACCGGTCCGCGGGTGCGGCCCTTGAGCAGGCGGGGCAGGAGCTGGGCGGTGCCGGACTGCCAGTGCACCCATTCGATGGTGCCGCCCTTGGAGGTGACGCGGCCGCGCTTGTCGGCCAGGAGCAGGTCCTCGATGTCGAGGCAGAGGATTTCCTCGGCCCGCGCGCACGTCTCGTACAGGGCCTTCCACAACGTTCGTTCGCGCAAGCCGGCCTGGAGGTCGAACAGCGTGGCGATCTGCTCTCGTGACAGCGCCCGGGTCCGGTCCGGCGGGGCGGGCCGGCGCTCGATCCCGGTGATCGGGTTGCCGGCCAGCCAGCCGCGGGCTCGCCACCAGACGATGGCAGCATTCATCACCGACAGCTCGCGGTTGACCGTGTCGGCGTCGACCAACCGAGCCCGCTGCGAAAAGGCGTGAGCGAGCACCTCGGCGGTAGCCGCCTGGCCGAGCGCGGCGAACGCCACGGTGGGCGCAGCGGCGCCGCGCCGGTCGCGGCCCAGCGGCGGCTGCTGCCCGGCGACTAGCCAGGTCCAGGACAGCAGCGAGATCCGGTAGATGCGCCGGGAGGAGGCGGCGATCCCGGCCGAGCGGAGATAGGCCTCGACGGCGTCGGTGTACGTCTCGGGACGATCTTGGCCGAGGGGGATCACGTCGGCGGTGCCAGCGCTCATCATGTCCAGCCTTCTGCTCTGCCGCAGTAAATGCGTACGCCTCGACCGTGATCACCCGTGGGGGTGATCCAGGTCAGGATGGCACGGGTGTGACTTTGAACGCTCGGCGACGTGGTTTCTATCAGCGCTATCTGTAAACAACCACGTAGCTCACGGTGAGTGATGGCGGCGGGCATGCGCTATCGCCGGGTGCCGTGCGAGGCGGACCCGGGACGGCGACGGGTGTCAGGGGACGGCGGTGGGCATGGGTGGCCGCCAC
>NZ_JBDPLV010000114.1:0-24903 GCF_039871605.1 Acrocarpospora sp. B8E8 | reverse complement strand
CTACGCTGCCTGGACGCCAGCGGCCGATGGCACGAACTCTGGCCGAAGATCCACAACCAGACACGAACCGCCTGACCCGCCAGAACCAGCCGACCCTGATCGTCACCTACAAATCTGTCGTGCACCCCCCCGGAGGTATGCCAGAGCGCCCTCGACGACCACGCGGACACGCTGGCCACCAGCTCGCAGGGTTGGACGCGGTCCTCGGGGTGATCCGCCAGCGGGTGTGCGCGACGCGGGCATGGCCGCCCAACGATCTGTCCCTGACCGATCGCGAGTCGGCGGTCCTGTCGCTGATGTCCACGGGCATCAGCGTGCACGAGACCGCGGCGCTCCTGCAGATCAGCTCCCGCACGGTGGAAAGCTACAAGCGGAGCATCTATCTCAAACTCGGCGTCAGCAACCAGGGGCAGGCCGTGTCCCGCGCGATCGCCATCGTCGACCGCCCCGTGCTGTCCCCCGCCTCCCTCGGCTCCGAGCCGGACCGGCCGGCGCTCCTGATGGTCGGCGGCGCCCCCGGCCCTTGCCGCGACGAGGTGATGCGAACTCGTCGCGCACCGGTGGCCGTATGTGTTCGCGCCGCTCCCTCAGACCGCCGGAGACGACCACTGGGCCCGCTGGCATCAGGGCCTGCTGATGGCGGTGCTCGCCGACCCCCGTCCGGCCGACTGGCTGCTGCCGAAGGCGTTCGGGGCCGTCTCGATTGTCGTCCAGTCCGCGCCACCTTGCCCGTCGGCGATCGCGTACGCTCTCCGGCGCGGCGCGCGCTCGCTGATCTGGCGGCAGGACCTGACCAAGGATCTCCTCGCGGTGGTACCGCTGGTGGCCCGCGGCTACCTGGCCGTGACCTCCGGGCCGATCGGCGGTGTGCAATCTCTGGTGGCGGTGCGGGGCACTTGGGAGGCGCCCGCCCAGCCGGGCCTGAGCACCCGCGAACATCAGATCCTGCGCCACGTCGCGTTGGGCCACACCATCCAGCAGAGCGCGTGGGCCCTCGGCATCGCCCCAAAGACAGTGGAGAACACCCGTACCCGGCTGTTCCGCAAGCTGGGGGCGCGCAACCGCTCGGACGCGGTCCTCATCGCCTCCCGTTTGGGTCTGGTGGATCCGTGCCTGGAAACCGAGGAGTCGGTTTCCTGATCCCGGTCTGGTCTCCAGCGTTCGAAGGTACAGGCTGAGCTTCTGCGGTCGGCTCCGGGTGGGCGGAACTGCCGCGTACCGCTTAGCTGCGGGCTGCCGTTCCCGGCGTTGGCAGCCGAGGGCAGGGCGGTCAGGTCGGGCGCGCCTCATTGACCACCCGCCGCACCCGACGACATGGTCAGTGCCTCGGCCTCCAACTGGCGGGCGGTTGTCACGGTGAAGGTGGCGCTCTCGCCCGGCAGCAAGGTGACTATTATCTCGTCCAGTGACGCCGCCGGGTCGGGCCGGTCGGGGAGCAGGGCCAGGTCCCGCAGCAGCCTGCGGGCCAGGACGGTGACGGTGTAACCGCCCGGGGAGGGTTGGACGTCGGCGTCATAGCGTGCGTCGGGAAACGCCACCAGCGTGTGTGCGGCGAAGAAAGAGATCGGGCGATGCCCGTCCAGGCGAGCGGGTGCGTGGGGTGGCCTGCCCGCAGCCGTCGCAGAGCAGATAGAGCACTGATAGTGGTTGAGGGCCGGCGCGCATCTCGCGCCAGAACGCGACGGTCAGGTCTCGGACCTCGCGCCAGCCTGTCGGATCGACGTTGCCGGGGCTGGTGGTCATGTCGTCGAGGTGCTGCTGAGCAGGGTGTCGTACTGGTGGACCGTGGGCGGATCTGGTCGGGTGTCGGCCGGCAGCGCGGCGGTCTGGGCGGCGAGGCGGTCCTCCGCGAGCTTCGGTGGGACGAGTTCGGGTAGCGCCTTGTAGAGGGTGCTGCGCGAGATCCCGAGCTGCTTGGCGATCGACGACATGGATCGGTCGGGCTCGGCGAGCAGTTGCAGCGCGTAGGCGATCTTCTCGACGGCTATCCGTCGGCGCGGTGCGTGGTCACCAGCGGACGGACCTCGGCCAGTCGCGGACCGCTCCAGCTCTCCAGGCCGATCGGACGCCAGATTCCCGCGGTGACCAGGGTCGGCCCCCAGTCCCCGGTGAGTGTCCATCCCGAGTGCAGAGATCGGCTGACGGTACGGCTGATGGTCACGAACGGCTCCTCATACGGTGGGCGGCTGCGCGGGCATGGCGGTCGACGGTCTCCATCGACCGCCGTCTCTCGCGTATCCACCGCGGGCCGTGCCCGCCTGTTCGCGGCGGGTGAGCGGTGAGGCCGACGACCGGTGTTTCTCCGGTTGGAGGCGGCAACTCCGGGCGGGACGCTCCCTTCCCCGCCCGGAGGGCTTTACCGCACGCCTGCCGCGTCCGCGGCCGCCTCCCCAGGCGGTCGATGCACGTATGGCTTCTCCCACGTCACCGTGCGCCGTTCGCACTTAACCGAGTAAGTAAGCCGAAGATATGGCGCCGATCACGGTGCTGTCAATGGCGTGTTACCGACTTCTCTCCCGTGACAGGCCGCGAAGCAGGTCGCGCACTCAACTGACCGGCCTATTCGCACGTCGGTGATCCAACCCTGAGCGGAGTGGTGGGGCAATAGGGCCAGAGCCGGTCACAGTCAGGTGAACGGCTGGCCAGGGTGGCGATTACGGTGGTACAGATGTCAGCCTACGGTTACTGAACCGAGAAAGTTCGGACGTGGAGGTTGGTCGATGCAGCGACCCATCATCGGCGACGCCGCCGGCGGGGCCGGGGCGTCGAGACAGGCCCGGAATTGGGACCTGCCCGGCGCCCGTGGGCAAGGCCTGGTGGTCTCGGCCGACCGGCTCCCGCGTGCGGACGATGCGCGGACCCCCGACCAAGGAGCTTCGGCTACCCGCGATGCTCCCGGTGCCACGAGCGGCGCCCATGCCTCACCGGCTCTGCGCGTCCTGCGGAGAGGCGATGTCAAGGTGGTCGGCCTAATCCTGCCGCGCCCGCCCACCGCGTTGGGCGGTGAACCGTTCGTCATGCAACTGATCAGCGGGCTGGAGGGCGAGTTGTCCCGCCATGGTCACGCGTTGTTGCTTCAGACCGCTTCGTGCGAGGAAGAGGAGATCGGCTTCTACCTCTGCTGGCGGCACGAGCGCCTGGTTGGGGGTGTGGTGGTGTGTGACCTGCGTCTGCACGACCGGCGGATCAGCACGCTGGAGGAGCTGAAGTTACCCGCCGTGGCGCTCGGACCGCCGATAGCCACGGGCCGGTTGCCGAGCGTGTGGTGCGATGACGCGGCAGCCATGGTCCAGACCGTGCGCTACCTGGCCGCACTCGGCCACCGCCGTATCGCCTACCTGGTCGGCAGCCGCCGGCTCGCGCACGTCTCCATCCGCGCCGACGCCTTCATCGATGCCTGCGCGGGGGTGGGCATCGCCAGGGCGGCGACCGTCTTCACTGACATGTCCGGCGATGCCGTGGCCCAGTCCACCCGACCGCTGCTGCGGGCCGCGGCGTCCCTGGGGGCGATGCCCACCGCGCTGATCTACGACAACAACATCATGGCCATCGCCGGCCTGGCGCTGGTCCAGCAGATGGGGCTGCGCGTTCCGGCCGACCTGTCCATCCTGGCGTGGGACGATGCCCCGATCTGCGCGTTGATGCATCCGCCGCTGACCGCGATGACCCGTGACGTCGCCGAGCGCGGATCATGGGCGGCCCGTACGTTGCTGACCGCCATGGGCATTGGCGAACGCACCGGCAACCGCGACGGTGGATCCGTGCCTCCTGGTGCCGGGGCTGCCGCCCACGGTGATGGCGGAGGTCCGGTAATCAGCCAGCCTGCCTTCCTGACGGTACGCGGCAGTACGTCGGCACCGCCGCACTCGGTCGAGGCCACCGTCGCGACGCAGAACCGCCCGCCCGGCCGGGAAACCTCGGTGTAACAGTTCTACATCAACCGCTAAAGAGGACTTTACATATCCCGTGACGGCGCGCAGCATTTCGCTGACCAGAACTAAAGCGCTTTATTTACTGCAGTGATCCCCGGTATCGCCACCTGTCGTGAATCCCCCAGAACGGAGACAACACATATGAGAAAGGTCATGGCCGGCCTTGCGCTGGCCGTAACGTTCCTGGCCGCTGCCTGTGGGAGCGGCCAGTCTGTCCCCGCCCCCAGCGCCGCGGCTCCAGCGGCACCGTCCGATCCCGCCAAGATCACGGGCGAGATCACCGTCCTGACCAACCGGACCGACCTGGTCACCGACGGGACGATGAAGAAATACGCCGACGAGTTCAACAAGACCTACCCGCAGGTGACGGTCAAGTTCGAGGGCATTACCGACTACGAGGGCGAAGTCAAGATCCGCATGAACACCGAGAATTACGGTGACGTGCTGCTGATCCCCAACGTGATCGCCCAGGATGACTACCCCAAGTTCTTCGAGAACCTGGGCCCCGCCGCCGAGATCGACAAGAAATACCAGTACACCGCGAAAGCCAATGTCGGCGGCAACGTCTACGGCATCCCCGTCTTCTCCGTCTCCAACGGGCTGGTCTACAACAAGGAGGTGTGGGCCCAGGCCGGGATCACCGACTGGCCTGCCACCCCAGAGCAGTTCCTGGCCGACCTGCAGGCCATCAAGGACAAGACCGAGGCCGTCCCCTACTACACCAACTACAAGGACGGCTGGCCACTGACCCAGTGGACCAGCGCCCTGGGCTCACCCTCCTGCGATCCCAAGGCCAACGACAACCTGGCCACCGCCACCGAGCCGTGGGCCGCGGGCAGCGACTTGAACATCACCGACACGCTGCTGTTCAACATCGTGAACAAGAAGCTGTCGGAGGAAGACCCGACCACCACCAACTGGGAAGACTCCAAGGGCCAGCTGGCCAACGGGAAGATCGCCACCATGTGGCTCGGCTCGTGGGCGATCGTGCAGATGCAGGATGCGGCCAAGAAGGCCGGCAAGGACCCGTCGGCGACCATCGGCTACATGCCCTTCCCGGCCCAGCCGGCTGGCAAGTTCTGCGCCATGGTCACCCCCGACTACATCAACAGCGTCAACGTCCACTCCAAGAACAAGGACGCCGCGCGCGCCTGGTTGCACTGGATGGCGGATGAATCCGGCTTCGCCTCCACCAACCAGGCCATCTCCAGCGTCAAGGGCGCTCCCCTGCCCAGCACGCTGCAGCCGTTCGCCGAGGTCGGCGTGCAGTTCGTGGAGTTGTCTCAGGCCCAGGCCGGCAAGGTCACCACCATCGACAACGCCTCGGAGGTCGGCCTGAACAAGCCCGACTACCGTCAGCACCTGATCGATGTCGCGCGGGGAGCGGCTCCCGGCGACACCGGCTCGGTCTTCGCCGACCTGACCACCAAGTGGGCCGCGGCAGTAGCGATGGGCGGCTAGCGGCCACCCGTGCAGTGACCCGCAGCCGATCTCCTGCTGGCAGTCCGCCGGTCCTTTCGACGACAGGACTTTCGATGATAGAGCGGCAGGTCACTGCAGCATCGGACAAGGCAGCATCATGATCCGGGACGGGCGAGGCAGCCGATCGCCCGTCCCGGGGCTCGGCACAGGCAAAAGGACAGACCGATGGCCGTCATCCGCTTGACTCCGCGCACCTCCACCCCAGCCGCGGGGCCGCAACACGCCGCTCCCCCGCGCCGCAACTGGCGGCGGTTCACCCCGTGGCTGTACCTGGCGATCCCCTTGGCTCTCCTGGTGACCTTCACCTACGTGCCGGTCGCCAACATGATCTCCTACAGCTTCACCGACTGGGACGGGGTCAGCCCCGACAAGCAATACGTGGGCCTGGACAACTATGCCCAGCTCTTCACCCGCCCCGAACTGTTCCAGGTCTTCTTCGTGAGCCTGTTCTATCTGGTCGGATCCTTCCTCCAAATCGCTCTGGCGCTCTATTTCGCGACCGTGCTCAGCTTCAATGTGCGGCTGCGTAACTTCTTCAAGGGCGTGCTGTTCTTCCCCTACCTGCTCAACGGCGTGGCGGTCGCTTTCGTCTTCCTGTACGTCTTCCAGCCCGGCGGGACGCTCGACACGCTTCTGGACTTCTTCGGCGTCGACGCCAAGATCTTCTGGCTCGGCGATCCCGACCTGGTCAACATCTCCCTGTCGGGGGTGTCGATCTGGCGGTACCTGGGCCTGAACTTTGTGCTCTTCCTCGGCGCCATCCAGTCGATCCCCGCCGAGATCCACGAGGCTGCCGAACTCGACGGCGCCAGCCGCTTCCAGGTCTTCCGGCACATCATTCTGCCCGGCATCCGGCCGATCATCAGCCTCAGCGTGATCTTGGGGATCTCCGGGTCGCTGTCGGTCTTCGAGATCCCCTACATCATGACCGGCGGCTCCGGCGAGACCAAGACCTTCGTCATCCAGACGATCAAGCTTGCCTTCCAGTTCAACAAGATGGGCCTGGCTTCCGCGGCCGCCGTGGTGCTGCTGGCGCTCATATTGCTGATCACCTGGATTCAGCGGCGGCTCATCCCCGAAGAGAGGACCTACACGCCATGACCGCCCCCCTCCTGCAGTTGCGGCCCCCTTCCTGGCGGACCAGCCCGCAGGCGCGGTCGCTGGCCATCGCGCTGAAATATCTGTCCCTGGCGGTCGCCACAGGAATCGTTCTGCTGCCGCTCCTGACGGTGTTCATGACGTCGCTGAAGACCGCCGAGGAAATGGCGCAGGGCGACATCTTCGCGCTCCCGGACAACTGGCTGAACATCGCCAATTACCAGACGGCGTTCGAGAACGGCCACATGCTGCTGGCCTTCGGCAACACCGCGTTCATCTTGCTGTTCTCCATTACCGGCACCATCATCATCGGCACCATGGCCGCGTACGCGATCGACCGCTTCCACTTCCGGCTGAAGAAACTGGTCGTCGGCCTGTTCCTGGTCGCCACGCTGGTCCCCGGAGTCACCACGCAGGTGGCCACCTTCAAAGTGATCGACGCGTTCGGCCTGTTCGACACCCGCTGGGGGCCGATCCTGCTCTTCACCGGCACCGACATCGTGGCCATCTACATCTTCCTGCAGTTCATCCGCAACATTCCGTTCTCGCTGGACGAGGCGGCCCGGCTGGATGGGGCCACCTCCTTCCAGGTCTACCGCACGGTGATCCTGCCGCTGCTCAAACCCGCGATCGCCACCGTGGTGATCATCAAGGGCATAGCCGTGTACAACGAGTTCTACATCCCATTCCTGTACATGCCCTCCGAAGAACTCGGCGTGATCTCCACCTCGCTGTTCCGCTTCAAAGGGCCGTTCGGCGCGCATTGGGAAATCATTTCCGCCGGCGCGGTCCTGGTGATTTTGCCGACGCTGTTCATCTTCCTGGCACTGCAGCGTTTCATCTACAACGGGTTCACCGCCGGTGCCACCAAATAGGGCGCCCAGCCCCAGTGAATGGCGAGGTTCGGCACGTTGGGTACAGTGGGCCCCAAGCAGGTAGGAGCCGCCCCGCGGCACACCGGTTCGGTCGCCTACCGCCCGGCCGAAGGATGACCTCCACGTGAAGCGACTGACGATCAGCGACATTGCCAAGCGTGCGGGAGTGTCCATCGGTGCCGTGTCCTTCGCGCTCAACGGCCGTCCCGGGGTCTCCAGCCAAACCCGCAGCCGCATCCTGGCCATCGCCGAAGAGATGGGATGGCGGCCCAACGCCGCCGCGCGGGGCCTGTCGGAGTCCCGCGCGCGTACGGTCGGCCTGGTCATCGCCCGCAGCGCCGACACCCTCGGCGTCGAACCGTTCTTCATGAAGTTCATCGCCGGCCTGGAAAGCGAGCTCGCCGTCTCCCGCACGGGCCTGCTGCTGCAGGTCGTGCCCGACCACGCCCGCGCGATCAACGCCATGGGCGCCTGGTGGGCCGAACGGCGCGTCGACGGGGTGATCGTCACCGATCTGTGGGCCGAGGACGCGCGCCTGCCCCTGCTGGAGGAGATGAGCATTCCGGGGGTCCTGGTCGGCCGCCCGCACCCGGGCAGCCGACTGCCCGCGGTCTGGAGCGACGACGCCGCGGCCGTGACCGAGACCGTCGACCACCTCGTCGCGCTCGGCCACCGGCGCATCGCCCGGGTCGCCGGGCTGCCGGCGTTGGACCATACGCGGGTGCGGAACGACGCCTTCCACGCCGTGCTGGCACGCCACGGCCTGCGGCCCGCCGACGTCATCGACACCGACTACACCTGGGCGGCCGGCGCCGATGCGACCCAGGAGCTGCTGTCGGCCGACCGGCCCCCCACCGCGATCATCTTCGACAACGACGTCATGGGCACCGCCGGCCTGAGCGTGGCGCGAAAGCTCGGCGTCAGCGTCCCGGACGAGCTGTCGATCGTGGCCGGCGACGACTCCCAGCTGTGCGAGATGGTCTTCCCCGCCCTGACGGCGCTGTCGCGCGACATCCAGAAGTATGGGGCCAACACGGCCCGAACGCTTCTGGCCCTGCTGGACGGCGCCACGGTGACCTCCTTCCAGGACGCCACGGCCCGCCTGCTGATCCGCGAAAGCACCGCCGCCCCGGCCTGAACCGGGTCTGGTCTACCCGGGGAAGGAGGCCGAGTCATGTGCGTACCGCTGGAGTCCGGACAGGCAGTGGAGGTCCGCGGCGATCAGCCTGCTGTGGGTTAGGTGGTCGTCCTCGGGGCAGACCGCGTGGCTGGGGCATGGCTAGCCGGCAGGGGCTGGTCCAGCCGAGCCTCGTGGCCGCGGAATCGGAATGCCCGCGGCCACGAGGCCCGCTCGTCGTCACTCGGCGCGGAGTGTTGCGATCAGCAGGGTGGCGTCGTTGTTGAGCAGTTCGGCCGCGGCCGCTGTGACATCAGCGAGGTGCCGCTGGAACTCCTCCAGCTTCTTGATGGCCTTGGCGGGCCCGTCGTGGTCGAGCCGCTGCTCCGCCTGCTTCAGGTCGTCCGTCAGGCGGGCCGCCGTCTTCGCCGACAGCTCTCCCGTCGTCGCGTAGTGCCGGACCACATCCTTGATGGTGGCGACGCTGACCGGCAGGTACGGGATCTCCACCCGGTCCAGCTGGGGCGTCAGGCTGTTCGCCAGCCCAGGGAATGTGATCTTTAGGTATCGCGTGTCGACCGGTAGCCGGGCCAGGTCGTACCGCACGCGATACCAGTATCCGTACACGCCCGGTCCCTCGCCGAACCGTGCGACGTTGGCCGTGGCCGGCGTGAAGTCGGTTCCGTCGCGGGAGACTGACAGGAGGAAGTCTCCGTCGAGGTTCTGGAAGTACGTGAACGCCCGCGTGGACAGCGGGTTGCCGGCGATCCTGTACACGAGGCTCTGGTCCGCTGCGGCGGTGGTGCGGGCCACCCGGGCGAGGCGCTCGGAGAAGACGCGGTTGTTGGTCGTCTGTGTGTCGAGATTGCCGGTGTGCTGGAAGGTCTGGGATAAGTCCGCCAAGTCGTCGACGATCGACAACGAGGTGGCGCGCACCGGGCCGACGACGTTGGACGGCGGGGAGAGGCCGGCCTCGTCGCGGGCGCGGACCCGGTAGTAATAGCGCTCGCCGAGGGTCACCGACGTGTCGTTGTAGATCGAGGTGTAGGCGACATCGTCGTAGACCTCGGGGTTCACTACCGTCCACTTGCCGTGCGGCGAGGTGGCGCGCTGGAGCACGTACGAGCGGGCCCCGACCGACCCCTGCCACGAGATGGCGGATGGCGAGGAGATCGGCAGCAGCGTCGGCGGCGCGGGCGCCTTGATGGCCGGCGGGTCGATGCCCTGGATCGCGTACGCCTTGGTCCGCAGCAGGTTCATCACGCTGGACTCGTCGTAGCGGTCACCGGACGGGAAGCCCGGCCAATGGTAGGAGCGCAGCAGGAAGAACGAGCCGGAGCCCTCTTCGCCGTGCCAGTAGAAGCCGCCGTCGCGGTTGTGCGGTCGCAGCCCCCACAGCTGGCCGCCGGAGGCGCCCGTCGAGATGATCGTGTCCATGATGTTGCCCAGGATCTCCGTGGTGGAGAATCCGAACTCGAAGGTGACGTAGGGCTTGATGCCGGCGGTCTGGTCCTTCTGATTGATGATCCGCTGCACGGTGATGTTGTTGAAGTTGTCGTAGATGCTGGTGGCGACCACATCCACGTACGGGTTGGCCAGATCGCTGGCACGGATGTTGCCGCGGGTGGTGTGGTGCATGATCAGGTGGTTGTGGTCGATCGAGCGCAGGTGGGAGCCCATCTCGGTGATCCAGGTGTCGGTGGCGCTGTTGAGCTCGTTGCCGTACGCCCAGGCTAGAACCGCCTTGTCGTCTTTGTAGGCCACGCCGGTGATCGTGTTCACCCGGTTGAGGGTGTAGGTGAGGATCGCCTTGAAGTCCGCCCTGGTCGTCTGGTTCGTCCAGTACTGGGATGGATCCACCCCGCGCAGCGCGGCCAGGTCGGTGTAGCCGCCGTGCCACGGGAACTGGTTGGTGATGGGGATCACGACGCGCACCCCAGCCTCGTTCGCGGTCGCGAGGATGCGGTCCAGGATCCGGAAGCCCTCCTCGTTGAACGCCGCCGGATTGACCGACCCGTCGGGCAGGCTCGGGGCGGCCACGATGTGGCGCGGTGTGCCCGGGCGGTCGATGGAGCGGAGGACCGACAGGCAGTAGATGCGTGTCGCCTGGCCTCCCAGGAGTTGCTTAGCCACGGGCACCTTGGATCAGCTACCGTCGCTCACCCCAACCGCTCAAACGCTGGTGAAGGACTTCCGCGAGCACGCTGCAGCCCTGGGCCTGGATGAACAGGTCAACCGGATCGCCGCCCGCAGCCTGCGGATCCTGCTGGCCCGGATCGGCACCGACGCCGCCATCTGGTCGCTGCCGGCCGACCGGCCCGGCACCAGCGCCCGGCACATCCTGAGTTTTCTCCAGCACCAGGGCATGGTCATCCCCGACCCCGCCCGCCAGGTCGACTCCCACCAGCAAGCCATCGAGCTGCGGCTGGCCGAACTGCCCACAGCCATCGCAGGCGAGCTTCGCCGGTGGGTGCTCGTGCTGCGAGGCGAGGGCCGCCGCGAACACCGCGCCATGCCATTCGAGACGATCCGCAAATACCTCGGCTACATGATCCCGGTCCTGAGCTCCTGGGCTGGACGGGTCTCCAGCCTGCGGGAGATCACCCGCGACGACGTCCGCGACATCCTCAAACAACGACCAGGGCAGCCCGGGCTGGACCTGGCCAGCGCCCTGCGCAGCCTGTTCCAGGCGCTCAAGCAGGAACGGCTTATCTTCCGCGACCCGACCCGCGGGATCAGCATGTCGGCAGTCGTCCGCCTTCCCGTCCCGATTCCCACCGACCGGCTCCGCGGTCTGATCGACAGGGCCGCCGGCACGATGGCCCAGCTCGTCGTCGCCCTGGTCGCCATCCACGGCCTCGGCAAGGCCGAGACGCCCCGTCTCCTCCTGGACGACATCGACCTGCAGAACGGGACACTGATCGTCCGGCGAGACCTGGCCCGTCACACCATCTATCTCGACGAGCTCACCCACACCCTCGCCGTCGCCTGGCTCCGTGAACGCCGCCGACGCTGGCCCCGGCACCGCCAACCCCTACCTAATGGTCAGCCGGCAGACCGCTGTCATGGAGAGCCTGCCGCCGATCTCCAGCATGGTCATGACCGACATCTTCCGTCCGCTCGGGCACAGCCCGTCCAAACTGCGCCAAGATCGCATCCTCGACGAGGCCCGTCACACCGCCGACCCGGCCCACCTCATGCGCGTGTTCGGCATCAGTGCCAAGACCGCAATGAAGTACGTCTACGCCGCTCACCCCGAACGGCGCTCCACCCTGCCCCGATGACCTCTCGGAGCGACCTCGCAGCCCGAGGAAACTCTCTTGGCGCCTTTCGGGGGCGACTGTCAGGCTGAACTCGTGCCCGGCAACGCCTTCTACTCCGACCGCATCGGCCAGTCCCTCCCACGGACTAGCGAGGAGATCTCGCCGCTGGCCTGGCGCGGCATCGCCGTGCTGATTCAGCAGCGACTCGACGACGGCTCGCTCGCGCGTGTCTTTCCCGAGTACAACTGCCCGGATGACCCCGGACGCAACGCCATCACCGGCACGGATCGAAAGCACTTCCTGCACGCCCTCGAAGCGCACGTCCCGAGGCTGGCCGAGCAGCGCTCGGCACCAGATGACGAATGGAATAACCCGCCGCCGTCCGGCCTTCCGCTGGTTCCGGACAGACCACCAGACACCGCCACTGCCCTGGACGTGATCGACTTCGTCGCTCTCCACATCGACCAGCCCACCCAGCTTCAGCGGCCGCCACACCGGGTACTTTGCCCACCCGCACTACGCCTTCGACACAAGCGAGCACGACCCCTTCATTGACGGTCCGCTCACGCCAGGGCAGGCGCGGTTCCAAGACGACATCGAACAGATCTTCAGACGCAGTGGGATCGCGTTCACCCTCGGCAGTGACATGCGCGTCCACCGTCTCGGGCCACCCGAAGCACGCACCCTGATCTCCGACTTCCTGCCGAACACAGGCGATTCCCAGCTCGATGAGCTGCTCAACGACGCTGTCTCGCGGTTCCTCTCACGGATTCCTGCAGCCCGTCAGGACGCGATCGAGAAGCTCTGGGACGCCTTCGAGCGCCTCAAGACCCTCGAACGCGGCGGGCAGAAGAAGGCGTCCCTCGCCGAACTACTCCAGAACGCCGCACCTGAGCCATTCCGAACTGAACTCGACAACGAGTTCAGGGTGCTTACCGGCGTCGGTAACAACTTCAGGATTCGGCATCACGAGCACGACAAACACGCACTGCCCGGTGGTGACGCCAGGGACTACCTGTTCATCAGGCTCGTCAGCATCATCGCCTTCGTCCTGCGCCAGACCGGCCGCATGGCAAGCTGAGGGACGACGCTGCCGCGATAGGTTGCTGCGAACCCGCCTCGCCGCAGCGAGAATGCTTGAGATGATGCGCAGGTTCCGCTTGGTCCTCAGCCAGGATTCCGCGAACCCGCGCGCTTCCCGCTACGGCGTCATGATCTACTGGCACGTCGACAAGGGCCGCCTGTGCGTCTACTCCCAGCTCAAGTCCTGTTCCTCCTCGGAGGTCGCCGCGGTGATCGAGGGCCTTCTGCGGCACTCGACGAACGCCGAGATCGAGGCGAACTACACCGACACCCACGGCGCGAGCCTGGTCGGCTTCGCCTTCACCCAGGCCGTCCACCGGCGATCAGTCCGCAGATGCGTGAGCACATCTGCCTGATCGCCAAGACGGTCCCCGCCGGATGGGGCATCACCGGGCACTCCACCTGGAGCCTGCGGACCCTGGCCGAGCACCTCATCACCCGAGGGGTGGTGGCCGCGATCAGCCGTGAGCACCTGCGGCGGATCCTGCGGGCGGGCGGAGTGACCTGGCAGACCACCACAACGTGGAAGTCCTCCACCGACCCGGACTTCATCGCCAAGATGCAGCGTGTCCTGGACCTCTACGACCACCCGCCCGCCGATGGGCGAGTGATCTGCCTTGATGAGTTCGGGCCGTTGAACCTGATGCCCCGCAAGGGCAAACGCTGGCGGCCGGTGGGCTCGCCGGCCCGGCTGCGGGCCACCTACAACCGCTACAACGGCGTGATGCACATGATGGCCGCGCTCGATCTGGCCACCGGCAGGCTGTATTACCGGATCCGCAAACGCAAGCGCTGGCGGGAGTTGCTGTCCTTTCTCAAGACGCTGCGCGTCGCTGGCCCGGCGAGAAGCTGTATGTGATCGCCGACAACTACTCACCCCACAAGCATCCCCAGGTCCGGTCCTGGGCCGTCGGCAACGACATCGAACTGGTGTTCCTGCCGACCTACGGCTCCTGGCTGAAGTGGATCGAGTCAGAGTTCGCCGCACTGCGCTACTACGCGTTGAACGGCACCGACCACCGCAGCCACGACGAGCAGAATGCGGCAATCGGTGCCTACGTGCGCTGGCGTAATGCCCGAGCCCAGCCCAAGACGAACTTCGCCGCCAGCTCACCTGTCAGAAGCTGGACCAGTTACCCGGCCAAGGTTGCGTGACGGGCCACTAGCCATCCCCGGTTTGGGCCCATGCCACGGGGTGCACGACAAAAATGTAGGTAGTGATCTTGGTGAGCTGGGGTTCTGAGTGACGGTGTGATTCAGATGGCTCGCGGGCCTTGGGTGAGGCCGCTGTGGTCACTGTCGGTGGAGGGCCAGAGCTGGTCCCAGCGGCCGTCGCAGGGCTGGGCGGCGTGGGCGCAACGAAGCGTAATGATCGCGTTGGCGCCGTGGACGTTCCATCGCATCCCGGCGTGTTTGACGCGCTGGGCGATCACGCTTTTGCAGGCGGCTTCGACGGCGCCGGAGCCGACGAACAGGCCGAGGCTGCGGAATCGGGCGTATCGCATGCGGTGGGCGTTGGTTTCGAAGTAGCCGAGTTTCGTGTCGAGTTCGGCGGCTTTGATGCCGGTGAGCGGGTAGGTGCGGGCGGCTGTGAGGATCGCGTCGATGTCGCCGGCGTCGAGTTCGTCGCGGCGCTCGGCGAGCCAGCTGTCGCGGTCGCCTGTGATGAAGGCGAGGTGGTCGGCCAAGTCGGTGAGGTGTTCGCGGGCGTGGTAGAGGTCGACGATCTGGGTGGCGGCCGGGTAGAGGCGGTCGGCTTGGTTCCAGATCCATTTGGCGCCATCGCCTATGACGATGACCTGACGGATGTGGTCGCCGTGGCGGCGCAGGTATTCGGCTTCCAGGATGGGGTCGAACTCTTCGGCCGCCTCGAAGGTATGGACGTAGCTGGAGGAGTTGTCGTCCATGAGGGGGCTGCCGTTGTTGTCGAGCTGGTTGGAGGTGAAGAAGCGGGCGAGTTTGACTTCGCGGGTCTTGGCGATCCCGCCGTTCTTGCCGGTGCGGCCGCTGGTCTGGTCGGGGCGGACCGGGGTGCCGGTGCCGTCGATGGCGATGTAGAGCTTGTCGGGCAGTTCCGTGATATCGCCGCACGGCAGTAGTTTCAGGGTGCCGTCGGCGATCGCGGTGGCCTGCTCGATGACGGTGCCGGCGGCGGCGGCACCACGGGCCTTGGCGACGCGGCCGAGGCGCTGCGCGTTTACCTCGATCCCAGCGAGCTCGCGCACCAGTGCGGCGGCCGGCGCGAACGCCTCATGCTGCCCAGCCAGCGATAACATCTTCTCCGCGCCCCTCGTCAGGCTGGTGCTCGCGACACCCAGCTGCTCATCGCGGGGAAAGACGCCAGTGCCGCAAGCGGCGCAGTGATAGTAGGCCCGCATGAGTGTCACGTCGCCGAGGGTGGTCAAGATGGTCTTGGGGCGATAGTCCACGAACCGGGCCTGATGCCCATGTCCGCAGTCGGTGTGCCCACCTTCGTATCCCCGGTCGGCGTCGAGCAGCAGGTGCGCCATCTGCGCCCCGCTGTGCAGCATCTCCGCCTTGATGACCTGCTCGATCCCGGCGAGCCCGCCGCCGTCCTGCAGCAGCGCGGCGGCCTGGGCCGCCAGCGCGGTCACTTCCCCGGCGAGGACCTGCGCGATCTCGTCGCGGACCTGGTCCCAGAGCCCCCTTTTCCCCGCCGTCGGCGGGGGCGGGGGCGGGGCCGGATCCCCGGCGGCCCGTCCCGGCCGCTTTCGCGGCTCTGGCCTCGCACAACGCTTCGCTGACCGTGCTCACCTCCTCCACCAGATCGGCGAACTGCTGGTAGGTCGCGACCTGCTCCTTTACCGCCTCCAGCTGCGGGCCCGGCTTGTAATGCGTGTTCACCGTTTTGCCGGCCACCCGGCGGGTCAGGTTGTACTGCGGGCCGTGCCCGCGATGCCCAGGGCTAGCGCACGCGCAGTTGCTCTTCCCGCACTTGCGGTACACGGGGGTCGAACAACATCTCCGCGAGAACGCACGTTAAGCGCGTTCGTGGTGGTCAGCGGGGTGGCTGTGAGGCCCGGGTGTGCGGGTGCTTGGCGTGCGTTCTCGTGCGGCTGCAGCTCGACACGGTGATCTTGTCCGGAAGTCACCCGTAACGGACAAGATCGAATACAGGAGTCCGGAACCCGAATCTGATCTCTAGGGCCGTCCGGAACCCAGTCCGGAATCAACGTTCTGAAACCTCCGACACAGATCCGGGTTTCGGTGCATGATCGGCATCATGAGTCGTCTTCCCGCACATCCCCTCGCCGGCCAGAGCGTCGGCTATGCGCGTGTGTCGAGCGTTTCACAGAATCTGGACGGGCAGACCGATGCGTTGGCCGCGGCGGGTTGCGCGAAGGTCTTTGCCGATACCGCGTCGGGGAAGCTCACCGAGCGGCCCGAGCTCGCGCTGTGCCTGGGGTATCTGCGGGCCGGGGACACGCTGGTGGTGTGGCGGCTGGACCGGCTGGGCCGGTCGCTGAGACATCTGGTGGAGACCGTGAACGCGCTGGCTGAACGGGGTGTGGCGTTCCGGTCTCTGCATGAGGGGATCGACACGACGACCAGCACCGGACGGCTTATCTTCCATATTTTCGCTGCGCTCGCTGAGTTTGAGCGGGAGCTGATCGCGGAGCGCTCGGCGATCGGGCGGCAGGCCGCGCGGGCACGGGGCAGGGAGGGCGGCCGCCCAGCCAAGTTGTCTCCGGAACAGGTCAAGCTCGCGCGGGCCCGGTATGAGGGGAAGGATGTCTCGGTGTCGGAGATCGCCAGAGCGTTCGGGGTGGGGCGCGGCACGATCTACCGCGCTCTGGAACAGCCTGCTTCCTGACCCCGACGTTCGCCGACGGCCAGCAGCCACCAGGCCACTCCGCCCACCAGCAGCGTAACCGGGACGATCCACCAGGCGGCGGACTTCGGCGTCCGCAACTGCGGAGGCAACACCACCTCCACCGGAACCGCGGCCAATCCAACCGTCGGCGGGTCGGCATTACGGGGTACGGCGCGGCAGTAACGGCATGCCCTCCATTCCAGCCGCCCGCACGGCTGGCGGGCAACCGGAGGGGTAGCCCGCTGGCGGTCTGGTCGGTAGTGGCTCATATTCGGGCTGTCCGCGGTGCCGCTTATCGAGAGGCCGCCATGAGGTTCGCCCGTGCCTGGCTGACGCTCGTCGCCGCCCGGAACTGGCGGGCCTATGCTGGGCTGGCCGTGCTCGTCGCGGTCGTGCTGGCCACGGTCCTGGCCGCGGTCGCGGGGGCGCGGCGTGGCGCGTCCGCGCAGGAACGGCTGCTGGCCGGTGCCCTGCCCGCCGACATGCTGGTGCAGAGCCAGGTGTCGGACTTCGACTGGGATCTGGTCCGGGCGCTGCCCGGAGTCGCGGCGGTTGCGCCGCTGGCGGTGTCGGCGGTGAATGTGGAGGGCGCGCAGCTGGGCTGGGACTCCGTGCCGCCCGCCGGGGCCGAGATCTGGAGGTCCGTTGAACGCCCGGTGGTGCTGGCCGGGCGGCTGCCTGATCCCGCTCGCGCCGATGAGGTGGTCGTGCTTCCCCGATTCACCGAGACGTACGGCAAGGGCGTCGGCGACGTGGTGGTGATCCAGCTGAGCACGCCAGCGGAGGTCGACCTGGTCGGCGACTCGTCCGGGTCATCCGCCCGGCACGGGCCGAGGATCGTGGCGCGGATCGTGGGCGTGATCCGGTCTCCGTACTTCGTCGACCAGAGCGGGAGCCGGGGCGCGCTTCTGCCATCGCCGGGGCTGTTCCTGACATACCGGGAGAACTTCATCGGCGCCAAGGGGCGCGGCGGCTTCACGAACGCGCTCGTCCGGCTCGAGGGCGGGGAGAGGGGGATCCCGGCCTTCCTGGACGCCTTCACGGCGCTGGCGGGCCGCCCGACCATCGAGATCGACAACCTGGCGGACCTCCGCCGCCAGACCGACCGGCTGCTCGGCTACGAGGCCGCCGCGTTGCTCGCCCTCGGCCTGGCCGCGCTGGCCGCCGGGGGACTCATGTGCGGCCAGTTCACGGCCAGGCTGGTCGGGGCGGCGATACCCCGGTTGCTGACCCTGCGCGCCGCCGGTCTGGCCCCCAAGCAGGCGGTTGCCGCAGCCGCTCTCGGCCCGGCGCTCGCCGGAGCCCTCGGCGGGGCGGGCGGCGTGCTGGGAGCGGCTGCGGCGTCCCCATGGCTGCCGATCGGGGCCGCCGCCGTGTACGAGCCGCGCCCGGGTTTTGATCTGGACTGGGCTGTGCTGCTGCCCGGCTTGTTCGCGGTGTCCCTGGCGATCGCGCTGGGCGCGGCCGTCTACGGCCGGGTCCTGCTGGCCGCCGGGCGCTCGCCGGGCCGGACGCCGTCCGTGATCGCGGTCTTCGCGGGCCGCCGGGGCTGGCCGGTGCCGCTCCAGAGCGGGCTGCGCTTCGCCCTGGAACGCGGCCGGGGCCTGGACCCCCAGCCGGTCGGTTCGGCGCTGGCCGGGACAGTGGGCGGGGTGCTGGGCGTGCTGGCGGCGCTGACCTTCGCCACCGGCGTGCACGACGCGGCCACCAATCCGGCCAGGTATGGCCAGACGCACCAGCTCATCGTATTCCTCGGCTTCGGCGGCCAGGGCACGCCGCCGGATCGGGTGATGGTCGCGCTGGCCGCCGATCCGGACGTGACGGGAGTGGAAGAGCGCCTCTCATCCAGCGCCCGCTCCGGGCACCGGACCTTCAGCCTGTACCGCTACGCGCCCGGAGACCATCCGATCCCGGCGGGGGCGCTTCAGGCCGGGCGGCTGCCCGCGACCGGCCATGAGATCCTGCTCGCCGCCCTGACGGCGGACAAGCTCGGCGCGGGCGTCGGCGACCGGGTCCCGCTCACCGGCCAGGTGGGCTCCCGCGACTTCACCGTCACCGGTGTCGGCTTCGTTCCTGAGGGAGTGGCCAACAGCTACGCGGATGGCGCGCTGGTCACCGCCGACGGCTACCGCGCCCTCTTCGCCACCCACGAGATCGACGTGCTCCTGGTCACCCTCCGGCCCGGCGCCGACGTGGCGGCGGCCACGGCCAGGCTCGGCCGTGACGCGAGCCTGGCCGCGGGAGGGGCCCGGCTGGGTGTGGTTCCTTTCTTCAAACCCCGGCAGCTCACCGACATTCAGGGGATTCCCGCGCTGCCGATCGTGCTCGGCGGCTTCCTGGCGGCGTTGGCGCTGGCCGCGACCGGTCACGCGCTGGCGGTCGCCGTACGCCGGCGGCGGCACGAGGTGGCGGTGCTGCGGGCGCTGGGCATGACCCCCGCCCAGTCCCGGTGGATCGCGCTGACCCAGGCAGGGGTGCTGGCGTTGATCGGGCTGGTGGCGGGGATGCCGCTGGGCCTGGCGCTCGGCCGGGTGTTGTGGCGGGCGGTCGCCGAGAGCACGCCGCTGCTCTATGTCCCGCCGACCCCGGTGGGCGCACTGCTGCTGATCGCCCCGGCCACGCTGTTGGCCGCCGCCGTTCTGGCGGTGTGGCCTGCCAGGACGGCGGCGCGCATCCGGGTGGCGGACGTGCTGCGGGCGGAGTAGGCATCCTCCTCCTGGCGCGGTCCGAACCCGGACCGGACGCCGACACACTCGCCGGCCTGTCCATGATCGAGTTCGCCGTCGGCGGTCTTAAACGGTGCTTGGCTAGCGATCTTGGGACCTTAGCTGCCGTGTTAAGCCGGTGATCGCAGGTGCGTTCAGGTCCGCGATGTTCAGCTGGGAGGAGTGGGGCGCGGCACGATCTACCGCGCTCTGGAACAGCCTGCTTCCTGACCCCGACGTTCGCCAGCGGGCACCCCGGATCATTCCTCGTCGTCGGTGTCGCCCTCGTCCGGGGCATCGGGGTCACGGAGGTCGCGTATGGCGCCCTCGGCGAGTTCCGGGACGGCGAAGGAGTATTTTCCGTGGACGTTTATGTGTTTTCTCATGTAGGGACTGAGTCGGGCGACGTCCTCGTCTTTTACGGGATATCCTTGAGCACGTAGCTGCTGCAGAGCTGCGTCAATGTAGACGGTGTTCCAAAGGGTGACGCAGTTAAGAACCAGGCCGAGCGCGCCCAGTTGGTTCTCCATACCTTCCCGGTATCGCTGGAACAGTTCTCGACGGCGGCCGTGGAAGATTTGCTCGGCGAGGGCGTGTCGTCCTTCTTGGAGGTTCCGCATTCCTTTGATGCCGCGCCGATACGGTTCGCTGTCGATGATCGATAGGATGTGCAGGGATTTGAAGAGGCGGCCGTAGATGGCGATCGCTTCGCCGAGCGCGGTGGGGTACCCGTCGCGTTGCAGCATCCTGACCACGTCATACGCGCTGACCTTGGTGGGTGTAGATCGAGGCGATCAGCCGGAGGATCTCCGGCCAATGCCGGCGGACCTTCCCCAGATCTAGCTTCCCTCGGGCGAAGGTGTCGAGTGGCCCGTAATCAGCGTCGGTTTTGGTTCGCCACCCCTTCTGATCGGGCAGGTCTGCCAGCGCGGGGCGGTATTCGATCCCCATCAGTTGCGCGATTCCGAAGACCAGGTCGGAATATGATCCGGTGTCGGTGATGAGGACGTCGGGCAGATCGTTTTCGTCTTCATTCCTGGAATCAGGGTTGAAGAACAGGTCGATCGCGTGGAGGCAGTCCCGGTCGGTGCCTGCCACGATTTTGTGTCCGATTCCGAATGCCTGGTCGTTGATCGCGTTCAGAAATGTCATGCCGCGTTTGGGTCCGAAGTATTTCCGGTTGGGTCTGGCGAACAGGGACGGGACGGGGACGACGAACCGCATCCCGTCGATCGCGGCGACCAGCCCGCCGCCGAGGGCTTGGGCGAAGCCGATCCCGGCCTGCTTGGCGATCAGGTGCGGGTTCGCGGCCGCGTAGTTGGCGGCGCCCAGGTAGGTGGCATCGACATGGCCCATCCGGCGGCGTTCCAGCGCGGGCACGCCCTTGACCGCGATCGGCGCGTACCCGATGTTCAGCGACTGTCCGGTCAGGCAGGCCGCCACAGTGATGTTCAGATCGGCCAGGCGGGACTCCCCGCCCGACAGCGAGGTCAGAGAAGCCATGAATTCGGGTACCCAGCCCATCACCTCCAGGATCTGCTCGCCGATGTCGATCCGGGGCAGCATCCCGGCGGCCCGCTTGCGCAGGTCGCCCAGGCTCGGCGGGTCCTCGATGGCCTTGTCGCTCGTCACATGGATCTTGCCCTTGTCATCCACCCGGACATCGGTGTTGGCCGCCAGCCGGCCACCGACGTAGCAGTAGGCCTCGTCCAACGTGATGACGTGCTGTGCGAGCAGCGCGTCGGGGTCCTCCGGCAGACCCAGCGAGGTGAGCACCCCGTCCTTCACCACCTCCCACGCAGCCCCGTCGAGCAGCTGGGCCCGAGGGTTGCGCCACCGGGTCGAGGTCTGGGCGTAGATTTCCCGGCGTTTCAGCAGCCGCTGGAACTGCTCCAGGACGCACAAGGTGTAGGCGCCGCGGTCCACGCTCCCGTCCGGACGAGCGGGGTGGCCGAACACCAGGTGCTTCCACGGGCCGGGCACCACGCCGGGGTGGATGCGGTTGTTCTTCACCCGCCATAGCGCGGAGGAGTCCAACTGCTCGGCCAGATCGGTCATCGCGGCCAGCACCGGCGCGCCCTCTGCGGTCGCCCCGAAGCTGATCGTCGGGGTGAGCATCTTGACGAATCCCGACACCGTCGCGATCCGCTTGGCCAGCTCTGACCGCCAGTCTCCTTCCGGGGCGGCCTCGGGAGGCGGCACCATCCCGTTCACCGTGGTCACCGCCGCCCGCACCTGCGATCGATCCAGACGGGCCTCGATCGCCTCCCACACCGCCGATACCCGGATCTCGTCCTCCGGCCCCCACACACGGGAATCCAGCAACGCCTCCGCCACGATCGACAACACCGCGGAGGCTTTGGCCAGCCGCGGATGCTGGACCACGGTCTGCTTGTTGTCCGCCAGCTTGGCCTTGCCGACCAGCTCAGTCGCCATCAACAGATCCAGCAGGTCCAGAGCGTCGTCGGTCGCCTTCGCCTCCAGATGCGCGGCCGTGGCCACCAACGTCGCCAACCGGCGCGGATCGCCATGCCGCCTCAGCTGGGCGCAGCTCGCGTTCATTCCGTACCGGGCCAACTCGGCCAGTCGCCGCGGCGACACCGTGGCGTCCAGGGCCACCCGTGACAACCCCGACCCCAAGATCTCCGCCACCCGGCTCAACGCCTTGACCATCTCCGGGCCCGACGCCCGCGACGGACTGGTCCGCCACCGCTCCAGCTTCGACACCCGCATCCCCGCCGGCACCACCAGCAGGGCATCCAGAGCCGCCCACTGCTCCGCCGTCAACGCCGCCACCAGCGTGTCCCACAGCCGGCGCGTCGCAGCCTCCCGCACCCGCGTGACCAGCCGGGCCAGCGTCGAAACCCCGGGCAGCAGAACGTCCCGTTCCCGCAACCAGCCGGCCGCGTCCACGAAGATCGCTTTCGGGCCGTCCCCGGTCACCCACGCCCGCTTGTCGATCCACACCGACAGTTCCGCCTCCACCGCGGCGAAGTCCTTCAACCCCAACGCCTTCTGGATCTTCCCCGCGTGCTCACGGTGCGTCTGCTCACGCTGGGCGTACAACTTCAGACACGACGCATCCGCTACCCCCAGCTGCTCCGCCAGGAAGTCGATCGCCACCGTCGGCACCCCGTCCAGCGGATCAGGCAGAAACCGCCCGATCCAACGTGCCGTGGCCAGCTGAACACTGAACCCCAGACGATTGTGATCACCCCGCTGCTTCCCTACCAGCTCGCGATCACCGTCATCCAGGAAGAAGAACTGCTCCAGATCCGCCTGCGAGGGCACATCCCCATACCGGCCGAACGCCGCCGCTTCTCGCTCAGTCAGGAAATCCACCGTCGGCATGGACCACAACGTAGGACCGAACCCCACGAACCAAACCCCAAAGCAAGCGAACCGTTACGGACCGTTCACAGCCCAGCTGGCTGACCTGGATCTTGTCCGTTACGGTGACTTCCGGACAAGATCACCGTGTCGAGCTGCAGCCGCACGAGAACGCACGCCAAGCACCCGCACACCCGGGCCTCACAGCCACCCCGCTGACCACCACGAACGCGCTTAACGTGCGTTCTCGCGGAGATGTTGTTCGACCCCCTACACCTCATTCAGGGCGCCGCGCCGGAAATCGGGCAGCTGTGTGATCGCGGCGAACAGCTGTGCCCGCAGCCGCTCCAAGCCCCGGATGTCAGACGGCAGCTCAGGCACGATGACCTCCACATCTGAGTCGGAACATCACTCAGACTAATCCACGACCTGCGCAAGGGCTAAGACCTCACAATCGTGTCGTGCACCCCATGCCACGTTCTTACCGCGACATCCCAACCCCTTGTCAGCTAGGTGAGGCGAGCGACTATCGGAGCAGGTTGCCCCGGGCTTCGCCCGGTACCGAGCGGTTTTCCGTGCTGAGCACGGATGTGCGGCGGCTCAAGCCCGGGTTGGCTAGCGGGCATACCCCAACGCGCGATCACGAAGGTCGCCGGACTGAAAGCGCCGCCGGACCGAGATGCCGGTGGCCTGTTCTGACATGTGTTGGGTTCAAGCCGAAGTGTGGGGTGAGTTGATGGTGAACATCCGGCTGCTAGGTCCACCGGCCCTCGAACGCGATGGTGTGCCGGTTCGCCCGCCGCGAGGTCGCAAGGCCTGGGCACTGCTCGGCTATTTACTGCTGGCCGAACGACCACCCAGCCGCGAACGGCTGGCCAGGCTCCTGTTCGGTGACGCCGAGAATCCCCTGGGGGCCCTGCGCTGGACGCTGGCCGAACTGCGCCGGGCCGTCGGCGTACCCGGGATGCTCAACGGCAACCCCCTCGTGGTGACGCTCGGAGAGGAGGTGACCGTGGACCTTCAGCTGCTCACCGGCGAGTTCAACGGGCCGGTTTGGTGGCTGGACTTCCGCGGTGACCTGCTCGAAGGCGTACAGCTGGCTTCCAGTCCCGAATTCGAGTCGTGGTTGCTGGTGGAGCGGCACCGTGTCTCGGCCATGGTCGAAGCGGGGCTGCGCCGGGCGGCCGCCGCTTTGCTGGTCCAGGGCCGTGCCCGTGAGGCACTCGCCTACGCCGGGCGGGCTGTGGCCCGTAACCCGCTGGAGGAGGCCAACCATAGACTGCTGGTACGAAGCCTGGCGATGACGGGTGACCGGGCAGGGGCCCTGCGGCAAGTCTCGATCTGCGAGGATATCCTGCGCCGCGAGCTGGGGATCGACGCCCCGGCAGGGCTGCGGGAGGCAGCGGCCACCGCGTGGAGCCGGCCGTGGGACACACGAACACGGCAGGCGGTGTAGCCCCGGAGAACTCGCCACGATCGAGCACGATCCAAATGGCGGTGAAACTGAGAGAGTGAACCGGATTCAGGTGGAGATGGGAAGCGCATCAGGGCGGCACGGCGCGCCTGTCGTCCTAGACGGCGGGGATCGCCGTTGCATCGTGCTGCTGATCGAGCTCCGTCGTCTCACCGAGCGCCTGGCCGCAGGCACCGTCGTGCATGTGATCGCCACAGACCCGGCCGCGCCGATCGATCTGCCCGCCTGGTGCCATCTGACTGGTCATACCTATCTCGGCCCGCTGCGGGACACCTCGCCGCCGCCCACCTATGTTCTGCGGGTCCAAGCCGGCACCCGAGCCACTGAACCAAACGCGCCATGGCGCCTCACTAGCTCTTGAGGTGAGGCACCGGACCGCCTTCCAGCCGGTCCGGTGCCTCACCTCAGCGCTTGAACGGCTGTCGTCCACAGGGCGGCCGGTGCGGCTGAACGCCCAGACGTGTCAACAAGGTAGAGATCGTGAGCGGAGAAGGCCAGGGTTAGCGAAATTGTCATGGGCGCCCCCCAGGGATGGGCTCCCTTTGCCCTGCGGCCGATCCTGCTTGCACTGTGATCGATCTATCTAGATGAATGAGTCCAAGGGTTCGCCTGCGGAAATAGAGCGAGAGTGTCCATGATCCGTTTGTGACGACAGACCTGAACACCCTCGCAACCGCACTCTATGTCAGGATCGACGATGCGCTGAAGG
>NZ_JBDPLV010000113.1:0-25831 GCF_039871605.1 Acrocarpospora sp. B8E8 | reverse complement strand
CCGGCCACGCACGTCACGGTGGAGACAGATCTCGGACACTGATCTGGCTACGCCCTCGGCATCACCTCATCCGAACCTCCACATCGACGTAGCTACTCATCACGAGCGGCCTCATGCCGCAACGCACGCGAGAGGTGTCCTTTGGATCCGGTTGCTGGAAGCGTCAAGAACTCCCATCATCCCAGGTCGTAGGGCACCTCTCCTATATTCAGGACATTCGCGTCAGATTTCGCTCGGTGGATCCAGGCTGAGGGACTCTAACCCGGGCGTGGGGCAGTATCGACGTGGAACAGATCGCACGCCCAGATGCCCTCGGCCTGCGTTTTGGGGAACTGACTCCAACTCGGGCCGGTGCGACGTGGAGCCGGATCGAGCCCGGCTTTTTGAAGATGTCGCGTACGGTGCTGGGCGGTACCCGAAGGCCGACGCCGGCCAGTTCGCCGCTGATGCGCTGATAGCCCCACGTGGGATTCTCCCGGGCTAGGCGCAATATCGCCCCCCAGATGTCCGCGCAGGTGGAGGGACGACCTGGGCGTTTGGACGGGTAGGTCCACCGGCGCGTCACCAGGGCGCGGTGCCAGCGCAGCAACGTCGCGGGGGTGACGAAGAAGACATCCCACGACGAGCGGGGAAGCATCCGCGACAGCGCCGCGAGCACGACCCGATCTCCAGGTTGAAGGTCGGGCCGGTTCACCTGACGGCGCAATACGGCGACCTGATGACGAAGCACCACGACCTCGGGCGCCTTGGCCCGATCACCGCGGCCCAGCAACTGAAAGACACGCCCGAGAATGAGGTAGAGGGAGGACCACGACAGCGTCAGCAGGATGCCCGAGACCTCATCATGCTCGAGCCACGAACTCCCAGGTCAACCTCGGAGCTGAGTTTCCGCACCCCACAGGGTGTCATCGAACGCGGCACCGCCGTGCATCTGCTTCCGCAGATCAGCGTTCCCGTCTTCATCGTCTCCGGCGAGGAGGACAAGCCGCGTCCTATCCGTAGCAGGATGAAATGGTCGAACACCTGCCGAACGCCGCCCTGTGGTGCCTTGAGAAGATCCGTCACAGCCCATCCCGGAATCACCGGACGTGGTCCTGCCCCGCGTTCTCGACTTCCTCGACCAGGTGGAGAGGCCCGGCTAGTCCTGTGAAGAACGCCTAAAGGGGGGAGCCCAAAAGGCGACGACCGCCTGGCGGGGGTGAGGCCAGGCGTGCGTACCCACCCCGGCGGTGCAGTCGCAGCACCAGCAGCGCGAACATCGCCAGGCCGATAACCTGCGCGATCATGGCCTCGTAGGGGAGGTACTCCGTGAGTTCGTAGGGTATTGGGAGGAAAGTGACCAGCGCAGAGATGATGTTGGAGGTCGCCTGGTAGGCAATGGCCGCTTCGAGGCCACCGGTCGCGATCGTGAGGTACGCGAGCACCAGGCCTATCAGCAAGAGTTTCAGGAATTCCAAGCCGCGGACCTCCGACGGTATGAACCAGGCGTGTCCGTAGGCGAACGCCATCGCGCTCACCAGGGCGCCGGGCAGCGGGTTCCGCAGGAACACGCCGAAGAACTGCGGCAACCATCCACGGAAGATGTACTCCTCGGCCGCCGACTGGATGGGCATGGCCATGAGCAGCAACGTCAGGGCGATCGACCAGTTCAGGATGCCATCGATGTCGACGTTCGTGTCGTCCCCGAAGTCGTACGGCGGCTCAAGACCGGTCGCCGCCGCCGCGAAGCGCACCACGGAGACGATCACGGCGGCTCCCACCGCCACCAGTAGGCACCGCCACAACAACCCCCAGCGCAGCCGCCCCACCACCGACGACAGGGTCCCGGCCGGGCGGCCCTGAATTCGGGCCGCCAGCAGTGCGACCGGCAAGAGCATCGCCAGCATCACGAAGCCGAGGGCCAGCCCGAACCATATTTCGGCGAGCACAACCCTCCTCTGCCCCTGGTCCACGCTTATGAAGGCCACCGCCACCACCGCAATGGAGGCCACCACTAAAAAGACCAGGCTGAGCGCCATCCGACGCCAGCCGACGCAGTGAGCCAGCCGGTGGTAGGGCACGCCCTCTGCCGGGCTCGCCGATGTAGTGATCTCGCTCATGTTTCCCCACCTCTAATTCCGGGTGGCTGATCAGCCCCTGGGAACCAGGAAAGCCAGTGGAGAACGTCATGAACAGGTCCACTCACGGTCGTTTGCCGCGTGCGACTGGACCGCTGTCGAGCCTGGCACCGGGCATGGCGTCAGCATGCCCAAACTAGGCTTGCCTACAGAGAAGTGCCGGACGTCAGATTCACCCGACGACCACGAGAACACACCGGAAAAGCGGCCTCGAGGGCTCGA
Organism: Acrocarpospora sp. B8E8; assembly: GCF_039871605.1. Taxonomy (NCBI): domain Bacteria; kingdom Bacillati; phylum Actinomycetota; class Actinomycetes; order Streptosporangiales; family Streptosporangiaceae; genus Acrocarpospora; species Acrocarpospora sp. B8E8. The sequence continues at coordinate 23,492 of NZ_JBDPLV010000113.1, read as the reverse complement.
TCACGGACCTTCGCATGTCCACCGGACTGTCAGTCCCGGACAGCGCCTTCAAGCTCAGCGAGCCTCGGGTAGTCGGTGTAGCCGGTGTGGTCGCCGCCGTAGGCCTTGCTGAAGTCGGGTTCTGCGAAGTCGGCACCGATGGCCAGGCGCGTCACCAGGTCAGGGTTGGAAATGAACAGTCGCGCGAACGACACGGCATCCACAGCACCGCTGGCAATCAGGTCGAGCCTGTCGGTCTGCCCGGCGCCGCCAGCGGGGTTCAGGATGAACGCTCCGGGCCAGATTCTGCGCAGCTTCGGGGTGAGCGACGGGTCGCCCGCCTCGATCAGGTGCAGGTAGGCGAGGTTGAACGAACCGAGCTCGCGGACAAGCACCGGGTACAGCTCGGTGTAGTCGTCCTCGACGGTGTCGCCGAGTCCGTTGTTCGGCGATAGGCGGATCCCGGTGCGGTCGGCTCCGATGACCGAGGTGACCGCCCGGGTGACCTCGATCGCGAAGCGGACGCGGTTCTCGATGGACCCGCCCCACTCGTCGGCGCGCTGATTGGCGTTGGTGGAGAAGAACTGGTGCAGCAGGTAGCCGTTGGCACCGTGAATCTCCACACCGTCGAAGCCCGCCTTGATCGCATTACGTGCAGCAGTCGCGAAGTCCTCGATTGTGTCAGCGATGTGCTGTGCGGTCAGCTCATCAGGGACGACGTAGTCCTGCAGGCCGGCCGGGGTGAAGATCTGACCTGCGGCGCGCACCGCGGACGGCCCGACCGGCGTGAGTGCGCCGTGACCGGCCGCCTCGGGGTTGCTTGGGTGGCCGATCCGGCCGGTGTGCATGAGCTGGGCGACGATCAGCCCGCCCGCATCGTGCACCGCAGCGGTGACGGGGCGCCACGACTCCACCTGCTCGACCGAGTGAAGCCCAGGCGTGAACGGATATCCCTGGCCGATCGCGGAGGGCTGGGTCCCTTCCGTGATGATCAGGCCGGCACCGGCGCGCTGGGAGTAGTAGGTAGCCATGTCGGGCGTGGCAAGCGTGCCGTTGGCGCGGCTGCGGGTCATCGGGGCCATGACGATGCGGTTGCTCAGTGTGAGGGCTCCGGCGGTGAAGGGGTCGAATGCGGTAGGCATGGCGGTCTCTCCTCGGGTTGGACTGGACGTGTTAGTTAGCCGAACAAGCACACTGCGGGGATATTCCTTGTTCGAGCAACTTTCTTGGTCTAGGCTCGCTGAGTGAGTGATCCAGGGCTTGAGGCCATCGCGCCGGTGAGTCACGCGATCTTCCGGGTCGCGCGTACGCACAAGGCGATAGCCGGTCGCCTGCTCCGCGAGGCTGGCCTCTACCCCGGGCAGGAGCTGGTGCTGATGACCCTGTGGACACGAGGTCCGCAACGGATGATCGACCTCGCCACCGCAGTCGAGTCTGATGCGCCGAGCTTGACGCGCAGCGTGGCACGCCTGGAGAAGGCGGGCCTGGTGACACGGACGCCTTCGTCGTCGGATCGGCGAGTGATGATCGTCGCACCGACCGAGGCGAGCCTCGTGCTTCGCGCGAAAGTCGAGGACGCTTGGCGCGAGTTGGAGCAGCGCACGTCCGGCGCGCTCACTGCCGCCCAGCAGGGCCAGGCACTCGCGAGCCTAGCGCTGCTGGAGAATGCCATGCCTTCCGAGACAGCTGCGCCGATCTCCAAGGATGCGCTCCCGGATGCTCTGGCCACGACCCTGCCAGCCGATGAGCATCCGCGGCTCCGCAAGGATGCCGCACAGAACGCAGAACGTCTCATTGCCGCTGCGGTTCGCGCTGGCCTCAGCGCGGACAAGTCCGTTCCGATGGCACAGATCGCGGCCGAGGCGGGCGTTGGGATCGGAACGCTGTACCGGCGTTATCCGAACCGCGAGGCGCTGCTGGAAGCCATGGAGGTGCGCGCGTACCGCATCCTCATCGCCGAGGCGGAGGACGCGCTCGCGTCGGCCGAGTCCGGATTGGACGCGATCGGCCGATACCTGAGCCAGACGTTCGCCCACAGGGACGAATTCGTGCTCCCGTTGCACGGCGCCCCCCTGACAGAAGGCACCGAATCGGCGGCTCTGCGGGATCGACTGAAGGGACTGATCGCCGCCATCATCGAGCGCGGCCACAGCGACGACACCGTCCGCCCGGACGTGACGGGCTGGACGGTGGTCCGGTTCGGCGCCATGCTCGCCCAGCCGATGACGACCTTCCCGGGATGGGATGAGGCTGCGGCAGAGCAACGCGCGCTCTTCCTCCGCGGCATCGCGTCTGCCGGCCACTGATCGTCACCACGCATTCATCGGCGAATCGGACGAAAACGTCCGCTTGTCTTGTATGGTGGAGCGATGCTGCTCGCTCCCGATGCCGACGGCTACCGCTCGGCGACGCAACCGCACAACTCGGCTTCGACCCAGCGGCCGGTCGCGGTTGCCGTTGTCTCCAGCCCGGACGAGATTCCCGATGCGCTTAACGAGGCGGCAACCCTCGCGCGTTCCTCAGAGCATGCGATCCAGGTCGTGCCGCAAGCAACCGGCCACGGTGCCGGTGCGGTCATCGACGAGGGCTCGGTGATTCTGGACACCTCGCGACTGAACTCCGTCTCGATCGACCCGCACGCCCGCGTGGCGACGGTGGGTGCCGGAGCGACCTGGGCAGCCGCGAAACGGCACGGGTTGCTGGGGGCTCGCGGGCTCTGCGCCGAGCGTGTCAGTGTCGGGTTACACCTTCGGTGGCGGGATCGGCTGGCTCGTGCGCCGCGATGGGCTTGCCAGCGGCGCGCTGCGACGGGTGCACTACGTCGACGGCCACGGGGTTTCGCGGATCGCCGCCGACGACGCGGCAGACCACGACCGCACGCGCGCCGGGCGAAGCGTCCGTTGCGACCTATGGAGCCTGGTCCGTTCCAGCCGTTTTCTTGCGCCGCCGTGGCTCCGCCGACCGCGGCGGCGTCTGACGCATGTGATCTCGCGCGCGGGCGAGGATATCGGCGAGTGTCTCGATGTCGGAGCGGGACAGCGGGGCGAACAGCAGGTCGTCGAGGACAGCGACGTGACCAGGGAAGACCCCCGCGAGCACGGCACGTCCCTCCTCGGTGATGGTGACGGTGATGCTGCGCTCGTCATCGGAGGACGGCGTCCGGGCCACGAGGCCCCGCTTCTCCAGCGTCTGGGCCTGGTAGGTCAGTCCGCTGCGGCTGTAGACGACACCGTCGGCCAGATCGGTCATCCGCCGGCTGCCCGTCGGGGAGTCGCCGAGGGTGGCCAGGAGCTGGAACTGCACATAGCTGAGATCCCCGGCCTCCCGCAACTGCTGCTCGACGGCGTGCCTCAGCAGGCTGCTCGCCTCGATGAGGGCGAAGTATGCGCCCAGCTGCGCGGCATCCAGAGGCGGCGGCGAGGAGGTCATGAGCCGAGCCTACCAGTGCTTCCAACTCGAAGCACTTGCTTCCAATTCGAAGCAGTGCTACTGTGATCGCAAGTTGCTTCGAATCCGAAGCACATCGCGAAGGGAAAGACATCATGAAGGCAGTACGGTTCCACGAAACGGGTGGCCCGGAGGTTCTGCGCTACGAGGACGCCGACCAGCCGGTCCCCGGTGCGGGTGAGGTGCGCATCCAGGTCGCCGGGTCGGCGTTCAATCCGGCCGACGGCGGTATCCGCGCCGGCTTCCTGCCGATCCCGGTGACGCTGCCGCACGTTCCGGGCTACGACGTCTCCGGCACGATCGACGTGCTCGGCGACGGGGTGGATGGCCTCACCGTGGGCGAGAACGTCGTCGGGTTCATCCCCATGAGTGCTGACGGCTCGGCCGCGCAGTACGTCGTCGCCCCGGCGAACGCACTGGTGAAGGCTCCGGTGCGGATCCCGCTTGCCGATGCTGCCGGGTTGCCGTCGGTCGGGCTCACCGCCTCCCAGGCACTCTTCGAGGCCGGCGAGCTCGAGGCCGGCCAGCGGGTGCTGATCAACGGTGCCGGCGGCCCGGTGGGCGGGTACGCCGTGCAGCTGGCCAAGCGCGCAGGTGCGTACGTCATCGCCACAGCGAGCCCGCGCAGCAGCGATATCGTCAAGGCGGCCGGTGCGGACGAGATCATCGACCACACGGCCACCTCTGTGCTCGATGCGGTCACCGAGCCCGTCGATGTGCTGCTCAACCTGGCCCCGATCAGCCCGGACGGGTTCACCGCGCTGGTCACACGGGTCCGTGATGGTGGCGTGGTCGTCTCCACGACACCGACCGTGACGACGCCCGGCGACGAGGAGCGAAACGTACGCGCGGCCACGATCTTCGTCCACCCCGACGCGGACGTGCTCTCGCACCTCGTCACCCTCATCGACAGCGGCGACCTCCACGTCGAGATCGCCCGGCGCGTGCCGCTGAGCGAGCTGCCCGCGATCCACCAGCAGGCCGCCGCGGGAGAGATCCACGGCAAGATCGTGGCCGTCCCACCCGCCGTCTGACGATCCCGCCTCAACTCGCCAACTCCTGAAGGAGAACCATGACCCTGAACCTCGATCCCGAGGTCGCTGCGGCCCTCGCCCCCATGGGCGAGTTGGACTCCATCGCCCCCGACGCGGACGTGTCACGCCGCGCGATCGCCGACCGCGTCCGGGTGCTGAAGTCGCTCTGACCGTGCGGAATGCGTTCATTCGACTCGCTGTGAACGCGTTCCGCATGGTGGGCGCACCCACACATCGACCTACGCTGCCGAGGAGTCTCCATGACTGACTACGGGAACCCTCTCCGGTTCGGTTCCTTCATCACACCGTCCGCGACCGCGCCGTCTCGGACAGTCGACCTGGCGGTGCGCAGCGAGGATGCCGGTCTTGACCTCGTCACCTTCCAGGACCACCCCTTCTCAGGTTCGGTCGGCGGCCGGCCTCGGCCTCGTTTGGGGTAGGTCCACTTCCGAGTGACCAGACGGCGATGCCAGCGCAGGAGCGTGCGTGACCAGTCGGTGCGCCCGAAGCGCTTTCGGCAGCACGCGGGCTAGAGCTGACAGGATCGCCGCCCAGATCACCAGCCAGAGCCGAATAATGACACCGTTCACGGTGATTCAGCGGAAGATCTGGTGTCTGAATGGCGTAGTATCATATCTTTCGATATATCGACTCGATACATCAGGTTGGCAGGCTGCCACATGATCTGCCGCCGGAGATGGAGGCAGTCTGATGTCGAGCGCGCACTTGTATGACGCCATCGGCGCTACCTACACCGTGACGCGGCGCACCGAGCCGCGGATCGCCGAGCAGATCTGGACCGCGCTCGGCGATGCGCGGACCGTGCTGAACGTTGGGGCCGGCACCGGGTCCTACGAGCCTCCCGGCCTCGACGTGACTGCGGTAGAGCCATCGGCGGTCATGCGGGCGCAGCGCCCCGCAGGCGCGGCGCCGTGCGTCGATGCCACCGCGGAGAGTCTCCCGTTCGAGGACCAGTCCTTCGACGCCGCGATGGCTTTCGCTACCATCGATCACTGGCAGGACCCGATCACGGGCCTGCGCGAGATGCGGCGTGTCGCTCGCCGCGTGGTCGTGTTCACCTGCGACGCCAGTGACGCCGAGCTCTTCTGGCTGAATCGTGACTACCTGCCGGAGTTCGCCGGCCTCTGGGCTGGCCGGCCTTCGCTGACCGAGCTGGTCGGTGCGATCGGAGCTCGGACCGAGCCGGTGCTCGTTCCGTGGGACTGCGCTGACGGCTTCTACCACGCCTTCTGGCGCCGGCCCGAGGCATATCTGGACCAGCATGTCCGCCGCGGAATGTCGATCTGGGCCAGGGTCGGCCCGGATGCCGAGCAGCGGGCAGTGCACAGCCTCCGTGATGACCTCGCATCCGGCCGGTGGGCCGCGCGCAACCGCGACCTCTCCGGCCTCGACGCGGCAGAGCTCGGCCTGCGCCTGCTCATCGCCTGATCCCGCCATATGCCGGGTCGCGGACCAACGTGTTGACGGTGATCCAGCGGGAGATCTGGTGTCTGTGTGGCGTACGTTCTTGTAGCTGCCGTTGACCATGCTCGAGCACGCTCGCGGGCTGGGCGGAGATCAACGGGAGGGCGATGCCGATGAGGAGTGCGATCGCCGTCGAGATCATTGATCGCGTGAGTCGCATGGCCGTAAGAGTCGATCAGCGCCCTGGCTCGGAGAAGACCTTTGCGCGGTAACGCAAAGGGGTCCGTCGAGGAGCCTGCGGCCCAGTGGCGTGAGGTCGTGCAGGACGGCGGGACCGCAACGGGTGCTGGTGATCAGGCCCGCCTGCCGGAGGGTCTTGGTGTGCCTGCTCATCGCGGCGAGTGAGGTGTGCAGCCTGGTGGCGAGTTGCGTCGTGGAAGCGCTGTCGCGCAGGGCGGCGAGGACGGCGGCGCGGGTGCCGCCCATGAGGTCGGCGAGTGAGTCCCCCGGGTCGGTGATCGCGTCCCGGCGGTGTTCGGGCGCAATCGGGTAGACCAGGACTGGCGGCAGGTCCTGCTCGGCGAGCGGCAGGGGCGTCGCGCCGCAGAAGAACGACGGCACCAGTCGCAGGCCCCGGCCCTGGAGGTGCAGGTCACGCTCGACCGGGTGACGCACCTCCAGCACCGGCGCGCGCCAGCGCATCAGCGGTTCGAAGCCACGTAGGAGCGCCTCGACGCCCCCGGCGAGCAGCGCGCCGACGCGGGCCGCGACGTCGGCCTCGACGCTAGCGCGGATCAGATCGTCGTGGTGGCCGGCGCGCGGCGCGGTCGCCAGGCGGGTTCGTGCGATGTCCTCGGCGGTGAAGTGAATTCGCAGCACGACTCAGAGCTTCGGCAGCCCGTCTTGACACGGCCTTGCCGCTGCCTGTCGTGACCGGCGGAAGGGGTTCTACCTTGGTCTATACCTCATCTATACCGAGGTGTCGGACTCTCGTAATCATGCCGAATCGAGGTTGGGAGTTCCGGCTGCTGGGGCCGGTCGAGGTGGGGCAAGGGGACACGACGATCACGCTCGCCAGGCGCGCCCAGCGCTGCCTGCTGGGCCTGCTGCTGCTCGACGCGGGACGGGTCGTCCCGGTGGGCCGGTTACTGGAGCTGCTGTGGGACGACGACCCGCCGGCCAACGCCCGGGGCATCCTGCACAGCCACGTCGCCCGGCTGCGCGGCACGCTCGACCCCGACCGGACGGGGTCCCGGGGGTTCCGGCTGCTGCGCCAGGGTGACGGCTATCTGGCCGAGACCGACGTCGGCGCGGTCGACGTCCACCGGTTCCGGGACCTGGTCGGGCAGGCCCGCCGGTCGGCTGGGCCGGGTGGCCGGTCGCGGCTGCTCACCGACGCGCTGGCCTGCTGGCGGGGGCCGCTGCTGGCCGACGCCGCGACCGATCGGCTGCGCGACCGGCTGGGGGTCGGGCTGGAGGAGCTGCGGCTGGCCGCGATCGAGGCGCGCGCGGAGGCCGAACTGGAATGCGGGCGGCACCGGGAACTGCTGCCGGAGCTCGCCGATCTGGTGCGGCAGCATCCGCTCAGGGAGCGGCTGATCCGGGCGTACATGATCGCTCTCTATCGCGACGGCCGCCGGCCGGACGCGCTGGCGGGGTATCGCCGAGCCTGCGGCGACTTCGTGCGGGAACTCGGCCTGGAGCCGACCAGGGAGCTCCACGAGTTGCACGACCGGATGGCCCGCGCGGACCCCTCGCTCCACTTCGAGCCGTCGAGGGCGTCCGCGCGGCGGTGGTCATGGCGGGGCGCCCCGTCCGGGACGCCCCGCGCTCCCGGCTACCAGCCGGTGTAGTTCACCTCAGAGCTGCGGAGGTGGTTGCCGAACACGGTGGCGAACTCCTGCGCCCCTCTCTTGGTGGGGTGGAACGAGCTGCGGCTCGCGCAGCTGTCCCGGTAGTCCGACCAGGAGCCGATCGGGTTCTGCATGTACGCGTACTGCCCCACGGTCATGTCCCGGGTGGTGGCGCCGGAGCAGGCCACGAACGAGAAGTCGAGCTTCGGATCCCAGGAGTCGGCCAGCTGGCCGATGGTCTGGGTCTCGCCCGGCAGGACCGTCTGGCGGATCCAGGCGTCCTTGCTGCGGCGGCAGGCGTTCCAGCGTGGCGTCTTGTACTCGAAGTCGGTCTCCGGGTAGTAGTTCCCGACGCCCTCACCGGAGGTGATGGAGTCGCCCATGGCGACCACGAAGTGCTTGGGCCGTTTCGCGAGCATCTGGAAGGCGATCGCGTCCCAGGAGATGGCCGCCGAACCGTCGCCCTCGTTGTTCAGGTTGGTGAGCGACACCTTCGGTTTCTGGCCCCCTTGAACTCAAAGACGCCCAGGTTGTACCACTCGTTCACCTCCCGGCTCTGGTTCAGGGTGCGGTACTCCGCGGAGCCGTCGCCGATGTGGATGGTGTAGGGGGCCTGCTGGGTCTCCGCCCGTCGTTTCGGGATGTGGACGAGGCCCCGGGCCCACCCGTTGATGTGCTGGTCGAGCTCCCAGGTGCCGGTCACCTTCATCACGTCGCCGTTGCGCAGGCCCATCCGCGTGTACGCGAACCACTCGTGCCCGCCGAATCCGCTGCCGAGCTGCTGGAAGTCGGCCCTGGCGGGCACCCGCCCCGCCGAGTCCTGGGCGAACTCGAAGCTCAGCGTGCCGTGGTTGTCCCACCCGGCGTTGTTGCAGCCGCCGCGGATCGCGTACTGCTTCCCGTCGTCGACGATCAGGACGTTCTTCGTGTCCCCGCTGATGTACGGCAGCCCGGGCGTGTGGCAGGGGTACCAGTGGTCCTGCGGTTCGGCGCGTTCCGTGCCGCCCCAGGTCGAGTCGTACCGCAGCGACGCCTCGTTGCCGCAGGCCGACGGGCAGTCCTTCGACTCCTTGGGCAGGTGCCACCAGCATTTGGAGTCGGACCGCAGGCAGGTGCCGCGCCCGTTGCCTGTCGACGGCGGCTGGCACTCGTTGCCGGGCGCGCAGAAGGCGTTGTTGTCGACGATCCCCGTGTTGGAGATCGTCAGTCGGCACGATCATCGTGCGGGCGCCCTCGCTGGTCCACCACGCGTAGTTGTAGCCGCCCTCGGTGACGTTCTTGTTCTGGGCGGCGTCGAAGTAGGTCTTGGTGATCGGCCACGCCGCCCAGCCCAGGACCTTCTCCTGGTAGGGCCAGTCCTGCGGGTGCGCCGCGTCGGCGTAACTGTTGTTGTCCAGGAACGGGCGGCGGTCCTGCCGGTAGGACGGGTTGGCGGGGTTGTTCAGCCAGCCCACACTCCACGCGCCGAGGTTCGGCGTGCCGTTGCCGTCGATCTTCCAGGCGTCGGCCTTGGAGTGCCAGCCGGAGTTGTACGCCCAGACGGCGAGATACCAGTTCTCGATCTTCGACGGGTCACCGTTGTGGACCTTCGCCACCCCATTGGTGTCGGTCCAGATCTCGTTCCACTTCTGGGCCAGCGTCGACATGCCCGCCGCGATGTTGGTGACGTAGTCGAGCGCCACCCGCTTCTGCTTGGCGGCGCTCCAGAGGGACCCATGTTGTCGGTCTGCTGCGAGATGCCGTAGCCGCAGTCGGCCCGGCCGAAGTCGACGTCCCAGCTGGCGGCGATCATGGCGCCGATGAGGAGCAGCCGCCGGGGGTGTCTCATACCCGGGAGCATCGGCAGGCCGCCTTGACACGGCCTTGCCATCGCCTACTGGCGGATGCCGAGATCGGTGAAGGTGTCGCGCGACCTGGTCGACTCGACGCCGAACCAGTCGTGGAAGTCGGGCCCGTCGAGGTAGAGCGGCGTCCAGCGGTGGCGGCGGCACGACGCCGACCACTCCGCCGACGCGGTGACGCCCCGGCAGATGTCCAGCAGGTGGGCCCGTCCTCCTCCCGGAGGGAGCGGCGATGAGCCCGCACAGGACGTGGTCGGCGCCGCCGTAGGTCCGCCCGCCCATCAGGATCGAGCCGGTGTTCCCGCGCAGCGTGGCGGCCAGCCCGTCGAAGTCGCGCAGCTTGGTGCGCGGTCATCGGACGGTGACGGGCTCGGTGGCCTCGGTGTCGTCGTCCGCTGCGGGGGCGGAGTTCTTCGGGCCGCGCAGAGCGATGTAGACGAACAGAACACCCATGACGGCGACGCCTGCCCACATGGCCTGCTGCCAGCCGTCGACGAAGGACTGCTGGGCGGCGTGGACCAGGTCTTGGGCGTGCGAGCCGGTGCTGCCTGCCACCTCGACGGCGTTGGCAATACCTTCGCGCGCGGTGTCCGCGGCACCCTGGGGAATGCCCTGCAGGCGATCGTCGATGGCGCTGCGGTAGCCGACGGACAGCAGCGCTCCGAGCAGGGCGACACCGAGGGCGGTGCCGAACTCGCGGGTGACGTCGTTGAGTGCGGAGGCGACACCCTGCTTCTCGCGCGGCAGGGAGCCGGTGATGGCCTCAGTGGAGGGGGTCATCGACAGACCCATGCCGATGCCCATGGCGAGCATGCCGGGCAGGATGGTCAGGTAGCCGCCGTCGGCGGAGACAAAGAGGGCCATGAGGGCCAGGCCGACGGCGGCCAGCGCGATGCCTGTACCCATGGTCGAGCGGGAGCCGAGGCGTACGGCCAACTTGGGGGCGAGGCCGGAGGTCATCATCATCATGACGGCCATGGGCATCAGGGCCAGCGTGGACAGCAGCCCCGACCAGCCGAGCACGGCCTGGAAGAACGGGAAGAGAACAACGGCGATGCCCGCCTGGACGCCGAAGACCACCAGCAGCGTGATCGAGCCGCCGGCCAGACCACGCTCACGGAACAGGCGCACGTCCAGCAGCGAGGCGTCCCGGCGGTGCAGCTCCCAGGCCACGAAGCCGATGGCGGCGATGAGACCGACAGCGAGACTGATCAGAGTCGCGGGCGCAGTCCAGCCACGCTCGGGGCCCTCCTGCAGGACGAAGATGAGCCCGACCACCGCGACCGTGGATACCAGCGCGCCGACGGTGTCGAAGCTGTGGGCGGACCTCTCGCGGGAGTTGGGGACCGACTTCAGCGTCATGGCCAGGGCCACGATGATCAGGACCACGGGCAGGACAAACAGCCAGCGCCAGTCGGCGACGTCGACGAGGAGCGCGGAGAGGAACATGCCCAGGATGCCGCCGCCTCCGGCGACGCCGGTCCACACACCGATCGCCGTGCCACGTTCCTCCTCGGGGAAGGTGGAGGTGATGACGGCAAGAGTGATGGGCATGATCATCGCAGCGCCGATACCGCTGGCCACGCGCGCGGCCAGCATCACCTCGGCTGTCGGAGCCAGGCCCGCCGCGACGCTGGCGACGCCGAAGACACCCAGCCCGGCGATCAGCATGGGCTTGCGGCCCACGCGATCACCGATCGCGCCGAGCGGCAGCAGCAGCGCGGCCAGAGCCAGAGTATAGATATTGATGATCCACAGGACAGTGCTCTGCGAGGCGTCGAACTCGACGGCCAGGTGAGTCTGGGCGACGTTCAGCCCGGATACCGAGGCGATGACGGCCATCAGCGCGATGCAGACGGCGATCAGGATCGTGCGCAGCTGACGCGCATCGGGAGCGCCCCCGCCGCTTTCGTCACTGACCGTCACCTGAGGAGGCTGGTTGGTACTCATGGATTCCTCTCAAAAGGGCATGCAGAGTCAGTGCCGGAGCAGGACCGGTCGCCGAAGTGGATGAGGTGGGGCCCGGCTACCGCGCGCACCGCCAGTACGGGCGCGCGGTGGGCTGGTACGGGCCCTGAGGTCAGGCGGTGGTGCCAGCCATGCCGGAGGCGAAGCGGCGGCCCATGTTGTCGGGCAGGTCCTCCATCGGCAGGTTCAGACCGTCCAGGCCCTCGGTGCGGGCCTGCATCTCGGTGACGACCGCGAGGACGCGGCGGGCCACGGACGTGCCGTCGGTCAGGCGCACCCCCGCGATGCCGCCGTACTGGCGCACCTGCTCCCGGCCCCGCTTGAGCAGCTCGGTGGGCAGCGTGCCGTCCAGCACGATGAAGCCGTGCATGGCCTTGGCAGGCGCGTTGCGGGGCGTCCCGCTGTCGATCACGACGACCGAACGACGGGAGCGGGCCAGCATCAGGGCACCGTTCAAGCCTGCGGCGCCGCCGCCGATCACCACAACGTCCACGATCTCACCGGGCAGTGCGTCGCTCGCGTATGCGGAAGTCCGCACAGACATGTCGCGCCCTTTCATCGTGCGTGGCCCAACCCTTCCGGGCCTTCTGCACACGACGTTAACCCCCTCTTGCATCATGGGCATATGATGTTGCCCATGACGCAAGAAATTGGAGACCTGGACAGCCTCGTACGCAAACGCATCCGCGCCCTGCGAGTCGCACAGGGCTGGTCCCTGGAAGAACTGGCCGCCCGCGCCAACCTCAGCCAGTCCTCACTGAGCCGCATCGAGAACGGCCAGCGCCGCCTCGCCCTGGACCAGCTCGTCACCCTCGCCCGCGCCCTGGACACCACCCTCGACCAGCTCGTCGAGACCGCCACCGACGACGTCGTCACCAGCCCGATGATCGACGGCACCCACGGCCTGATGCGCTGGCCCGTGAAAGGCGACCCCGGCATGAGCGTCGTACGCCAGCGTATGATCGAGCCACCGCCTGACAACCCCGCCCGCATGCGCGCCCACCCCGGCCGGGAATGGCTAGTCGTACTCTCCGGCACCGCGATCCTCATGCTGGGCCACCGGCGCTTCCGGCTCGAGACCAACCAGGCCGCCGAGTTCCCCACCATGATGCCGCACGCCATCGGCACCGAAGGCGGACCGTGCGAGATCCTGGGCATCTTCGACCGCGATGCCCGCCGCGGACACCAGCGCGGCAACGGCAGCGACGGCGACACCTCTGGCACCTGCGAATGACGGCAACGCGCACCCTCGGTACGGGTGCGCGTTGCGCGTCGGGCACCGCCACGCGCCGACATCTTGCGCATCCCGGGAGACATCGTGCCATGTAAGCAAGCTCGCCTTACGGTGACGGCATGACCCACGCACACCCGCACACCCCCCACCACGGCACGCAGCACGACGCCGGCCAGGCGGAGATCCTCGACCTGGACGCGGAAGTCCTCGCCGAGCACATCGCCGCCATCACCGCATGGCTGCCCGTGAAAACCAGCCCGCGCCAGATCGTCGACCTGGGCTGCGGCACGGGAGCGGGCACCTTCGCCCTCCTGAACCGTTTCCCGGAGGCTCACGTCACCGCCGTCGACGCCTCGCCCGGACACCTGCAGCGCCTGCGGGAGAAGGCGTGCGCCCAGGATGCGGACGACCGTGTGCGCACCGTGCAGGCCGACCTCGACGCCGCCGACTGGCCCGACCTCGGCACGCCGGACCTGGTCTGGGCCTCGGCCTCGATGCACCACATGGCCGACCCTGGCCGCGCGCTGCGCAACGTCCACGGCATGCTCGCGCCCGGCGGCCTGTTCGCCGTCGTCGAACTGGCCGAATTCCCCCGTTTCCTGCCCGAGAATGCTCCGGAGGACCGGCCCGGCCTGGAAGACCGCTGCCACGCTGCGACCGAGCACTTTCACGCCGAGCACTTGCCCCACCGCGGCGCGGACTGGGGGCCGATGCTGATCGCCGCCGGGTTCACCCTCGAAGGCGAGCGAACCATCGCCGTGAACATCGAAGGCTCCCGCAGCGAGGCCATCGGCCGCTACGCACTCAGCAGTCTGCTACGCATCCGCGGTGCCGCCGCGCACGCGCTTCCGGCCGCAGATCTCGCCGCGCTCGACCGGCTGCTCGACCCAAACAGCCCGCACAGCATCCTGCACCGGGACGACCTCTCGGTACGCACCGAACGCACCGTCTGGGCCGCACGGCAGTCCCCCTCTGGCCGGCAGGCCACAGTTGGCACCATCGCCGCAGGCGACGTTCCCGCCGAATACCATGCGTGGCGCAAGGACCGGTGGGAAGAGGTCGCCCCGCCCGTGCCATGTGCGCCGACGCCGCGACCGTCTGGCACAACGACGGCAAGGGCGAGGAGAACATCGAGGGGATGAAGGGGCAGATCCACACCATCGAATCGATGCACTACGACATCACCCGCCAACTCTCCCAGCCCGGCGAAGTCCTCCAACAGCACGTCGTGCACGTGGCCACCAAGAACGGCATGCGCGGCGAGGTGCACGCCGCGGTGTACTTCCGCTTCGACGACGCCAGCCTGATCACCCGCATCGAGGAATACGCGAACTTCATCCCCGCCAGCCAGGACAGCTAAGGCCGCAAAGGACTCGCTGCAGCCGTCACGACGGCGCGGAAGCCGATGCGCCGTTCGCCCCTCTTCCCGGCAGAACGGCGCATGGCTCCGCGGACTACCCGCGGAGGAACCGCCACGACCCCGGAAGGGAAACACCCGAACGCCTCTCGAAGCCACTTCGGGTCTTGGTCGCACACTTCGAGCTCAATCATGGTGCCCCCGAGACCGGTGAATCCGCTTGCCGGTTACTCGGAAAGGCGATTCACCGCAGCTGGTTCCAACAGTGTTTCCAGGTTCACCCGGGCGATCTGCTTGCGGAACTCCCCTGCGTAAGAGGTGTCACCGGAGTCGTGCATTGTCTCGGTCATCCAGACGGCGGATGCCTGACGTTCCCAAGTGTGGCTCAGGCAGGTGTCGGAATAGCTGTCGAGCAGACGCGAATCGTCGTTCTTGACGTGGTGGATGACTGCGCCGGCGAACACTTCGGCGTCGTGGAGGGCGAGGCTCATCCCTTGCGCGCTCATCGGGGAAATGAGGTGCGCGGCGTCCCCGAGAAGGTAGAGCCTGCCGTGGCTCATGGGGCTGAACACCACACCGCGCAGCGGCACGACCTGCTTGCTCGTGATCGGGCCCTTGGCCGCCGCGGGTTCGCCGAAACGAGCTTCTAGTTCGCTCCAGACGCGCTCGTCCGGCCATTGTTCGATGGTGTCGGTGAGCGGGCACTGCAGGTAGAGACGACTCGCGTTCGGGCCGCGAGTGATCTGTGCGGCGAAGCCGCGAGAGTGCACTGCCAACACCGCCAGGGGATCCGCCGGCACCTCCGCCATGACGGTCAGCCAGGCATACCCGAACTCATGGGTGTAGCAGGTGAGGACGTCGGCAGGGATGGCCGTCCTGCTGACGCCGTGGTAGCCGTCGCTGCCGGCGACGAAGTCACAGCCGAGCGCCTTCGTCGAGCCGGCCGCATCCCGATAACGAACCAGGGGACGCTCGGTGTCGATGCCTTCCAGCGAAACGTCTTCGGCTTCGAAGCGGAGGTCGCCGCCGTCGCGGAGGAATACCTTGATGAGGTTCCGGACGAGGATCTGCTGAGGACAGTAAGCACCGTCGGCGTCATCCTCGTCGTCCTCGTCCATCTTCCAATACCGCTTTTCTCCGTCGATCAGCATCGGCATGACCGAATCGGAGGCACCGAGGCTGTGGCCTTCCACCACCTCCCCCAGCCCCCACCGGTGCAATACGCGCACCCCTCCGGCATCGAGAGCCCCAGCCCGTTGCCGCTGCTCGACGTATTCACGGCTGTGCTTCTCCAAGACGATGCAACTGATTCCGCTGCGCAACAGGAGATTGCCCAGCGCGAGCCCGGCGACTCCGCCGCCCACGATGACCACGGTGGTGTTCTCATCCGCCTGGATCATGTGCTTTCCCTACTCCTCGAGGAAACGTGGTAGTTGACGGTCCAGGGTGGATCACGGGCCGTCGACCACCACTGTGGACCCGGCAGCGGTTGCCGACAACCGACAAACGGACAGTCAATAACGGAAAGCCGCCAACCTTGGCGGTAGGCCAGTTCCCACTACTTGCCGTGGTGGCGGCCGGGTACCGTCGGCCGCGCCACCGGCGGATGTTGAGGCTGACCGTCCGGGGCCGCGAACAGGTCAGTTCCCACTTTGTGTCCATCACGCTGGGTGGAAACGACTTCCAGTACCTGGAGCAGTCCGGGTACGACCAGGCGGGCCGCCTGTTCTTCGCAGGGCCCGGTCAGGATGAGGTCGTGCTCCCGGCCAGCGAGAAGTGGATGCTTCAGTACACTCTGCAGTCGGCCAGGAGGCGGCCGCGAGTCAGGTCGTACTCGATCCGGCGCTTCCGGCCGGAGATGTCCGCGTTCGACATCGAATTCTCCCTCCACAAGGAGCACGACTCGGACCGGCCCGCCGCTCCCGGGACCGCTTGGGCGCTGGCGGCCGAGCCGGGCGACGAGGTCGCTTTCCTCGACGAGGGATGCGGCTACGTACCCACCGCCGGCTCCGCCTGGCAGTTGCTCGTCGGTGACGAGAGCGCGTTACCGGCGATCCTCGCCATCCTGGAATGTTCCTCCGACGCGCTGCCCGCCGAGGTGTTCCTCGAAGTACCCACCAGCGATGATGTCCGCGGCGAGGTCACTGCTCCCGCGGCCACGAAGATCCACTGGTTGCCCCGCAACGATCCTTCCATGAGGCCGGGCACGCTCGCGCTGCAGGCCGTGAAGGACGCACAACTCCGTCCCGGCTCCTACTACACCTGGGCCGCAGGTGAGTCCGCGCTCGCCACCGGCATCCGCAGGCATCTCGTCAACGACCGCAACGTCCCCAAATCCGACATCTCCTTCCGTGGCTACTGGAGACATGGCAGAGCCAGCCTCGGCTGACCACCTCGCACCATCATCAGGACCCGTCCCGACGCCGTGGCTCGTCCGCCACACCTACATCCCGCGGCAGGTCATGCACCTGCGGCAGCACGTGGACGGGTGCCCGCTGCTAAACGGTTCTTGAAGCGCAGCGGCGCTTCGCCGACCTCGCGTTTGAACGCTGTGCTGAACGCGGCCTCCGACGCGTAGCCCAGCTCCGCCGCGAGCGACGCGATCCGGACGTCGCCGTCGCGCAGGGCCCGCTGGGCGAGGAGCATGCGCCACTGGGTGAGGTACGTCAGCGGGGGCACACCGGCCACCTCGCGGAAGCGTACGGCGAACGTCGTGCGCGACATGGCGGCGGCGTGGGCGAGTTCTTGCAGGCTCCATGCGCGGTCCGGGTGGTCGTGCATGAGGTCGAGGGCCGGTCTCAGGCGTTCGTCGCGGAGAGCTGCTAGCCAGCCCGGCGGCAGATCGCTGTTGCTCATGAAGGCGCGCAGGACTTCGAGCAGCAGGAGCTGACCGTGCTGGCGGATCGCGAAGGCGGCGCCCGGCTTGCCGCCGGTCATCTCATCGACGATGCGGTGCACGCAGCCGCGCAGCGAGGACGTGGCTGGGATCGACGGCCCGATGTGCGCCACCGGCGGGAGCGCGTTGAGCAGGAGCGCCCGGCCAGCCGGAGTGAGGTCGATGCGACCGCCCACGACCACGTCGTCTCGCCCGCGATCGACGGCGAACGAGAAGTGCTCGTCCGGCAGGACTTCGCGCGGCGGCTCGTCGCCTGTGCCGCCGTCGAGCCGCAGCCACGACCGATCGTTGAGAATCGCGACGTCGCCGGGCTCGAGGATCAGCGGCGAGTCGAGGCCGTCGGTGGTCAGCCGGACTTGCCCGTACGGGACGGCGAGGAACTTGAGCGGGAGGTGCACCTCGCCGCGCGCGAACCACCGCCCCCGGGCGGCGAACCCGCCGGACAGCACTCCACGAACCTCGACCAGGTCGAACACCTCGGATAGGCGGTCAACAGCCACGCCCGTACTTTCGCACAAGAAATACGAACTGACAACTATTCAACGTACAGCTTTTGGCGTGCAGGCTGGAGGCATGACCATAAGCTCTGCCTTCACCGAAGCCGCCGGCTTCGCAGTCAACCAGGCCAGTCCCGTCATCTCCTACGGCCCGATGGCCATCCCCGTCCCCGGCCGTGCCGTCGACCTGCAGATCAAGGTCTCCGTACCCGAGGCCGGCGAGGAACTGCCGGTCATCGTGCTGTCCCATGGGAACGGCCCCTCCAACTTCGTTTCCTCTCTGTACGGATACGGTCCGGTCGCGCACTTCTGGGCCGCGCACGGCTTCGTCGTCATCCAGCCCACGCACCTGGACTCGATGACGCTCGGGCTGCGCGAGGCCGACAGTTTCGAGGCGCCGCTCTACTGGCGTACCCGGGTCGAAGACGTGCGCACGATCCTCGACCACCTCGACCGGATCGAGTCGACCGTGGCCGGTCTGAGCGGGCGTATCGACCGTAGCCGCATCGCCGCGGTCGGCCACTCGATGGGCGGGCACACCGTGGGGATGCTCTGTGGCTCGACTGTCACCGACCCGGTCAACGGCTCGCAGGTCTACCTGCCCGACCAGAGGATCAAGGCGGGCGTGCTCCTCGGCGCGCCCGGCCTGGGCGACGACCTCGCGCCGTACGCGACCGAGCACTGGCCGATCCTCAGCACCACCCGCTTCGACCGGATGACTACGCCGGCGCTGGTCGTCACCAGCGACGAAGACACGAACACGTATTTCAGCGAGCGCAAGGACTGGCGGGCCGACGCCTACCGCCTGGGCCCGGGCCGCAAGAGCCTGCTGTGGCTGTACGAAGCCGGGCACAGCTTCGGTGGCATCAGCACCTACGACGCGGCGGAAACCACCGATGAGAACCCCGAGCGGGTCGCCGCGCTCCGCGCCCTGGTGTGGGCGTACCTGCGGAGCGAGCTCTATCCGGACGACAAGTCCTGGAATGAGGCGGTGACCATGCTGCAAAGCATGGACACCCCGTGGGGCCGGGCCGAAACCAAACCCTGATCTCGGCAAAAGTTCGCATCCTCACGCCCTGACGGCCGCGCCTACCATGGAGATGAGGAGGCGGAAGACATCGCGGCCCCTGTCGATCCCCCTGCGGTCGGGACCGTCTGGGAAGGAGATCGACATGTCAGTGCGGTTGAACCACACGATCGTGGCAGCCCGTGACCGCGAGGAGACCGCCGCGTTTCTGGTGGAGATTCTCGGTCTGCCGCCCGCGACGGCCTTCGGGCCGTTCCTCGTCGTCGACCTCGGCAACGAGGTGTCCCTCGACGTCGCCGGGACCGACGGTCCCGTGCATCCCCAGCACTATGCCTTCCTGGTCACCGAGGAGGAGTTCGACCAGATCTGGGGCCGGATCAAGGGCCGCGGACTCACCTTCTGGGCCGACCCGTTCCACCAGCGGCCCGGCCAGATCAACACCAACGACGGCGGTCGCGGCCTGTACTGGTCCGACCCCAACGGCCACAACCTGGAGATCATCACTCGCCCGTACGGAGGGTGAGCACAGAATCCACGCGTGATCCTTTACGCCGAATCCCGGATACGACTAACGGGACTCGCGTCAGCGGAATTCTCGTTCTACAACCTCGAGATCAGAGACCCGAACGGTGTCACAGTTGCGTACGCAGGATAGGGCACCCGGACCGTCTCTCGCCGATCGAACCAGCTTCAGCGGTGGTGTGTCGATAGTGGCACTATTCGCTGACCACCAGGTCACGGCCGATGTTGGGTGCTAGCGGAGTTGCTAGCGCTAGCAGTGCGGCCCGCTAGCGCTACATCCCATTTGCCCGACGATTCCTCCCGGTTTGAGGGCTCGGCGCCGAGGCGAGATCACCAGATTTGCTCGCTGGTTGCTCATGGGCACGATCGCACGGTTCTTAACGGCACCCCTTCTTCGCCGACGCGGTAGCGCCCGGGGTCGAGGAACGACGGGACAGCCCTTAGCGGTACGGGCTGTTCGAGCAGGTGGGGCCGGTGCACCACCAACCGTGTTGAGGAAGAGCTATCACATCACCGCTCAACCCAGATGGAAAGTTGCGCATCCAGCCAAACCATCACACCGTGCCCACGGCGTGAATACTTACATTCCTCCACAATCAAGGCAGAATGGGCCAAGCGAGCGATATCCGGTGCCTGCCGCGCAATGGGTCAATCGGGGGGGTGAATGCGTTTGACCGTGACCGGTTAAGGGCATTGAGACAGCCGAAAGCCGTGGCATGAGGCCCGTTCAACCAAGGCCACTTGGGCATAATAAATGCCTTCGAAATAAGTAAAGCCTCAAGGTACATGCCTCGCCGCCATGATGATGCCCCAATAGATATGGAATTTCGTCACGATGGGAAGACCGCTGGGATATTAGGGGCGCCCACCCGGTCAGCATCGGTTACGAAACCAGCGGAAAGGATGCGTTGTGATGACGTCCTGCCTATGGAAGACAACATCGTGAAAGCGCGCAGCCCACGGATCCTCTGTTTCGTCGGCCAGCGCACCGGCACCGCGGTGATGGCTAGCTGCATCGCCGTCGCCGGTACCGGTGGTGTCCCCCTCGGCCGCGCGTCCGCGGACGCTCCCTGCGGTGGCACCGGAGTCGTCTCCGGCACAACGTGCACCTACACCCAAGCGACTTTGCTGGACACGTTCACGGTTCCACCCGGAGTGACCACCCTGCGAGTGACCGCCGTGGGGGCGGCAGGCGGCGCTGGCACTGACGCCGGCAACGGCGCCGGTGCCAGCGGCATGGCGGACATCCCCACCACACCCGGGAGCACCCTTGACGTGAGCGTCGGCGGCCCTGGCGGACTGGGCAACTCTGGTGGAGGTGCAGGCGTAGCCGGTGGTGGAAGCGGCGGCTACGCCGACTGGTACGGCGGTGGCGGCGGCGGGTACTCAGGCGTGTTCGCCGACACGACCCCCCTTGTCGTGGCCGGTGGCGGCGGCGGTGGCGGCTACGTCGGTGGCGGCGGCGGTGGTGACCCCTCGGTGATTGAAGCCGGCGGGGGCGGAGGCACTAGCTTCGTGGAGCCAAGTGGCATCAACGTGTCCATCTCCACGGCAGCGTCCGGTGCTCCGGCCTCGGTGACCATCGCCTGGCAACCGCAACTCCCCACGCCGACATTGGACCCCTTGCTGATCGTGCCCGACCCGGTGGGGCTCAAAGCTGGGATTCGGCTCTGGCCTGCGGGTTCTTGGTGGTGTCAGCTGCCGAGCTGGTACTCGTTGATGAGCCCGCCGAGGATGGTTCTGCGGTGAACTCGGCCATTGGCGAGGTCGACCAGGGCTGTCGGTCCGGCTTCGGCTTGCGATGGAAACAGCTGCCGATGCCGCGGTGGGGCCGGGCCGTGTTGTAGTGCTCCAGGTATCGAGTGAGGGTTCGGCGCAGGTGTTGCTCGTTGAGGATGAGCATTCGGTCGAGGAGTTCCCGGCGTAGGGTGCCGATTCCTTTCGCAGTGTGCGTTCGCTTTCGGCCTGCGATGGACTTCGAGGACGCCAGACCGGCGTCAGCGAAAACCGTGTCGAAGGTGTTGGTGAACTGGCCGCCGCGGTCGCGGATCAGGAACGATGTACTCGGCCTGAACCGCCAGGAACTGGTTCCATGTGGACTGGCTCGTGCCGCTGACCGTGCCGTAGTTGCCGTTCCCGGACGAGTCGGTCACCGTCGTTTCCGCCTCGTGATCGGCGCAACGGCGTCAGATGGCGCCCGGGCTGCTGGGAGCGGCCCGGGCCGCCGTTCGTCCGGCCAGGTCAGAACCCGTAGTTCCAGTCCCCGTCGGCGAACACGCCGTTGACGTAAAGATCCGTGCTCACCATGCTGACCCTGGCCCAGCTCGCGGATCCGCCGAGGGTGGTGACGTGCCGGGTCGAGCCGATCGAGCCGCCGTTGGTGGCCGACTTGCAGCCCAGCAGGCCCCAGCTGCCGTTGCTCAGGGACTGCCAGCCGCAGACCTCCAGCTTGATGGAGGCGCTCGAGTCGCGGTAGATGTACGCGTCCACGTTCCACGAGTAGCTGTTGAAGGTGACCGTGCCCCAGCTGGCGCTGCCCTCGGAGGCCGACTCGCTGAAGCTGCGGGTGACGGCGGCCTCGGCAGGCGAGGCGGTGAGGACGCTAAGGCCCAGGGCAACCGTGGTCGCCGCGGCGGCGAGCATTCGGGTGGTCTTCATGATGTCTCCGTTTCTCTCGTGTCCAGGGAGATCATCGCCAGGGCGGCTTGACACGGGCTTGCCACTCGCGGCGGCGGGAGGGCGGCAACGGGCGGTCGTCGCGGGAGGGCGGGGCAAGGGCATGTCGAGCCGCAGGCCGGATGCTCGACCGGGTTGGAGACAAGTGGTCACTGCCCGTGATATCCCGGCTCGGCACGGAGACCAAGCGATACACCGAGCTACGGCGTGACATCGGCGGCATAAGCCATCGCATGCTGACCGTCACCCCGCGAGAATTGGAGCGCGACGGAATTATCACGCGCACCATCTATGCGGTCATGCCGCCACGCGCCTACCTTCGAAATAGCACCAGATAACCGTTCGATTCAAATCGTTTTTCGTATCCCTGGGCCAGTAGGAATCTGACCCGCGAAATCTGCTCATCCAGTGAGAGAAACGGGAAGGTCTTTTTCCCCACATCTGCCAATATCCATGGGGCCCCGCGGGGAGTTCGATCCCAGAGTAGCGTCCGTGTCCGGCTGGAGATGGCGGGAGCGAGATTGTTGCTCGCCTCCACAAGGACCCCGTCGGGGATTCTCGAAACCGCCTCCGCGAATGCTTCCCCGCCTCGGGGGGATGACGGCGGGTTGGAGCGACCGTAGGACCGGCGGCGACGGAAGCAACTACCCGATTTCCGGTATATGGGAATTCCGGGTGGAAGCCGGGCCCGGCGCCGTCCATGGTTGGCCACCATGACGGCGAACACATGGACGGTCGATCGGGCCGCCGAGGCGCTGCGCGCGGCGGAGTCTACCCGCACCGCGCGCCACCCCATCACCGAAGACTGGCCCGAACTCGACCTCGGCACCGCCTACCAGGTGCAGTCCGAGCTGATGGTGGACAGGGTCGCCGGCGGCGAGAAGATCATCGGCGTCAAGCTCGGCCTCACCTCGCGCGCCAAGCAGCGGCGGATGGGCGTGGCCGCGCCGCTGACCGGCTGGCTCACCGACGGCATGGTGCTCGACGCCGGCGCGCCCATGCCGGTCGAGCGGCTCATCCACCCGCGGGTGGAGCCCGAGATCGTCTTCATGCTCGGGCGGCGGTTGGCGGGCCCCGGGGTCACCCCGGCTGCCGCGATGGCCGCGGTGCGGAGCGTGTCCGCGGGCCTCGAAGTGATCGACAGCCGCTACCGCGACTTCCGGTTCACCCTCGCCGACGTGGTCGCCGACAACGCGTCGGCCGCCCGGTTCGTCGTGGGTGACGTGGAAGTGGACCCCGCCGGCCTGGACCTCGCGCTTGAGGCGTGCGTGCTCGGCGTGGGGGGCGCGGTGGTGGACACCGCGACGGGAGCGGCCGTACAGGGCCACCCGGCGCGGGCGCTCGCGCTCGCCGCGAACTCTCTCGCCGAGCGAGGGCTGGCCCTGGAGGAGGGCTGGATCGTCCTCACCGGCGGGATGACCGATGCCGTCCCGCTGGAACCGGGCCGCCCGGTCACCGCCGAGTTCACCCACCTGGGCACGCTCACGGTGTCCTGCGGCGGACCCCCTCAGGTAGCCAACCGCAAGCGGAAGCTACCCTTGCTTACCGGCACGACGTCCTCGGCCTGCACCGGCCAACTCCGCCTGGCGATTTCCCGAAGGCGCCCTCTCTTTACCGGCGGGTACGGCTTGCTGTTGACCACGTTCTCGCCTGCTGCGAGTGGGAACGGTTGGCTGCTCCTCGACAGGCATTCTGGTCACGGTGAGGTGCACGCTGCCTCGGTTGTTCCCGTAGAA
>NZ_JBDPLV010000112.1:0-26567 GCF_039871605.1 Acrocarpospora sp. B8E8 | reverse complement strand
CCCCCCAACTAGAGGCCCCCATCTACCGCCTCCCCGGCGGCAACGTCGCCTAACAGCCGGTCGTTCCGTCAAAGTCAGTACGCGGTGAGTCCGACCACATAAGTGTCAGAGTGTGTGAGCAGCACCAAACTGATCGGAAGGATCGCGCGCCGGGTCAGCCCCTGCCGGGCAAGAACCGTATGGGTGAATGCACGACCGACCCGGCATTGCCATCGGGTAAACGGTCTCGAACTGCGCGTACGCCAATGCGGCCTGCACGAGAGCCGCACCAATCCTTTCAGCAACCCCACCGCTATAAAAGGATAATGCGTAACCTTTCATCAGCGTGTGAGCGGTGCAAGGATACGGCTCCAGAGCTGGGTCCGGCCGGACGTGTCGGGGGTCGGGACGCGCTTGATCGCCATCGGTGGCGGCAGGCGGCAGTGCGATCAACGCGCCGCCTGACCAACCGCTGGGTGCCCGAGATCGAAGTCGACGAAGGTACATAGGCGCTCTACCAATTGAGCTACGAAGCCCGAAGCTCCGACTGGATTCGAACCAGTAACGACCCCATTAAAAGTGGAAGTAGCCCTCGTCTGCGCACCGGGCACATTCTGAAGCTTTGCCTCCCCGAGATCGAAAGTGCCGACGGCATAGTGGAGATCGAATCCACACACCGGAAAGTGACTTCCGGTTTCTACCAAAGAAGTATCCGTCCTGCGGCGCACCGGGGAGGCGCACATCACGATGTTGCCACCCGAGATCAAGATGACTGCAGTCTGCCCGCCAACCGGGCGATGTCCCCACGGGGTGGGAACATGGGGATTCGAACCTCGAAGTAGCTGCTGTCGTCGCACCGGGCGGTGCTGTGCAAAGGTTTCTTCCCCGAGATCGAAGTCGGCTGCGGGCCTATACGATCGCTCTGCCGGACTTGAGCTACCACCCGGTAAAACCGGTCAGGTGGGCAGAATTCGAACCTGCAACCTATCGTTCCCGAAGTATCCGCTGCCTGCGCACCGGGGAAGTTTCGATTCAGTTGTCAGAGCTTCAGAGATCAGAGACAGCCCCGGGTCGATTTTGGAAGAAGGAACCGGAGCTTTCGCACCTGAAGCACTACCAACATTACCGGGTTACGCACCGTTTCACACCCGAATAAATCCCCGTCACGTGGTGGTGGGGAACCGTGGTGATGGTGGAAAGCCACGGCGATGGCGGGGAACCATGGTGATGCCAGCGAAAACATGGCCGAGTACCGGGCCGGTCTGGGTAACGGCCAGCCACGGCTCTCCTGGCTCTGCGGTCGCGTCGAACACGCGGGCGTAGACCAGGTGCTTGCCATCGAGGCGGACCCTCGCAGTCTGGGCCACGCCAAACCTGGGCCACGCGCTCCTCATATGTGACCTGCATAAACGGGCCACCCATAAGTCTATATAGGTGCCTTCAGCACCGACCGCTACCAATGATCATGAAAACAGAACGCCCGCTACCTCGAAAAGGTGGCGGGCGTTCACGCGTCAAATGCAAGGAAAGCGGGAGAGCTAGATTTCACCAATTGAAGTTGAGAAGGAAGCGTCTCCCATGGCCTTGCAGCACAAACCGTATCAGGCCGGGATCAACTCATGCAGCGTTGTGGCCGTGAACACCCTCGCCCCCGGCTCGGGATTGGCTGGCGCTTCCAGCCCGATGTGCGTCACATGATCGGCCGCTCCGGGCTTGGCCCGCAGCAGGTCCACCAGGTAGCCGACCCGCAAGAAGTCGCGCTCCACGATCGAGCGCACCAGCAGGGACGTGGTGACCCGGTTGCCTTCGACCTGGTTGAAGTTGGGGCGCCCTTCACGTACAGGTGCAGCCACTTCGCCCGCCACGCGCCGTCTTCGCCGCGCAGGAAGACCAGAGGCAGGGCGACCTGGCCCGAGCCGCGCAGGTCCGACTTCATGCGCACGGTGCGCGGCTCGAAAGGTCGGCCTTCCTGCGCGCCGTCCCTGGTCATGAATCCGAAGAACGCCTCCGCGGCCTCGTCGAACCCCTCGCCGCAGTAGATGTTGACCAGCGGGATGATGATCGGACGGGTCGCTGCAGCGAGACGGATGTTGATGAACTCCGACGCCCCGTCCGTCGCGTCGGTGATGTCGCCGGAGTACTCGGCGAAACCGCTCCCGTAGTTCGTCCACGACACCTGCAACTCGTGGCCGTAAGTGGCATCGACCATGAGCGCAGACAGGTCATAGTCGGTGCGCCTCTCGTTCTGCCGCCAGTGGACGAAGAACCTCAACAGTTCGCCGTTCACTGGCGACGTTGACCCGCGTGGCAGCATGCCCAGCCCCGGCGAAACGGCCTTACCCGACAGTGGCAGCGCGACGTCGAGCACGTCGTCATCGACCACCAGTCGGCCAGGGGCGGGGAGGCGTCGGCCGATCTCCTCGTCGAGGATGCCCAGCGCTTCCGTGATTACGCCCTCAGGGAGCGGAGCGCGCGCGTCGGGCGTGACCCACGCCCTGCCGCGCTGGTTGGCGAACACACGTGCGGCAGCGGCGGCGTCGCGGTTCTGCACGTGCTCGCGGAGGGACAGCAGGACGCGACCCGAGGCGCTTTCGGCTGCGCACCGTGCCGCGTCCAGCACCGCCGATGGGGACTCGCTGGTCCGTAGTAAATGATCCAAGCGACGCAGCAGGGCGCCGGGCGCGCTCGCCAGCAGTTCGACGGCATCGGCGGTGCGGCCGGCCGACAAGGCGGACTGGACTCGGCCGACCAGGCACGCAGCCTTGCACTCGCCTCTGGCGACCTCGAAGACGTGGGCGGCGCGCGGGAACTGCGGGTACTCGTGCGGGTGGAGCCGCTCACCCAGGCGCTTCCACTGCTCGCGATAGCGCGGAACGTCCCCCAGCTTGGCCGGGGTCGCCACGTCGTTCAGGGCGGATAGGAGGGAGCGGCGCTTGGCTCGGCCGAAGGAGCGGAACCGCGACGGGTTCGACAGTGTGACGTCCCCACCGGAGAGGCCGCACGCCAGCCGCAGCACATCGGTCACCGTGTCGACGAGCAGCGGACGCCCCGCCGAAGCGCGCAGCCAGGTGCCGGTCGAGGCGTGCCCGCTGTTCTTGGCCTCACCGGTCGCGTGGACTCGTCCTACCCGGGCGGCGATCGCCGAGCTCAGCCGGTCCTGGGCGAACAGCAGGTCCTCCGTCTCGCCCACGCACAACCCGGCGGCCTCGGGCAGGTCAGCCACCGCAATCCGGGACGCGAGCTGCCGGAACTCGGCCACCAAAACCCCCGAACCCACCGGCTCGCCCCAGTCCTCCGGCCCCGCCGAGCGACCAGCGTCAGCCGAGCGGCCAGGATCGGTGGAGCGGCTGTGGAGGAACTGCTGCCGTGCGTTCTGCTGCCCTGCGCCGCACGCGTCCCTGTGCGCGTCGTCGTGGGCGTCGTCGTGGGCGTCGTCGTGGGCGGAACGCTGGGGCGGGACGTAGTCAGGGTCCAGCACCGTGCCCTTCAGGAACGCGGGCAACTCGCGTCCGCGGACGCCCCCCGCACGGGAGGGACCCAGCACATCGATCGGAGAACCGAGCATGAAGGCGCCCCCCTTTCGGCTCTGGCGGATCCGAACAACCACCCTCACGCTATCCAGCAGCTACGACATTCAAAACCTGGCCTAGATCCGAGACAAAACCGCAGGTCAAACGCTCCGTGAAAAGATCTACCTACCCACCGGCATCCGAAGATCCATCCGCCACGCCCGATCAGGAGCAGCACACCAACCCGCAGACCCTCAACCCGCGAAGAACAGGTCCTCGGTTCGCTTCATTCAAGCGACCATGGGGATGGCGGGGCGGGCGGAGCCCGTGGGAAAGCAACGGGCTGGGTGGGCGGGAGAACCCCGCAGATGCGCCAAGATGGGTGGATGACGGAGACGCGATTGGCGGGCGCGATATGCCTTCCGTCGCAGGTGTGGGTTCGTGGGCGTGGGCTCAGGCGGCCCGTGCCGGAGGGGGTTTTCCCTGATCATGGGCTTTATCTGGGGTCCGAGCGGTTGCGGCGACGCCATGATCGTTCGCTTGGGTGGCCTCGGGAATGGATTGACTGGCCTGACTTCTGGGTGCCTCGGGATGGCGAGCGGGCTGTTCGCGAAATCCGGGCCTTGTACGAGCTCGCGCGGGCCGGCCGGAACGTCGAGGTTGCCTGTGGTGGGGGTGTCGGGCGGACGGGGACTGTGATCGCGTGTCTTGCCATTCTGGCTGGGGTGCCGTCTGGGGACGCGGTGGCGTGGGCCAGGGCGAACTATCATCCACGGGCGGTGGAGGTGCCCTGGCAGCGGCGGTGGGTGGAGCGGTTTCCTAAAGGGTGATCTTGACGGTGCCGTTTTCGAAGAGGACCGCAGCGGGGGTGCGGTTGGTGGGGATGTCGAAGACGAGGGTGCCTACCGCGGTTCCGCCGGAGGGTAGCGAGGCGGGGGCGGCGTCGGAGAGGTCGGTGGCGCCGTATTCCAGGCCGTCGTCGTCGACGAGAGTGACAGGGCTGGCTTCGACAGCGGATTCGGGGCCTTCGTTCTGGAGGAACCATCCGATCAGGCAGAAGTGGCCGACGGTGGATTCGGTTTCCTTGTAGGTGGAGGCGCCGCATCTGGGGGGATTGGGGATCTGGATACGGAATTCTCCGATCTGAGCCCATTCACCGACGGGGACAGTGGTCACGCCGTCGGAGGTGACGACCTGGTCGTTCGACCGGGACAGGACCGTGGTGATGATCGCGGCGGTCGCGATGAGGGCCAGGGCGACCGCGATGGCCGCCACGACGAGCGGGCGACCACGGCGGGCCGGGCGGGCGGCGGTGGGCCGCAGGGCCGTGGCCCCAGGCTCTACTCCTCGACCGGTCGGCGGGGTCGTGGCTCCGGGTCCCGCTCCTTGACTGGTCAACGGCAGAGCCGTGGCTCCAGGCTCTACTCCTTGACCGGTCGGCGGGAGGGGCGTGGCTCCAGGTCCCGCTCCTTGAACGGTCGGCGGCAGGGGCGTGGCTCCAGGTCCCGCTCCTTGAACGGTCGGCCGCAGGACCGTGGCTCCGGAGTCTGGTGCCTGAGCGGCGGGCGGCAGGACCGCGGTTCCGGGTTCTGGGGCGGTGGGTGGGAGGGCTGTCGTGGGGAGGGCGCCGCCGACGAGGGCGAGCATCAGGTCTTGGGCGGTGGGGCGGGTGGTGGGGTCGGGGGAGGTGGCGCGGCGGACCAGGTCGTTCAAGGGGGGTGGGAGGTCGCCCAGGTCGGGGTGGGTGTTGAGGACGCGGGCGGCCATCAGGGAGGCGTCGCCGTGACCGTAGGGGTGGCGGCCGGTGCCCGCGTAGGAGACCAGGCAACCCCAGGCGAAGATGTCGGTCCATGGGCCGATTTCGGAGCCGTTGACCTGTTCGGGGGCCCACCAACCGGGGCTGCCGACGACTTCGCCAGCTTGGGTGGGGCCGCTGGTGGCGTCCAGAGCGCGGGCGATGCCGAAGTCGATCACGCGCGGGCCGGACATGGAGAGGATGACGTTGGCGGGTTTCAGGTCGCGGTGGACCAAGCCGGCCACGTGGATGGCGGCCAGGGCGGTGGCCACGCCGATCGCGACGCCGTGGAGTTGGCCGGGGTCGAGGGCGCCGTGCCGCGAGATCTGCTGGGACAGTGGAGTGCCGGGGATGTATTCCGTCACCATGTACGGCCGCCCATCCCGGGTCGTACCGTCATCTAAAACCTGGGCGGTGCAGAAGGACGCGACCCGGCGGGCGTGGGTCACCTCCGCATGGAACCGCGCGGCGAAGTGGTCCGAGGCGTACCCGGTTCTGATGACCTTGATCGCGACGAGGCGGCCGGTGTCGCCGGTGGCGAGGTAGACCGTTCCCATGCCGCCCTCACCCAACCGGCCCAGCAAGCGATAGGGGCCGATCTGCTGGGGATCGTCCGGAAGGAGGGGCTCGGTGCCGACTGGCTGCATTTAGGGGTGACCTCTCGCGTGACCTCCCCTTTTATTACACCCCAGCCGTTCACCCCGGGAAGAAATTCGCTCGCGTTGGGTACGGAACGTCGTACCCAACGCGAAAACCACATGTCAGGACGCGATGTCGTCCAGGAACGGACGCCCGTACGTCACGGCGTTGAGGACGGCCGCCGGGGCGTAGGTGCGATATTCGGAATCGGGCGGGACCCCGAGCGCGTCGTTGACGGTGGCGAAGGCGAGGCGCAGCGCGACGAACGCGGTCATCGCGAAGATCTTGTCATCGCTGATTCCGACGTCCCGGAGCTCCTGGACGTCGGCTTCGGTGGTCTGGTTGGGGTCACGGGCGAGCTTGCGCGCCCAGCGGGCCATCGCCCGCTCCTGGTCGCTCAACCCGGCGTCCGTGCCGAGCAACACCCCGGAGGCGATCGCCTCGTCGGCAGCGGCAGCCAGCCGCACGCCCCACGACAGCGAGCAGTAGGAGTCCCCGAACGCGGACGCGCAGGCCACGACCAGAATCGACCGCTGCCGAGCGTCCAGCCCGTACGGCGAGCTGGCCTCACGAAGCAGCCCGAACAGCGACATGACGGTCCTCGGCTGGTACGCCCAGAGCTTGGACACATTCATCACATAGCCGAGCTCCTCGACATCCTCCTCGAAGATCCGCCTCGCGTCGTCGCCCACCTCGGGCATACCAAGAAAACCAATGGTGCTCATCATGAACTCTCTTTACGCGCGAGATACCCGACCACGTCGATGGCGGCCCGGAGCGGAAGTCCATCCTGAACGTGCGGGCGGGCTTCCTTGATCGCCCCTTCGAGGAAGGCGGCCTCCCCGACGTTCTGCATCGCCTCGTACGCGGGACCGGTGGACGCCAGAGTCCGCGCGAACATCTCGGGATCGGCGCACTCCCAGGCGAACGGCACCGAGATCCGCTCGATGTCCACGAACCCGGAGCGCGCCAGCAGGTCCTCCCCCACCCCTGGCCGCCCGAGCGACACCATCGCCGCCTGGTTCTCCAGCTTCGCCGTGGTCGCCATCCGGAACGGCGCGAGCGCCCACGCCCCCGGCGACTTCTTGATATGCCCCCACACCGTGAACCCCACCCGCCCTCCGGGCTTGAGCACGCGGTAGATCTCGTCCAGCGCCCCGGGAGTCGTCCCCCAGACGCCGCGGAAGCTGGTCACGACGTCGAAGCTCGCGTCCTCCCACGGCAGCGCCTGCATGTCCCCCACGCGTACGTCCGCGCCGGGATTGCGGTGTTTGGCAACCGCGATCAGCCGAGCTGAAGCGTCGATACCGGCGCACGAAGCGCCGCGGAGCGAAGCGAGCTCGATGGCGAGACCGGAGCCGCAGGCGAGGTCGATGAGCCGGTCACCCGCGCCGACGCCGAGGGCGTGGTGCATGGTCACGTATTCACGGCAGTTGGACGGTTCGCTGAGTGTGGCGAAATCAGCCGCCTTGCGGCCCCACCCCTCATCGACGACGGTCCAATCCGTCTGTCTTAACGGTGTTGTCATTGCTTCTGCCTCATAGCGGATTCATGGAACAAATGGGCCAGCGCCGGGTTGTCGATGTCGGCGCTGAGCAGCCGGGCGGCCGCCAGCGCGTTCTGATCGCCCAGTCGCGCCCGGTACAGATGCGCCCGGACCACGAGCTCGCGCATGTCGCAGCGCGCGGCCAGGGCCGCCATGTTCTCGACCAGGGGCCGGGCCCGGTCGTGATCGCCATGGTCGAGGGCGGTGCCGACGGCGGCGTCCATCGCGTAGCCGTGCACCCACTGGTAGCGGTCGGGCACCCGGATGCACCGGAAGGACGCCTCCTCCTGCCACTTTCTGGCGGCCGGGTAGTCGCCCTTGGCGGCGCTGAGCAGGCCGAGCCCGCGCGCCGCCATGCCCTCCCAGCAGGAGTCGTTGAGCTGGCAGGCCAGCTCCCAGGCCTGCTCGAACCCGTCGGTGGCGGCTTCGAGGTCCCCGCCGAACAGGTCGAGCTCGGCGCGCAGGGTCTGCGGCCAGGGCAGGAACGCCATCCAGCGCTGCTCGTACACGCGCTCCAGGGAGCGAGCCAGCGCGGCGGCGGCCTGGCTGCGCTCGGCGCGCAGCAGGTGCGCCCGGGCCACCATGGACAGCGACCACGCCTGCTGCCGGTGGTCCCCGCATCGGCCCGACCGCTCCACCGACTCGTTGAGCAGCTCGAAAGCCAGCGGGTAGTCGCCGACGTCGGAGGCGTTCTTGCCGCGCACCGCGAGCAGCGCCGCGCACTCCTGGTCGGTCTCGGCCAGGGCCTGCGCCTTGGCCAGCCAGACCTCGGCCGTCTTGCGCCGCCCGGCCTGCACCTCGACGAACGCCAGCTCCCGGTGCGCGGTCACCGCGGTGGCCCGGTCCCCGGTGCGGGAGGCCAGCTGGATCGCCTCGTGGATCGCGACGATGCCCTCCTCGTCCCGCCCGCGCGCCGCGTGGATCAGCGCCCCGCCGAGCGCGACCAGCGCACGACCCTGCAGGGCCGCGTCCCGGCAGCGTGCCGCCTCCGCCACGGCCCGGCGCAGGCACTGCAGGCCGGCGTCCACGGCCCCGGCCACGATCGCGGCCCGGCCCGCGTCCAGCTGGCTGGACGCCGCCGCGCGACCGCTCAACGGTGGCGCCATCGGGCTGCCGGTGCCGACGTGGGCCGCCTCCCGCAGCGCCGGGGACGCGTCCACCCCGAGTTCCCGCCGCAGAATGTCCTCCCCCACCGCGACCTGCCGCAACGCCGCCGTACGGTCCCCCGCCGCGGCCAGGCTCCGCACCAGCAGCTCGTGGTTGCCCTCTTCCAGCGGATTGCGCGTGACGGCCCGCGAGGCGTACTGCACCGCGTCGGTCGCCCGCCCGCCGGCCAGCAGCGCGACGGCCGTCTGGCGTAACCGCGCCTCGACCTGGGCCGAGACGCGGTGCCGTTCCACCAGCAGCCAGGATTCGAACTCCAGGCTGGAGGTCAGGTGCACGCCTTCGAGCAGTTCTCCGCCGATATCCAGCAATGGTGTGGGATCGGCGCGCTCTCGAGTGATCTGCTCAAGGTCCACGACCACGTCGTCACCCAGGTTCGGGGAGATGGGATCCCCGCTGAGCACATCGCGTTTGCCGAGCGCGCGGCGGAGCTCGGCGAGCGTCCAGCGCAGCGCGCCCAGCGGGTCGTCGGCATCGCCGAAGAGCAGTTCAGCCAGATGCCGCCGGCTTGGCGGCCGCTCCGCCAGCAGCAGGTAGCTGAGTAGAGCCCATGCTTTGCGGCCACGCGGCGATCTGACCGGCTGGCCGTCCCGCTCGATGGCCGGAGGCCCGAGCAAACGGATCGTCAACATGGGACTCACTCCCTTCAGCGAATTTCGGTCGCGCGAAGTCGCGAGGACAGTCCGACTCCGCGCGCGTGAAGATCAGCCTGCCGCGAGCGCCCTGACGTCGGCGGTGGTCAGCGGCTGCCCGCCGATGCCCCAGTCGCCGCTCTTGACGTCCTCGATGACGACCCAGGTGACCGAGCGCATGTTCTCGCCCTCGATACTGACCATCGCCTCGGTGAGCGACTTGACGATCTCGGCCTTCTGCGAGTCGTCGAAAACGCCCTCGATGACCTTCACGTTGATGAGCGGCATGATTTCCCCTCGATATGTGGTGTGGTTCCGTCGGCGCCACACATGTGCCGACAGAGTGAACCTTGCCAGGGGATCGTGTGAGTCAGCGTGTGAGTACGCGCATGCTTCTGAACTGCCGGAACGACGTGTTCGAGGGTGCCTGGAGGGGCGCTAGGTGTCCTGATTCATCCGGCGAACAGCAGGAGTAGGCCGACGACGGTGTAGATCACCATAAGAGCCATCAAGGGGATCTGGCCCATGACCGCGGTCCGGTGCGGGAACAGGGTCAGGGCGCGGTCGTGGGCGAGGACGGTGCCGAGGACGTGGCCGATCACGATGACGGTGACCTGGAGCATGGCGATGGAGGCGGGGGTGGCGCCCAGGCTCTGGAGGGTCCAGTTCGCGGTGCCGAGCCAGTTCGCGCCGGTGTCGAGGGGGTCGGAGAGCAGGGCCAGGGTGTGCTGGCCTTCGAAGAGGAACAGCGTGAAGTAGTGGGCGACGAGGTAGCCGACCGCGATCGGGACCAGGGAGTGGGCGAGTTCGCCGGCGGTCGTGGCCGGTGCGGCGCTGCCGAGGCGGGCGGCCCAGGTGGTGGCGGCCAGGAACAGGGCCAGGACCAGGGCGATGACGGTGAGCAGGCCCAAGGTGCCCATGAGGGGGGCGGGGAGGCGGCTTTCCTGGACGAATCGCACCCAGAGGGGGGCGTTGGAGAGGCTGTCGTACATGGTCGAGCCGAGGAGCACGATCACCAGGGCGGGGAGACCGGGGGCGTGCGCGAGTCCGGCCATGCCGTCGAGGGGGTTGCGCAGGGTCAGCTTGGTTTGCGCGGGTGCGGAGGATTCGGTGGCTTTGGCGGCCGAGTTGCGCGGCTTGGTTTGCGCGGGTGGGTGGGAATCTCGCCTTCGTGATTTGCCTTGGGGTGATTTGCCGTGCGGGGATTTACCCCGGGGCGATTTGTCTTGGGGCGATTTGGCGGCTGGGCGTCCTGGTGGGCGTGTGGCGTGTGCGATTTGTCGGCTTATGGGGGAAAGGCTGCCGATCAGGGTGCTGTACGCCTCGAAAGCGTCGCCTTTGTCGAACCACTGGGATCCGAAGATGGCGGCTCCGGTGAGGGTGGTCAGGGCGTACAAGGTCAGCCAGATGGTGATGACGGGGAGGGTTGCGCGGTCGGGGGCGACGAGTTCCAGCCAGACGAAGGCGAGCAGGCCCGCGGTGGCGGGCCAGTAGCCGACGCGGGGAGAGAGAGTTTTCCAGCCGTGGTCGGGGTCGCGGTGGAGGAGGGCACAGGCGGCGCGGTGGAGGGTGCGTAGTGGGTTGAAATTTCGCCATACGGGGCCGAAGACGAGGGATACGGGGATTAGGCCGACCCAGAAGAGGACGTAGAAGGTGCCTGCGGTCGGGTTGTCGGGGGTGTCGGGGCCGAAGAGCAGGCCGATGGCGAAGTACGCGGCGATCACGATGCCGATGGCGGGCGGGAGCCAGGTGGTGTTCCGGGTCACGTACGACGGGATGCCGGCCAGGCGGGGTTCGCGCCAGAGGAAGCCGAGGGCGGCGAAGGACACCAGGAGGGCGATGGCCGCGCCGGAGACGGCGGCGGAGAACGGGATCGGCAGGTCCTGGCGTCCGCCGACACCGTGGGCGAGAAACCGTTCGCCGACGCCCTGGGCGAGGGACTGTCCGCCGACGCCGTGGGCGAGGAGCATGGTCACTGGACCACGAGCTGGAACAACTGCAGCTCGGACTCGTGGGTCTCGACCTCGAAAAGACCGTCTTGGTCGGCGACGAACTCAATCGTGGCGGCCGTGCCGGGCTGCAAGCTGGCGGATTTGTCGAATCCGTGCACATGGGCTTCGTCAGCGACGTCACTGGTCACCGAGATCTTGACCTGCTGGCCCTTGGCGACCTCGATGCGTCCCGGTGGCGGGGTCACCGTGCCGTTGGCGATGGTCACAGCGATCTCCTTGGCCGGGCCGGAGAAGGTGGCGGCGTCACTTGCCGCGCCGCACGCCGTCACCGACAGGACCGCACAAACGAGAAGAACCATCAGAGACTTCATTAGTGACTCCAAACAGGGGTTATCTGGCCTTGTTGCCGGGACGGCGGTTATCGGGTCTTGTTGGCGGGGCGGCGTGCGGTACTGACGAGAAGGATCAAGACTCCGGCCACGAGAATGGCGGGGATCAGCCACACCACGAACCCACCGTCATTGCCGCTGGACGAGGTGCTCTCGCCGACGGCGGCGGGCTGCTGGGAGAAGAGGCTGCTGGGCTGAACGGCCTGCGGCCCTTGGCTGGGCTGAACGGGTTGCGGCCCTTGATCGGGCTGGGTGACCGGCGCGGTGGACGCGGCCACATGGCTGGGCTCGACCAATAGCGCGGGATCGGGCTCGTTGTCCGGCGCCTGCCAGCCAGCTGGAGCTTTGGCTATCGTCCCGGTGTATTTGAACTGGACCTCGCCCTTGACGAGTTCCCCATCCGAAGCGCGTGAGACGTATTTAACGGTATAAACACCCTGCTCAGGCCAGTACGCGACGGGAACCATCGCCGGAAACCCCGTCTCGAACAAACGTGGCTCCCACTTGCCGTTATTGAGCCAGAGCTCACGAACCGGCTCGTCAAGGCGTTTGGGTTCCCCATGGGACCACTGCGTATCCAGACGCCGTCCACTAGGACTCAGCACCGCGAAATACGCATTCAGCGCAGGCTTCTCAGTGAAGTAGAGCTGCAGCTTCTCCATGGGCGCATCGAGGGTGCTGTCCTTGCCCGGCACCGACACCGCCAGCTGACCATGAGCAGCAGCAGGCTGCGCACCCACCACCATCGCCGCGACCAGGCCAAACACCACAAGCACGACACGCCTACACAAGCGCACGGAAGTCGACCCCTCCGACTCAAACGCGTGCGCCGACCACGCCACCCAACGGATAACGTCTCACTCTCCAGCGGCGTGCCACGGCCCCGGAGCAAGCTCACCCTACCAACGCCAACACGAATCCGACCAGATCGGACCACCCGATGATTGCGACTCCCGCACACTCGCGAGTAACCGGGCGTGCGCACGCGCAAGTCCCGCCAGCCTGGCCGCCAAGGGCCCGGACGATGTCCGTCTCGGGCGTGCGCACGCGCAAGTTTCCCCCGAGCAGAGCAGCAATCGGCAGGTAGAACATCAAACAGCACATCGCTGGGCAGAATGCCACCGTCGCCGGAGGGTCCCGGCCAGCAGCGACTCATCGGGAACACCGAACAGCAGGCCGCTGCGCGGAATGCCACTGCCGCTCTTGGCGCCGGTGCGGCGAGAGCCATCACGCGCTGAACGGCGCCGGATAACGACGAGCAACCCGGCGACCTGCTCGTTCTGTCAGGTGCTTAAGCCTGGAGTGTGCGTCTCGAGGCCGAGCACAGGCATCGAGCGAGGCTCACGGCTGGATATCGAGGTAGGCCTTGGCGAGGCGCTTTGGGGCTCGGCATAACCACGCGTCGGTGATGACCTCGGCGAGTTCCTCCACCGGGATGCGGTCGAGCCGGATGAGGATCGCCGCATACCCATTGAAGTGGGGCGTCGTGAAGTACACCTCCGGGTCGTCGGCGAGGAAGGCCTCCTTGACGGTGAGGTCGGCGACCTGCGCCGCCAGAATCGGACCGTCGGGCGCCTGGTCGCCGAGGGCCTGCAGGTCAGACCGTCTGAGCGGGCGCTCCCAGACGAACCCCTTCTTGTTCACGGTCCACGACAGGGTCTCCCGCGACGTCACCTCGGCCGTCTCGGGCAAGGCCATCGCGAGCCGCCGCACGTCTTCCCAGCTAGCCATTGGGCCAGCCTAAACACCGCCACCGACAGAATCCGGCCCCGGCCAAGAGTGCTAGCGCTAACATCATCTACCCTGCTGACCACTTGACCTCGACCAGTGATAGCGCTAACAATCAGGCACTCGAACACTTGGGAGCGCGACGTGAACAGACTTCCGACCGTCGTCATCGGCATCGACTTCGGCACGCTATCCGGCCGGGCCTTGGTGGTCGCGACCGAGGACGGGACAGAACTGGGCACAGCCGTACATGGGTATCGGCATGGAGTGGTCGAGCGGCAGTTGCCCGGTGGCGGAGCGGCGCTGAAGCCGCAGTGGGCGCTTCAGGTTCCGCAGGATTGGCGGGATGTGCTCGTGCATGCGGTGCCCGCCGCGCTGGCCGCCGCCGGGGTCACGCCGGAGCAGGTGATCGGCATCGGGACCGATTTCACCGCGTGCACGGTGCTTCCTGTGACTTCGGCGGGAGTGCCGCTCTG
Source organism: Acrocarpospora sp. B8E8 (assembly GCF_039871605.1). NCBI lineage: Bacteria > Bacillati > Actinomycetota > Actinomycetes > Streptosporangiales > Streptosporangiaceae > Acrocarpospora > Acrocarpospora sp. B8E8. Next base: position 12,758 of record NZ_JBDPLV010000112.1, on the reverse strand, counting down.
CGAGTTGGATGATCTGCGCGATCGTCCCCATGCGTACCCCAAGCTGTGGAAACACCATGCGGCCCAGCCGCATGCGGACCGGATCAACGCGCTCGCGGCCGCGCGGGGAGAGGGCTGGCTGGCCCGGTACGGCGGGAAGATCTCCAGCGAATGGCAGTTCGCCAAAGGGCTGCAACTGCTGGAAGAGGATCCGGAGGTGTATCGGCGTACCGATCGCTGGATCGAAGCCGCTGACTGGATCATCTGGGAGCTCTGCGGGACGGAGACCCGCAACCTCTGCACAGCCGGATACAAGGGGATTTTTCAGGACGGTCACTACCCCAGCCGGGAGTTCCTCGAAGCCCTGAATCCGGATTTCGGGGACTTCGTCGGCAAGCTCGAGCATCCGCTTTCGGCCATGGGTGAGCGGGCGGGCGGGCTCAGCGCGCGGGCCGCCGCGTGGATGGGGCTGCCGGAGGGTGTCGCGGTCGCGATCGGCAATGTGGACGCGCATGTCACCAGCGTGGCCGCCGGGGCGATCGACCCTGGCCAGATGCTCGCGGTGATGGGGACCAGCACGTGCCACATCATCAACGGACCGGCGCTGGCCGAGGTGCCAGGGATGTGCGGCGCGGTGCGGGATGGGGTGATTCCCGGACTCTGGGGGTACGAGGCCGGGCAGAGCGGGGTTGGGGATATCTTCGCGTGGTTCGTCGAGTCGGGGCTGCCGGAGGAGTACCAGACCGAGGCCCGGGAGCGGGGATTGTCCGGGCATGAGCTGCTCAGCGAGAAGGCCGCCAAGCAGCCGGTCGGGCAGCATGGACTGGTCGCCTTGGATTGGCATGGCGGCAATAGGTCCGTGCTGGTAGATCATGATTTGTCCGGCGTACTGGTCGGGGCCACGCTCGCGACCCGGCCGGAGGAGGTGTATCGCGCGCTGCTGGAGGCGACCGCGTTCGGAACGCGTACGATCATCGACGCGTTCGAGGGCAGCGGGGTTCGGGTGGACGAGTTGATCGTCGCCGGTGGGCTGTTGCGTAGTTCCTTCTTGATGCAGATATATGCGGACATCATCCAGCGGCCGCTGAGCATCATCGGGTCGGCGCAGGGGCCGGCTCTCGGGTCCGCGATTCATGCGGCGGTCGCGGCAGGGGCGTACCCGGATCTGCACGCGGCCTCAGCCACGATGGCCCGAGTCCACCGGAACGTGTATCAACCGGACCCCAACCACGCCGCCACCTACGACCAGCTCTACGCGATCTACACCGAACTCCACGACCACTTCGGCCGCGGCGGCACCAACGCCCTCCACCGCCTCCACGCCCTCCGGAATGGTAGCGATAACACTGAGGTCTCTTGATCCATCCGGAGTGGTCTTCTGAGTGTTTGCGATAACAGAGCCGGGGACTGGTTGACGAGGAGACTCGACGTCTCGTACATGGATGAGGTGCCCAAAATCAGCGATATCGCCGCCCGCTACCAGTCGCGCGCGAACGCGTTCGAAGCCAAAATCATCGCGGTACGGCCCGAGCAGTGGTCGAACCAATCCCCCTGTACGGACTGGAACGCCAGAGACGTCGTCAGGCACATCATCGACATGCACGCCGCGATGCTCCGCCCTCTCGACCGCACCCTCAGCCCGGCGCCCACGGTGGACGAAGATCCTCTCGCCGCTTTCCGCACCGCCCGGGCGGACGTGGAAACCCTGCTTCACACCCCCGAACTCGCCACGACCACCACCGAAACCCCGTCCGGCCCGATGTCCGTCGAAGACCACATCGACCAGGTCGTCAGCGCCGACATGGTGCTCCACGGCTGGGATCTGGCCAAAGCGACCGGCCAAGATCCCACGATGAACCCCTCCGAGGTCCTGGCCATGTGGCCGACCGTGCAACACGTCCCGGACAAACTCCGCATTCCCGAAGCTTTCGGCCCCGGCATCATCGTCTACGGGCCCGAAGTGAAGGTCGCCGAGGACTCCTCCCTCCAGGACCGCATCCTCGGCCTCATCGGCCGCGACCCCAACTGGACCCCGCCGAATTGACAACCAGTCCGGCCCGAGAACGGAGATTCCCGCCTGCCGCACGCGCGGCTTCGGGTGGGTTCCGCGCAGCGACGTCAGTAGGGCAGTTTCTGCAGCGTCCACCCGTTGCCGTCGGGGTCTTTGAAGTGCGCATATGACACGGTGGGCTTGCCCGGGGCGCCCATGTCCTCCACCTCCGCGATGTCCACCCCGCGCCCGAGGAGTTCCGCCCGCGCCGCGTGAATGTCGGAGACCACCCGGTGCAATCCCTGCACCGACCCGGGCTCGGTATTCACGATCCCCACCCCGATGCAGATCGAGCAGGCCGACCCCGGCGGGGTCAGCTGCACGACGCGGAACTCCTCGCCGAACCGCTGATCGAGGTCGACCACGAACCCGAGCTTCTCCGAATAGAACTCCTTGGCCCGGTCCACATTGTGGACCGGAATCGGCACGAGTTCCAGTTTCATTTCCATGGCGACCATCCTGATCTATTCATGTAACACGGGTCTCGATGATGAATGGTTTATTCATCTTGACTCGACTTGGCGAACGGGGTGATCACCGGGTGTTCACCTCGGAGGTCCCACGCAGATCCGACGTCTAGCCGTCAACCCTGTCATATCCTGTCCGCTCGGACCCCTCGGGACCAGGGGGCATCGGCGATCCCGGCCGCCCCGGGGAGCCGTCTTTCTGTCGGACCCCCTCGCTAGGCTCCAGAGGAGAAGAAAGGACTTCGCACCATGCCCATATCAGACCGAATCGGTCAGAAACGTCCAAAAGACACCTTTGTCAAACCACAAAACCCCCAGAAATTAGACACAGATCTTGTGCCTCCTGGCGGTCTGGCGGGCTGAGCGCGTTCACCCACCATGGTCGGATCGCGGCTCGGAACATGCCCTGAAGTGCCGTCATACCGGACAAGCGTGACCCCTCCGACGTTTGTGGCGACACGAAGCAGGACAAGGTCCCCCATCTGAGCTCAACATCCGCCAAGATCTGACAAGATGTCGTCATCGGTGCCGCCTTACGGCGTAGATCGCATGAAGGGAGAATTCGCGGTTGTGCATCGGGGATGTTTTATTCATATCTGCGCGGATACCAAATAGGCTCGCGGTAGCGTCGGCGGCGGATGAAGGAGACAGGCGTGCCTGACGAAGCGCCAGTGCCACCTGGTATCGACGCGAGCACGCCCAACGCCGCGCGCATGTACAACTACTATCTCGGCGGCAAGGACAATTTCGCCGTCGACCGGGCGGCGGCCGAGCAGGTGCTCAAGGTGGCTCCGGAGGCGCGGGAGCTGGCCCGGCAGAACCGCGAGTTCATGCGGCGGGCGATCCAGCATGTCATGGCCGAGACGGGTATCCGCCAGTTCATCGATATCGGAACCGGCCTGCCCAGCGAAGGCAACGTGCACGAGATCGTTCACGCCCGCGACCCGGACGCGTCGATCGTTTATGTGGACAATGACCCGGTCGTGCTCGCCCACGCGCGGGCGATCCTCTCCCGCACGTCCAGCACCGCCACCATCCGCGGCGACCTCCGCCGGCCGATCGACATCCTCAACAACCCCGAACTGCGCGATCTGATCGACTTCTCCCAGCCCGTGGCGATCCTGCTGGTCGCGGTCCTGCATTTCCTCACCGACGACGACAAACCCGGCGAAGTCATCGCCCGGCTCCGGGATTCGCTCGCACCGGGAAGCCACCTGATCCTCTCCCACGTCACCGCGGACGAACGGGCGTATGCCGCCCAGCAGGGCGCGGCCGTCTATCGGAAGGCGAGCGCCAGCATCACGCTCCGCCACCGCCAGCAGATCATGGAATTGTTCGACGGGTTCGAGCTCATCCCGCCCGGCCTGGTGAGACTGCACGACTGGCGGCCGGACGAGGACTCCGCGTTCGCCACCTACCGTGGCCGCGAGTTGCCGACCTGGTTCTATTGCGGCGTCGGCCGCATCCGGGATTAGTGAGGAAAAGTCGTGATCTGGACAGCCGTACGGTTTGGCCCCGCCGGAGGCGCGGCCAAAGACACGGTGAGTCGACCGGTCGGCGGTTGTCTGTGGGGCGGGGTTCTGGTTACTAGTGACCCTCCAATCGAGGAGCCCATCCGTCATGCCCGACATGGATTTCAACCCACTCGGAGGCGTACAACCCGCCGGTTCGGCTTTCACCCGCTTCGATGAGCTGCGCGAGCAGCATGCCGCCTTCCGGAGCACGTTCGGGCAGGGGTTCTGGGTCATCAGCAGATACGACCGGATCGTCGAGATCTGCCAGGATCCGGGGACGTTCTCCAGCTCCGCCGTGTCCGTGCTGGATCCGGATCCGGCGTACCGGTGGATTCCGGAGATGCTCGACCCGCCGGAGCACACCGTCTGGCGGCGGCTGCTCGGGCCGCTGTTCTCTCCGGCGGCGGTCGCGGCCAGGGCGGAGACGATCCGGCAGCAGTGTGCCGCGCTGGTCGAATCGCTGGCGGCGCGCGGGTCATGCGATTTCGTCACTGATTTCGCCCGGGTGTATCCGACGACGGTGTTCCTGGAGTTGATGGGACTGCCGGTGGAGGATCTGGCGACCTTCCTGGCCTGGGAGGACGCGATCCTGCACGCGCCGCCGGCGGAACGGGCGGGGCGGATTCAGGCGATGGGGGAGGTTATCGGGTATTTCCGGGGGGTCATCGCGGAGCGGCGGGCGGAGCCTCGGGAGGATCTGATCAGCACGGCGCTCGGGTGGGAGATCGACGGGGAACCCGTACCGGATCGGGATCTGCTGGATCTGTGCCTTTTGCTGTTCATGGCGGGGCTGGACACGGTTACGGCGCAGTTGTCGTACGCGTTCTGGCATCTGGCCAAGGACGACAAGGATCGGACGCGGATCGTGGATGATCCGGCGATCATCACGGACGCGATCGAGGAGTTGCTGCGGGCATACTCGATCGTGATGCCTGCCCGGAAGCTGACTCGGGACACCGATTTCCATGGTTGTCCGATGAAGGCCGGGGAGATGGTGTTGTTGCCGCTCAATCAGGCCAATCGGGATCCGGGGACGTTCACCGATCCGACTCAGGTCGATCTTGATCGGCCGCATAACCGGCATATCGCGTTTGGGGTTGGGGTGCATCGGTGCCTTGGCTCGCATCTGGCGCGGGCGGAGATGGGTATCGCGCTGGAAGAGTGGCATCGGCGTATTCCTAGTTATCGCATCCCTGACGGGGCGGAAGCGCTCGAGCATGCCGATCTGGTGCTTGGGTTGGACACTCTGCCCCTCGTCTGGGATTAGATCAGGATGATCAGGCCGATCAGCACGAAGACTCCAGGGACCAGCCAGCGGCCGTAGCGTTCGACGAGTTCGATGATCTTCCGGTGTGATCCGAGCCAGGATCCGGCGAGGCACCAGACGGCCACTCCGGCGGCGAACACGACGATGGTGACCGCGAAGGCGTCCGCGCCGATTGTCCGGAACACGGGGGTGTAGACCGAGACATTGTCGGCGCCGTTGGCGATGGTCACTGCGGCTACGGAGAGCATTCCGGTGGCGACCGGAGGGGGATCATGCGATCCCCTGTCGCGTACGGCCATGATCAGGCCGCGGATGCCGAGGGCGATCGGCACCAGGCCGAGCAGCCGGATCCAGTCGTCCGGGATGATCGACAAGCCGAGCGCGGCCAGGCCGGAGACGAGCAGCAGGGCCGCGATGCCCAGATACTGTCCCGTCCAGACCTGCCAGGGCTTTGGTGAGCCCTGTGTCCGGGCGGAGAGGAACAGCACGGTCAGTACGAGGAGATCATCCACATTGGTGCCGATGAACATTCCGGCCGCAGTGGCCGCCGCGGCCGGAATGTCGCTCATGTCGGCACAACCTATCGGGGATCTTGCCGGGACGCTCGCAACCGCTTCCGTGGATTGCCGGATCCGCCGCAGCGGAGCACGAGGACGGCTTCTGATCGTCTTCCAGGAAGGTCCCGGACGCCTGGTGCCCGACGGCTACCTGCACTCCGGAGCCGTTGGCACGCGCGCACGTCTTGACGCGTACCGCCCGTGAGCGACCGGCGCCGGAACGCCCGAGTTAGCGGGGAGCCGCCTGGAATGCGCGGCCGGCCGGGGTGGTGGTGCCGTTGCTGTGGAACAGGCCCGTGCTGACGCCCGTGTCCTTGGCCGGGAGGCCGAACCAGGCGTAGCGCTGGACATATGGGAGGGATCCCAGCATCTGGGTCGCGGACGTCAGGAATGCCGCCTGCTGGGCCTCGGTCGGGTACCGCACGCCGTTGGAGAAGTCGATCAGCGCGAACTCGGTCAGCCAGATCGGCTTCTTGTATCGGTCGTAAACGGCCTGAATGTAGGACTTCAGCTGACCGGTGGCCGCGTCGGCGCGGAAGTCACCGCCGTACCAGTGCAAGGTAATGAAATCCACGCGGTAACCGCGGGAGGCCGCGCCCGACATGAACCGATCGAGCCATCCGCCCGCGTTGTTCCCGCCCCACGCGACAGCCGGGCTGCCCAGCTTCTGCCCGGTGGCCATCAGCTTCGGCCAGAGCGAAAGCGCCGTCTCCACGGACATGTTGGACTGCTCCTTCATGTCCGGTTCGTTGAATCCAAGCAGGTACGGCCCTGCGCTCTTGGCCTGGGCGAGATTCTGGTCGGTCACGCTGGCCGCGCCCCAGATCATGGGCACGAACTGGGAGGACTCGGGGGTTGTGATGCCGTTGTGGTTGGTCGACCAGGTGTAGTACCAGCTCGCTCCCGAGCTGGCGAGCGCGCTGCTGACGTTCGGCATCTGCCAGACGCCGACTCCCTTCTTGCCCACCGTGGGAGAAGTCGGCGTGCTCGATGGGGACGAGGTGGGCGAAGGGCTCGGCTTGGTGGTTGGAGTGGCCGTGGGAGTCGAATTAGATGCCGTTCCGAAGACCTGGAACTCCCACAGCGAGACGCCGTAGACGGTCGAGCGCTTGGTTGCGTACAGCCGGACATACCGGGCCGTAGCCGAGACGTTGACGGTCTGCACGCCGCCCTTGCCCGCGGTCGTGGTGTGAATCGTCGTCCAGCTGCCGCCTCCGTTGGAGGTCTGGATCTGGAAATTCGTGGCGTAGGCGCGCTCCCAGTTGAGCACGATCCTCTTGATCGCCGTCGCCCGCCCGAGGTCCACCCGCAACCACTGCGGATCGCTGAACTTGCTGGACCAGCGGGTCCCCGGCTTGCCGTCCACCGCCGCCGCAGGGGACAGATCCCCCCGCTCAGACGAGGACGCGACAGCCGCCCGCCCCTGCGACAGCGGCGTCTCCGCCGCCCCCGCCGGCACCGCACCAGCCACCAGGCCGGCCCCCAGCACCACCGCCAGCACAGATCCCAGCACTACCCGACGCACCCGCGGAACAGTCTCACTCATGGTCGATGAGGTCCTTCGTAGGGGATAAGAACTCCATGCAGGCACCCACCCGCACACCTAGGAGACGCCCCAGCTCCACCCGAATAACAAATTTCCCAAACTCTCTCCAGACGGCCCCAAACTGATTCCACCCCACCCGGCTGTCACTACGGTCGCCGTTACGAAACCCCAGTCATGTCACAGTGGTTCTCCCACCCACCCAGCCCGTTGTTTACCTTCGGGCTCCGCCCGCCCCCGCCAGCACCGTGGTCGCTCGAATGAAGTGGCAGGTTGATCCGCGTGGTTCTCCCACCCACCCAGCCCTCTGTTCGCCTTTCGGGCTCCGCCCGACCCCACCATCGCCGTGGTCAGCCGAACGAAGCGGGCGGAGCCCGGGGCGATCACGGGATCGGGCGGAGCCCGAGGGTATCAACGGGCTGGGTGGGTGGGAAAACCCCTCGGCATTGAGACTGTCGCGTCTATGGGAAACCCCGGCGACCACGGGATCGGGCGGAGCCCGAGGGAATCAACGGGCTGGGCGGGAGAACCACGGATCGGCTGCCGCCTCCGTGATCGCTGTGAATGCCATCACGGAGCGACAGCCAGCGGGCAGATGAGCTCTATGAAGGCTCGGCCGTGACCAACTCGGCGGCCTCGGCCTCGGCACGAAGGCGGAGAACGTATTCCGCCACCTCGACGGGAACCAGGGCGGCCACCCGTTCCCCCTGGTCATCCCGGACGAAGGTGATCGCGCCGTGCTCCCGCGCCTCCCCCACGATCGTCGGCAAGTGCATGGTCATCTGATCCAGGTCGAGATCGTCGATGGCATGCACGACCCGCTCGTCCCCCCGCCGCGTCAGTGGAGCACGCCGGACGGCGCTCTCCGCCGCGATCCGCCGGAAACGGTCCTCCCGGACCGTTTCGGCTTCCCGCCCCCAGCGCCGGCCTCCGGCAGCCCGATCGACGTGATCCCACATTCGCTCGTGCGCGTCCATGCCCCCCATTGTCGCTCACCATCCTGGAACGCCAGGACCAGGAAAAACCCAACGCTACTTGACCGTATCGGCGGGCCCTGCCTCCTCACCCTCGTCCTCGCCGTGCGATGGCGCCCCCGAATCGCCCTCGATCAGCTCGATGAGGTCGGCCGAATTCGACATCCCGTACGACGACACGCCCAGCACGAAGATCCCCTTGAACAAGTAGACGATCTTGTCCCACGTATCGATCTCTTTTCCGTCCCCATGACACCCTCCTCCAAAGAAGAGCGTGACATTCCGTTCCATTTCCGTGATCTAGGTCGCACGCCCGACGAGCCTCTACGCGCACAAGCCCTGGGCCCGCTGGTCGGCAACGATCTCGTCGACCGACTGACCCTGATACTGCTTCCGCTGATCAGCGGTCATCTCATACCGCCAGCGCCCGGCCTGATAGCGGAAGGTGAACTGGTCGACCAGGATCGACCGCGACGCGGTGACGCGGGCCGTGGACCCAGAGACGCTCACGTCGCTGATCGACCAGCGGATGCCCTCCGCCGGCGCCGGGCACTCCCGGAACCTGCGCATGTACTCCGACCGGCTGACCACGGCTTGGGACTGCTCGGTCCACTGGTCCCAGAACTTGCCGTAGTTCCCGACGCTGTAAAATTCGAACGCGCGTTTGGCCGCTGCCTTGGCGCCGGTCTTGGTCCGGGGCTGGGACGTCGGTGTCGGTGTCGGCGTGGTGCTCGCGCTCGCACCCGCCGGGCGAGAGCTCACCTCGGTCCCGATCGCTGCCGCCCCTGCAGGCTGCGGCACCCGTTCCAGGACCAGGACCACCGCGAAGACCGCGACCGTGAGGGCGAGAATCGCCACGACCAGGGCCACCATCGCCACACCGCCGCTGGGCCTCCGCCGCTTGGGCAGGCGCCGTTGGTCTCGAGCAAGGGGCTGAGTCATAGGAGGCTCCAGGGGTCACAGCTACCAGTGAGACGTGCGGAGCTCCGCCCCGGGTGACGGCCGAGGCTGGCCGGATCCGGTCACGCGGTGGTGCGACGCGGCGGCGAGGAGGGCTCGGGACTCCTCGACTTTCGCCTGCGGAACCGAGGACGGCCGAGACGTCATGCCTACGGTCGCGACCACACTGGCCGCGACCGTACGCGAAGATCGATCTTGCTGTTACTTGATGGGCGTGCCGGTGACCAGCGGCAGCGAAATCGAGGTGCCGGCCAGGTCGACGGTAACCTTGGCGCCGGTGCCGGGTTCGGCGTCGGTCCCGGTGCCGGTGCCGGCCTCGTCGAGGTTGAAGTCGTCGTTGGTTCCGGTCAATACCAGGCCCAGCCGGTGCCCGGCCTTGAACTCGTAGTCCTGCGGCAGCAACTTCCAGGTGATCTGGTACGGCTTGCCCGGTGTCAGCGGTGTCGAGCGGCTCAGCGACTTGTGGTTTTGCGCGTCCAGGATTCCTCGGGTGACCACGTTGAAGTCGGAGATCGCCGTGTTGTCGCCGCCCTTGAGGTAGCAGCCGTCGTCGTCGGCTGTGCTCTGGCCGACGCAGTCTTCGCCGCCGATGAACTTGAGGCCTTCGTCGAAGGTCGGGCCCAAGGCGCGGTAGTCGATGCGGGTGTCCTGGCCGTAGTCGACGAGCAAGACACCCAGGTTGGCGGTCGGCTTGTCCAGCTTGAGGCGCAGGCTCACCGACGGCGTTCCGGACAGCCGCATCGCGTTCTCCAGCGGCGGGGTCAGGAAGGCCAGCCGGTTGGGGTTGGTGGTGCCGGGGTCGCCGGCCATCCCGACCTCGGTCTGGGCGGTGTCGAGGTAGCTGCCGGTTCCGGTCGAGGGCTTGCGGCCCAGGGAGCCGTCCTGCTGCGGCCGCAGGGTCGTCGTCCGCGCCGCGGGTGCGGGCCAGGCGGCCTGGGTGATCCAGCGGTCCGGGCCAAGCTGCACGTCGACGCGTGGCAGGCGCATGATGTCGTTGGCCACGCCCATCAGTTCGTGATCGAACCACTGGTGCAGGGTGCCGAGCCACACCTCGCGGCGGGCCCAGAACGGGTCGAGATGCCCGTACTGCGTCACCCACGCCTTGCGCTGCACCGTGCGAGGCAGCTCGGCCCACCACTCGGAGAACTGGCTGCCCACCACGTTCCGGTCCTGCATGCCCATCACCGAGAAGACACTGGCGCGGATGTTGCGCGCCTTCGAGATCGACCCGTTCCGGTAGTTGCCCTCGTGCCAGTAGGCGTTGTAGTTGCCGGTGTCGTCGTCGGAGTCTTCGAGCAGCTTCTGGCGCACCGCCGCGCACTTCTCGTCCGGATCCTTGTCGACCCGCCTGGACTGCCAGGACGCCCCGCCCTTGAACCAGGTGAGGGTGCCGTTGTTGCGCGAGTTCTCATATCCGCTGGTGTAGCCGGAGATGTTCACGATCGTCGCCGAGCGCTCCCTCATAGGAGTGGCCGATCATCCCGGTACGTCCGGTGGTCCAGGTGGCCTTGACCGGATCGCCCTTGTCGTCGAAGGCGCGCGCCCGGCCGTTCAGCCAGTCGACGACCGCCTTGCCGCCCAGCACGTCGGAGGCGCCGTAGGAGGTCGGGCAACCGTCGGACAACCTGGTGCCGATCATGTCGACGGACACGAAGGCGTACCCGCGTGGCACGAAGTAGTTGTCGTAATACATCGGGAACTTCGTCACGTTCCCGTTCGCGTCGTACTTCTTCTTCTCGATCTCGAAGCCGACACCCGGGTCGTCGTAGTACGGGCTTTCCTGCATGATCACCGGGACCTTGAGCCCGGAACCGGACTCCTTCGGCCGGATGATGTCCGCCCGGACCAGATCCTTCTTGCCGTCGCCGTCGCTGTCGACCATCGACTGTACGCGGACGTGCTCACGGATGGCGTCCTGGTAGGAGAAGACGGGCTGGGTGAGCCCGCCGGAGACTTCAATCTTCGGCTCCGCCGCCGCGGATACGGCGGGAGCACCGGCGACCACGAGCGGGATCGCGAGTGCGGCGAGGAACCCTCGCCGTTGCGAGTATGACATGTACCTTCCTTTTGGGCTGGTTACTGCTTTCAGTGGCATCGTCATGGCGCGCCAAGAAGGCGACGTGGCGAGGTCGTCGTGGCACCATGAAGCGTTTCCGCTTTTCAGCGCGGGGTGCCGGCCAGGCCAGCGAGATCAGTGGCGGCCGGGCGGGCACGCGGAGGTGGGGCGTTGTCGCAGTTCACCGTGGGTGAGCGTCGTCCGCTTCAGGGACGTGTTCCGAGTCGCGCGTTTGGGGGATGAGTCCGGCGCCGGCGCGGCGAGAACGAGCGAGGGGCACGTTCTTCCAGTCGCGGTACTCGGTAGGTGTCCTTCTGCCAAGCTGCCCGGGAGTCCCTAGTTACTCGGCGCTAATGTGGGGCCCATCTCACGGACCCGAGCATCGGGCCATCCAGGTCGATGCCGTCGAGCACGGTCTTGTCTTGCCTGCCTTCCACGGGCCCCTAGGAGATCTTGCGGCGGTACGTGTTCATGGCGAAGAAGTACGCGACGATGAGGATGCCGACACACCAGGCCAGGGCGATCCAGATGTCGGTGCTGACCGGCTGCTGGGTGAACAGGTCGCGGATCGTGTTGACGATGGAGGTCACCGGCTGGTGCTCGGCGAAGGCGCGCACGGGGCCGGGCATGGTGTCGGTGGGCACGAATGCCGAGCTGAGGAACGGCAGGAAGATGAGCGGGTAGGAGAACGCGCTCGCTCCGTCCACGCTCTTCGCGGTAAGACCGGGGATGACAGCGATCCACGTCAAGGCCAGGGTGAACAGGATCAGGATGCCGGCGACCGCGAGCCACGCCGGCACTCCCGCCGCCGAGCGGAAGCCCATGAGGAGGGCGACGAGCACGACGACCACGAGCGAGATCAGATTGGCGATCAGCGAGGTCAGCACGTGCGCCCACAGGACGGACGAGCGGGCGATCGGCATGGACTGGAATCGCTCGAAGATGCCGCTCTTCATGTCCGTGAAGAGCCGGAATGCGGTGTAGGCGATGCCCGAGGCGATCGTGATGAGCAGGATGCCGGGCAGCAGGTAGTTCACATACGAATCCGACCCTGTTTCGATCGCGCCGCCGAAGACGTAGACGAACATCAGCATCATGGCGATCGGCGTGATCGCGGTCGTGACGATGGTGTCCACGCTGCGGGTGATGTGGCGCAGGGATCGTCCCAGCAGGGCGGCGGTGTCGCCGAAGAAATGCTTGGTCATCGTTGTTCCTTACGCGTCCGTGCCGATGTGGCGGTCATTGGGCTCGCCGTTCTTGCCGTCGGCACCGACGAGCGCGAAGAAGACGTCCTCGAGGGTCGGCTGCTTCTCGACGTATTCGACCTTGGCGGGCGGGAGCAGCTGCTTGAGCTCGGCCAGGGTGCCGTTCACGAGGATCCGGCCCTCGTG
>NZ_JBDPLV010000111.1:0-26687 GCF_039871605.1 Acrocarpospora sp. B8E8 | reverse complement strand
TTCGTCGGGTTGGATCCTCAAGCGCCTGCCAGACTGCCGCCACCACTCTTGGCGCCGGTACGGCAAGAACCACCACCAGCGCAAACGGCGCCCGATAACGACGAGCAACCCAAGCGACCCGTTCGTCGGGTTGGATCCTCAAGCGCCTGCCAGACTGCCGCCACCACTCTTGGCGCCGGTACGGCAAGAACCACCACCAGCGCAAACGGCGCCCGATAACGACGAGCAACCCAAGCGACCCGTTCGTCGGGTTGGATCACTCGGCCAGACTTGAGCACCTGCCGAACTGCCGCCACCACTCTTGGCGCCGGTACGGCGAGAACCACCACCAGCGCAAACGGCGCCCGATAACGACGAGCAACCCAAGCGACCCGTTCGTCGGGTTGGATCCTCAAGCGCCTGCCAGACTGCCGCCACCACTCTTGGCGCCGGTACGGCAAGAACCACCACCAGCGCAAACGGCGCCCGATAACGACGAGCAACCCAAGCGACCCGTTCGTCAGGTTGGATCCTCGTAGGCCCGATCGTGTTGGCCAGATCGCTGAGGCCTGATCGGTGGGGTGTGGTCGACGGGATCGTTAGGGCCGGGCGATGAATTGGTTCAGCCATTCGGGGGTGACCTCGGCGGCGAACTCCACGCCTTGGCGTTCGCCGGTGTCGAGTGCGGAGTAGCCGCCTTTGCCTGCGCCGACGCCCGCGATCACGGTCAGCAGCCTGGATGAACGCTGGAACCACGTCTGTTTGAATGTCCAGCCGACTATGGCCCGGCGTTCGACGATCGCCTGTGTGCGGCGGAGCGAGCCTGACCGGACCGAAAAGCGAGCGCCGTCGTACGCGTGGCCGAGCGACCGGTATCGGTCGAGGCCGAGCGGAATCCCCAGGAGCGCGAGCACCAAGGCGGTCACCACGACGACACCCCAGCCGAGCACTCCCGCGACAGCGGCGACCACCAGCCACGGGAAGATGGCGCGGAACAGGCGACGCCTGCGGGCCTGCGGTGGATGCGGGCGTAGCGGCATTCCGGTCGGGCTGGCTTGGTCAGCCGAATCGGCCTGGCCGGAAGGAACCTGGCCGGAAGGAACCTGGCCGGACGAAGCTTCGTGCTCGGACGGATGGAGCTGACCAAACTGGTCGGAAGGGTGGAATTGGCCGGTCTGGTCGGGCGTGCTGACCTGGCTGCGTGGGGTGGTGGCGCTGGAGGGGTCGAATGGGCCGATTGCTTCGGCGGCGATGGTTAGGGCGGCGGATTTGGGGGCGACGGGGAGGAGTTGGCCTCGGGTTTGGGAGTCGCCTAGGCCCGTTACCACTGCCCAGACTCTGACCAGCTTGGCGGCGCGTTCTGGTGGGCTTTCGGCCAGTTCGTAGCCGCGGATTCTGCGGCGTTCCAGGGAGACCGCACGACGGTTGATCAGGCCGCGTTCGGCGACCAGGTAACCGTCGCGTGATTTGAGGGTGAAGTCCCAGTTGAAGATCGCATACATGACGCCGCCGACGAAAGGCATGGCCAGCACGAGGACGGCCACGGCGACGATCAGGTACTGCGGGCGGTCCCACAGCCATTCGCCGACCGCCCAGGCGTCCTTGCCGCTGATGCCGAACTCGTCGCCCCACTGGAACAGCAGGCCGATCGCACCGGCGACCAGGGCGAACGGTGTCAGCAGGTATGCGCCGGACAGCGGGCCGTACCTGAGCCAGGACCGGGGAACCCGGATGTAGTAGTGCTCCTTGCCATGGTCGGAAGCCGCGCGCGTCGTCCCGGTGGTCGTATCGGTGGCATTGGTGGAGCTCTCGGACGAGACGACGGCCGGGATGGCTCGGCGAGCCAGCAGGACAGCGCGCAGCCGTTCGGCCTCTTCGACGGTTACCCCGTTGAGTTCGCCTTCCTGCTTGTCGCCTCCGGCACCGGTATCGAGCTTGAGCACGGCCAGGCCGAGCAGCCGATGCAGCGGCGGCGTGCTGACATCCACCCCGCGAATCCGCTCCAACGGAATGGTACGAACAGAACGGCTGACGAACGCCCTGGTCAGCTCCAGCCGATCCCCCACGATCGTGTACGTGAACGTGGCCCACCTGATGACCGCGAACACGATCGACCCCGCCACACCCATGGCCGCGAACACGAACGAACGCGGCGAAAACCCACCCGCGACCAGCACCCCACCCAGCGGCAGCAGCAGCGACGGCAACATCCGCACCGGATCGATCAGCAACACCTTCGGACTGAGCCGCACCGCCACCGGCAAAACCCCAGCATGCTGCCCAGGAACCCCAGCATCCGGCGCCGCCCTGAACGACGAATCGTCACCTCGGACCGCATTGTCGGGTGCCACGTCACTCTCAGCCGCATGAACTCGGACCGCGTCTCCCTGGTCCGAGTCGCCTTGGTCCGCATCTCCCTGGTCTGCGCCACTTTGGCCCGCCTCGATCGGGGGATGGTCGCCTCGGACCGCGTCACCTCGGGGAGCCTTAACCGGAGAATCGTCACCTCGGACCGCGTCACCTCGGACCGCGTCACCTCGGACCGCGTCACCTCGGACCGCGTCACCTCGGACCGCGTCACCTTTTGGCCCGTTGGTTGAGGGCGTGTTGGGTGGGGGCGAATGGGTTGGTTTGTCCGGTTCTGGGGACGTCATGTGGCGTCGTCTCTGAGTTGCTGGGCTTGGTGGGAGAGGTCTTCGGCCAGGCGGGCGGCGACCTCGTAGTCGAGGCCCTTGATGGTGGAGGAGCCGGCGTAGGACGCGGTTCTGATCTCTACGGTGGCCAGGCCGAGGAGGCGTTCGAACCAGCCTTGGGCTTTGTCGACGGTTTGGATGCGGCCTACGGGGACGAACACCCATTCCCTGCTCAACCAGCCGGAACGCGCGTAGACCACGTCGTCGGAGAGTTCCCAGCGGTGCACGGCGAAACGTAGGGGTGGCTCGATGATCACTGGGGGGAGCAGGACCAGGGCGGTGGCCAGGGGGACCAGCCAGGGACGGGCGGTGAGCCAGTCGGGTAGCCAGGTCCAGCTGCCGACCCAGAGGGACAGCAGGGCCGCGCCGCCGACCATGATGATGAAGCCGGTGATCCCTTCGATGAACCACAGCGTGATGGCGCGTCGCGACACCTGATGGGCGGGTGCCCGGAGCGCGTCACGCGACACCGGGCGCGCTGTCGGCGGCGACGGGGGAAGCGGGCCTGCGGGATCACTCACGACTCCACCCTAAGTCGTGTCAGCGCTCACTTGACCGCCCAGCGGTTCCCCCTGCAAGGGGCCGACGGCCGGACAGCCTGATGGGACTGATCGACCTTGAACGCCTCTCCCGAAGCGGGATCAAACCAGCCCATCAGGTTCGTTCTTCTCGTTCAGGTCTTGGTCAGCCCGATCGGCTCACTGGCTCCGGATGCCGGAAGCGAGAACCGCGGATGACGGAACCATCAGGAACCCGGCCGCTAGGAACCCGGCAGCCCAGGCTCACCAGTCTGGCCAGCCTGGCCGAGTTGGCCGGGGAGTTGGCCGAGCTGACCGGGAGGCCCGGCGGAACATGACTGTCAGTTCTCGTTGCCCTTGCCGCTCTCCTTGCCCTTGCCGCCTCTGCCGTCATACCCGGCCTTGCCGCCCTTGCCGTCATGCCCGCCCTTGCCGTGCTCACCGTCAAAGCTGGCCATGTTGCCCCAATCGTCGTGGCTGCCCAGGCCGCCTCTGTCGTCATGCCCGACATTGCCACCCCTGCCGTCATGCCCGATATTGCCGCCCCTGCCGTCATGCCGGACATTGCCGCGCCTGTCGTCATGGCTGGCCATGTGGCGCCTATCGTCGTAGCTACCCAGGCTGGCCTTGTCGTCATATCTGCGCCTACCGTCATATCTGTCCCTGACGTCATCGCTAGGTTTGGCGTCAACGCTGCCCCTGCCGTCATCGCTGGGCTTGCCAGGGAAGCTGCGGGGGCCAGATGGGCCGGGCTTGCTGTCCTTGACAGGTTTGCCGGGCGGGCCGGGGTGGCCGGGCTTGCCATCATGGCCGGGCTTGCCGGGAGGCCCGGGCGGGCCAGGCTTGCTGGGCTTGGTGTTATGGGCAGATTGGCCGATCTGGCCAGATCTGCCGAACTGGCCGGGCCTAATGAACTGACCAGGTCTGCTGATCTGACCGGGCCTGCTGATCTGACCGGGCCTGCTGATCTGACCGGGCCTGCTGATCTGACCGGGCCTGCTGATCTGACCGGGCCTGCTGATCTGACCGGGCCTGCTGATCTGGCCAGGCCTGCTGATCTGGCCAGGCCTGCTGATCTGGCCAGGCCTGCTGATCTGGCCAGGCCTGCTGATCTGGCCAGGCCTGCTGATCTGGCCGGGCGTGCTGGTCTGGCCAGGGTGGCCGAGCGCAGGCCTGTGGGGGAGGTTCTGGAAGTTGCGTTGGCCTTGTGCTCCGGGCAGGTTCTGGAAGTCGCGCTGGCCTTGTGGTTCGGGGAAACTCTGCGGTTCTTGAGGTCCACGTGGGTTATGTGGGCGGGGTGGGCGTTGTGGGCCGGTGTCGTAGTCGCCTCGGGTTCTCTGTGGGGCGTTGGAGCGGGTGCAGTCGCCATGGCGCTGGCAGGGGCATCCGCCGCTGTCAGCGTGACGGGGCCGATGGCGGTCCCGTTCGCGGTACCAGTACCGGTCGCGATAGTGATCGCGGTCCCAGTTACCGGAGGTGAGTGAGGTCGCGTTGGCCGCGGGGTCCGCGGATGCCATCGCGCTGGTCTGGATCTGGCCGGCCAACGCCACGCCCGCAACGGTCATGACGGCGGCACATCTCAGGAGACGAGCGCCGATAAACAGGTCCTTAACAGACCCGGTCCCACAATATCTCAACTAAATCCCTTACTGTGAGAATCCTTCTCCGCTGAGAGCAGAGCGCTGCGAAACGGAAATACCCACGACCCTTGGACAAAGTCACGTTCGACGTATCAGCTTTGGCAAATAAATGGCACACTAAAGAAAACTCCGTCCGCTTTGACGGAAATTTCGGCCTTTGTTGTTGCGCGCTCGCAGGGCCTCGGAACGCCGTCCGCGTAGGGGTTGCCGAGCGCGTGCTTGAAAAGGAGCCTTCTCCCAGCGTGCGCCGAGCGTTGAGCGTTCCGGCCGGGCGCAAGCCGTACCAGAATCGAAAGGGTTCGATCGGATCGGGAATCGACGGAAGTCTGACGAAAAGTGGAAACAATAGTCAGCTATCCAGCACCGGACGAGCCCCAACCCGCCGAGCCCGCCGCCATGTGGTGACATGTCGCCTAGTCGTACCTCTTCCTCAATAAATCGGGAAAAGGTGACGTTCTTCGTGTCGTAGCCCCACGGCGGGCGGCGGCGCAGCCGCGATCATCCGAGAAGTACCCGTTTAGGGCGTCCGTTCGGGCATCCGTCGGGCATCCGTTGGGTGCCTGTCGCGTACCTGTGGATCCGCTGTCGGATCGGGTATGGCGCGGTCTCCGCCCAGGTCCAGCGCTCGATCAGCCCGATTCGGTGCGTTCTTCGCGCGACGGATCATCGCGATCGGGTCAGCGCACCATCCGGTTCCGCGTAGCATCATCCGGCATGGGGTCGCCTTCCAAACCAGCACGCGCCCGTGCCGCCGTCTTACCGATGGTGGCCGTCGCCGTGTGGGCGGGGGCCTCGGGCTGCGGGATCGTGGGCGGTGGTTCGCCCGCGGACCTCGACGTCATCAGCGTGTCGAGCCCGCAGTTCCGGGACGGTGACCCACTGCCGCACGGCTACTCCTGCCAGGGGCAGATCGGCAATCCGCCGCTCCGCTGGTCGGGGACGTCGGGCGCCAAGTCGGTGGCCCTGGTGGTCGACGACACCAACGATTCAGGCGATGGGGCGGAGGTGCACTGGGTCGTGTACAACATCGATCCGGAAACCACCGAGCTCGGGGAGAACACCGTGCCCCGAGGATCACGGCAAGGCGCGACAACTAGCGGCAAAGTCGGATATGTGGCCCCTTGCCGGGCCGATGACAGCTACCGTTTCACTGTCTATGCCCTCGACGCGAAACTGGATCTTCCGGTGGGAGCCCCCCTCTCGGAGAGTCTGGAACGCATCGCGGCGCACACCATCGCACGTGGACGGCTCACAGCGACCAACATCCAGTGACATGCTGAACACCGGAGGTAATAGTGCCGAACCAATCTTCGCCTAGGGTGTGACAACGGTCATTGTGGTCAAGCAGAATCGGTTCCAATTGCTGAGCGCAGGTGAACGAAGGGGGCAGGTCGCGTCGATGGCCGCGCGATCTCACCGGCGCCGCTGGAAGGCCATGGCCTTGAGGGTGGTGCTATGACTGCGGTCATTTTGGGCCTCGTCGCCGTCGTGCTATTGGTGCTGGTAGTGGTGGCACTGGGCATGCGGTCGATGAACCGCAGGGAGAGCGCGCTCTCTTCCGAGCGGATCAAGGCGATGGCCGAAGGGACGGGACCGAAGAGCCGTCGGCCTGCCGAGGAGACGTTCTTCGAGAGCTTCCCTGAGGGTTTCGACGCCTTCGAGGAGCCGGCCAAACGGGCCGCCGCCAAAACGACCGGTGCGCCTCCCCGTCCTGCCGCCCGCCCCGGCGGCCGCCAGGCCGCGCGCCCGGCGCAGCGAGGTGGCAAGCCTGGCGGCAAGCCCGCGGGCAAGCAGCCCGCCGCCGCCACCGCTCCGCGCGGTAAACGCGGGGTGGACGAGTGGGGCGCGGACGACGACTACGACGACGACTACTGGAGCCGGGTGCGCGCCGACGACGGCGCCTTCGGCGGAACGATCAAACAGCGGATGGCGACCCCGCGCCCGCTGGAGGCCGAGGCCGGCATCGGCGTCGACCCCAACGCGTCCACCGTGCAGGCTCCGCTCCCGCAGCGGCCCGCCGCCGGCGCGGTGCCCGGCATCGCCGGGGCCGTGCCGTCCCCCGGCCTCGCCGACCTGGTGGAACCGCTGCGCGCCACCCCCTCCTCGGCCATCGCCGAGGAGAAGACCATGACCTTCTCCGCCCCCACCCCCGAGCCGATGAGCTCCTACACCGGCTCGCCCACCGGCCCGCTGGCCACGCCGGAGCCGATGCGCTCCACCGGCCCCTTCTCCGCGACCGGCCCGTTCGAGGCCACGCCCGCCACCGGGCCGTTCCTGTCCGGGCCTTCCACGGGTTCCTTCGAGTCCTCCCGGGTCGCCGCGTATGAGCCGCCCCGGACCAGTGGATCGTTCGACGCCGTCTCGCCCGCCACGGGATCGTTCCCCGCGACCGGCTCCTTCGAGGTTCCCCGTGGCGCCTTCGAGGCGCCCCGCGCGCCCAGTGGCTCGTTCCCGACGGTCGAGCCCACCTACCAGGAGCCGCCGTCGGCCTGGTCCCAGCCCACCTACCCGCCCACTCCGATCCCTGCCACCCCGCCGCCCACCCCTCCGGGTTCCTGGACCGGTGTGCGGGACGTGCTGGACGACCCGGAGCCGCCGCGCCGCGACGACTCGTGGTCCACGTCGGGCAACTACCAGCTGCCGTCCACGCCGTACGACAACGGCTACGGCTACCAGCCCGAGCCGCCGCCCCCGTCCTACTCCTCGTACGAGGTGAGCGCGGGCTGGGCGACCATCGACGACTCCGACGCGGTGACCGGGGCCAACCAGGCGCCGCCGGCCGTCTCGCCGTACGACTCGGTGAGCTACGACACCCCGTCCGGCCAGGACCGGAGCTACGACTACGAAGCCGGTTACCCAGCGCAGAATCCGGCCGGTGGCTGGCCGTCGTACGACGAGCTTTACGGCAGCCCCGAATCGACCACGCAGAGCGGGTCCCGGCGCGGCAACCACCGTGGCCCTGAGCCCGACTATCCCGACTATTACCGGTGATTTTCCTCGCTCTTTCTCGGTCCTCGGCTGAGTGTGCCGTACAGTCGCGGCATGACCGGGGGCAACACAGCAGTCACACAGGGTAGTCACAGGCGAGACAAGCTCACGTCGGTGCTGCGGCATGACCTGCCGGCGTCGCTGGTCGTCTTCCTGGTCGCGGTGCCGCTTTCGCTGGGCATCTCGGTGGCGTCCGGAGCGCCGCTGGCCGCCGGTCTGGTGGCCGCGGTGGTGGGCGGCATCGTGGCGGGCGCGTTGGGCGGTTCGGTCGTGCAGGTGAGCGGCCCGGCCGCCGGTCTCTCGCTGGTGGTGGCGGAGCTCGTGCAGGTGTACGGCTGGCGCGCCACCTGCATGATCACGCTGATGGCGGGGGTGCTGCAGCTGCTGCTCGGGATGTTCCGGGTGGCCAGGGCGGCCCTCGCGGTGTCCCCCGCCGTGGTGCACGGCATGCTGGCCGGGGTCGGCATCGTGATCGCGCTGGCCCAGCTGCACATCGTGCTCGGCGGGCAGCCGCAGCGCTCGGCGCTGGAGAACCTGCTCGAACTGCCGGAGCAGATCATCAACAACCACGCGCACGGCGTGGCGGCCGGCGTGCTCACCATCGTCGTGCTGCTGGTCTGGACGCGGCTGCCGAAGCTCAAGGTGGTGCCCGCGCCGCTGGCCGCGCTGGTCATCGCCTCGCTGACGGCGGTGGCGCTCGGGTGGGACATCACCAAGGTGGACCTGACCGGCGGGTTCGGGTCCGCCGCCGGGCCGCTGTGGCCCAAGGGCGACTGGCACGCGATCGTGGGGGCGGTGGTGCTGGTGGCCGTGCTCGCGGGGGTGGAGTCGCTGCTCACCTGCGTGGCCGCCGACCGCATGCACGACGGGCCGCGCGCCGACCTGGACCGGGAGCTGACCGCCCAGGGCGCGGCCAACCTGATCTCGGGCACGCTGGGCGGGCTGCCCATCTCCGGCGTGGTGGTGCGGACCACCACCAACGTCCGGGCCGGGGCGCGCAGCCGCTGGTCGGCGGTGCTGCACGGGATGTGGGTGCTGCTGGCGACGCTCGCGTTCGCCTCGATCATCGGGCTGATCCCGCTGGAGGCGCTGGCCGCGCTGCTGCTGTTCATCGGCGTCAAGATGGTGAACCTGGGCAACGCCAAGGACCTGAGCGGGCACGGCGAGATGCCGATCTACTTCGTGACCATGGGCGCGGTGGTGGTGATCGGGCTGGCCGAGGGCATCGTGATCGGCCTGGGGCTGGCCGCGATCATCGCGCTGCGGCGGCTGACCTGGGTGTCGGTGGAGGTGCAGCAGCACGCCGGGCGGTGGCGGATCGCGGTGACCGGGTCGCTCACCTTTCTCGGCGTGCCCCGGCTCTCCGAGGCGCTGCGGACCATCCCGACGGGCGCGCCGGTGGATCTGGACCTGCACGTGGACTTCATGGATCACGCCGCGTTCGAGACCCTGCACGCGTGGCGGCTCGAACACGAGCGTACGGGCGGCACGGTCGACATCGACGAGCTGCACGACGACTGGTATTCGGCGGCGGCCAACGGCACCCGGGTGTATCCGGCCAAGTCGCCGCCGCAGCTGGATCGGTGGTACCTGCCATGGGCGTACCGGCGGGGGGCCGCGGATCCGGTCAGCGAGGATCTGCTCACCGGGACGCGCGAATACCATCGGCGGACCGCGCCGCTGGTGCAGCCGCTGCTGACCCGGCTGGCGCGCAAGCAGACGCCGTCCCACCTGTTCATCACCTGCGCCGACTCGCGCATCGTGCCCTCGCTGATCACCGCGAGCGGGCCGGGGGATCTGTTCACCGTGCGGAACATCGGCAATCTCGTCCCCCGGTACGGCTCGGCGCCGCTGGACGATTCGGTGGCGGCGGCGGTGGAGTACGCGGTGAAGGTGCTCGGGGTGCGGACGATCACGGTGTGCGGGCATTCGGGGTGCGGGGCGATGGTGGCCCTGCTGGGGGAGGCGCCGGAGTTGCCGTCGGTGCAGCGGTGGCTGCGGCACGGGCGGCAGTCGCTGGCGCGGTTCGTGGCGGAGTCGCCCAGGGAGGAGATCGGGCCGCTGGATCGGTTGTGCCGGACAAATGTGCTGCAGCAGCTGGATAACCTGCGGACTTATCCGATGGTGGAAGGGTTGGAGCAGGCTGGGGAGCTGGAGCTGACCGCGATGTACTTCGACATCGGGACGGCGCGGGTGCACGCGCTCTCCGAGGAGGAGCCGTTGACCCCCGTCCCGGAGCTACGCACCGGATGATCGGTAGCATCCTGCAATGGCGAATGAACGGTATTACGGCGGCGATAGCTCTGCTTTCATCACGGCGCTGGTGGCTTTGCAGCGTGCCCAGGGGGTGCCGCTCGACCAGGCATACCGGTTCGCCGAGAGCACTTACCGGGCGACGACGTCCAGGAAAGGCGGGAACTCCTTCGGCAACGACGAGCTACTGGAGTTCTTGAGGTTGTTCGAACAGCGCTGAGATGTCAGCCGGGTGTGGGGATTCCGGTGGGCATTCGCATGGCGCCGCCGCCGAGTGGGCCGCCGCCGACCAGGACGGTTGAGCCGGCCATGTAGCCGAACTCGTCGGTGGCCAGGGAGACGACGGCTCTGGCGATCTCCTCGGGGGTGGCCATGCGCTGGAGTGCCGAGACGTTGAGGGGTCCCCACGCGCGTTTGAATCCCTCCCAGACGGTGTCCGGAATGCCCGGCGGGCGCGCCAGGGCGGTGTCGGTCGTTCCTGGTGCGATCGCGTTGACGCGGATGCCCTTCGGGCCGTAGTCCATGGCGGCGGCGTCGACGATGCCTTTGATCGCCTGCTTGCTGGCGGTGTAGGCGGTGCCGCCGGGCCGCCGTGATTCGGACGCGGTGCAGATGATGACGCCGTGTCCTGCTCTGAGCATGTGCGGCGCCTCGTACTTGATGGCGAGGAACACGCCGCGTGCGTTGGTGTTCTGCACGTCGTTCCACGTGTCGAGGGACAGCTCGTGCAGCGGGCCGGTTCTGGTGATGCCGGCGTTGTTGAACGCGACGTCCAGGCCGCCGAAGGCGGTGACGGTGTCGTCGACGAATCGCTGGAGTTGGTCGGGTTCGCGGACGTCGGCGCGTACATAGCGGACTGTGCCGCCGGCGGCGCGGATCTCGCGCGCCACCCGCTCGCCGTACTCGACGCGGCGGCCGCAGAAGCTCACCTTCGCTCCCTCGGCCGCGAACGCCTTGGCGGCGGCCTCGCCGATGCCGGAGGTGGCTCCGGTGATCAGCACGACCTTGCCGGTGAAGCGGCCACGCGGGGCTGCCGCCGGTGCGGGGCTCGTGGGCGGGGAGGCGAACCACGGCGGGACGACCACGGCCCCCGCGAGACCGGCGGCTCCGGCCGCGGCGGCGGCAAGGCCGAGCACCACCCGGCGGCCCGGCCGCCGCGGGGGGTCCTGCTTCGGCGCCTCCGGGTCGAGGCTCTGCCCCTCGTCTGGCCGGCTGGGCGTCGGCTCCTTGTCTTCGGCGATCACTCGTTCGGTCCTTCCTCGAAGGTGTACGACCCGGAGAAACTCGCAGCGGTGGATTTCACCACGACCTCCCCGCTGCTGCACGGCGGCTACCTCTATGCCGTGTCCTCGCGGGCCCTGTCGTGATTAGCCTCGCCGCGTCGCGAATCGCCCGCCTCCTGCCACGGGGCGAGGTAACCGGCCTTTGAGGCGATGGCCGCTCATACTCGGGAAGGAGGTGAGTGCCGAGGCGACGAATCGGCTCTGGTCGCATTTGGTGCATCGATGGGGTTGCCATCATGTTCCGGGACAACACGCGGGCGACCCAGCTCATGGCGAGGACCTCGTCCTGGTCGCCGAGCTCATGGGCCAGTCAGTGGCGGCGGGCACGAACGCCGTGCTGGGGAGGTTCGGCATAGCCGCCGCTAGAAGCGCGACGAGCCGGGCGATCAAGAGCCGGACCGGGATCGGCAGGCCGGAGATCGTGTCATGGAGAGCGCAACGGACGTGGTGATCATGTCCGCTGACCGTGAACCCCAACGACATGTCCGGGAATAACGCGAAAGATGGTTACATGAGAATTTTGGTGATCGGTGGGTCGGTGTTTCTTGGCAGGGCGATCGTCGAGGAGGCGTTGCGGCGTGGACACGACGTGACGACCTTCAACCGTGGCGTGAGCAGTCCCGACCTGCCGGGCGTGACCGCCGTGCACGGCGACCGCGAGGTCCCCGCCGACCTGGACCGCCTCGCCGAATCCGGCACCTGGGACCGCGTCATCGACGTGTGCGGCTTCACCCCGAGCGTCGTCCTCGACGGAGTACGGCG
This sequence comes from Acrocarpospora sp. B8E8, assembly GCF_039871605.1. NCBI lineage: Bacteria > Bacillati > Actinomycetota > Actinomycetes > Streptosporangiales > Streptosporangiaceae > Acrocarpospora > Acrocarpospora sp. B8E8. The sequence continues at coordinate 14,571 of NZ_JBDPLV010000111.1, read as the reverse complement.
ACTGAACGGCCGCGCCCCCCATTACACGTTCATCTCCAGCATCTCCGCATATCCGGAATGGCCCGGCATCTCCGGCGTGGACGAGAGCTCCCCCCGCCACGACTGCCCGCCCGACGCCACCACCGGCGAATACGGCGTGCTGAAGGCGGGCTGCGAACGCGCGGTCGAAGAGTATTTCGACGGCGGCGCGCTCATCATCAACCCCGGCCTGATCCTCGGCCCGCACGAGAACGTCGGCCGCCTCCCCTGGTGGCTCACCCGCATCCAGCGCGGCGGACGCGTCCTGGCCCCCGGCGACCCTGCCCTCCCCATGCAGCTCATCGACGCCAGGGACATCGCCGCCTTCACCCTCGACCAGGCCGAACTCGCCACCACCGGCCGCTACTTCACCAGCGGCGTCCCCGGCAACACCACCTTCGGCGACTGGCTGAACCTCTGCGTCGAGACCACCGCCTCCGACGCCGAACTCGTCTGGGTAGACGACCAGTTCCTCCTCGACCACGACGTCCAGCAATGGAGCGAACTCCCCCTCTGGTACGCCGCCAGCCCCGACGCCACCGGCGTCTGGACCCCATCCTCCGCAAAAGCCGCCGCCGCAGGCCTCACCTGCCGCCCCGTCCGCGAAACCGTCCAGGACACCTGGGCCTGGCTCCGCGACATCCCCATCCCGGACCGCAGCTTCAGCGCTCGCATACTGAGCCACGGCATCGACCCCGACAAGGAAGCCAGCATCCTGTCCGAATGGGACAACCGTCCACGCTGACACCAAACTCGTACGGGTCGGACGGGCGAAGCCCGAGGGTGCTCTCGATGGTCGGGGCGAAGCCCAAGGGCACGCCTCTCGAGGGTCGGGCGGGCGAAGCCCAAGGGCATGCTCTCGATGGCCGGGGCGAAGAGGGCACGCCTCTCAAGGGTTGGACGGGCGAAGCCCGAGGGTGCTCTCGGGGGTCGGGGCGGAGCCCCGGGGAGATACCGAGGGTGGGTGGGTGGGAGTTCCACGGCAACCACTGCACGACCAAGTCAGACAGCGACCGACCGACATTTGCGGGCGAACCGGACGCTTTCCGAGCATCCCTGCCCCAGGCTGAGCGCGGGCTCTAGTATGCACGAGCCGCGTTCACGTGACTACGCCACGTGATCAAACCTGGGGAGGGACACTCGTGGGCAGGTCGATCAAGGGGAACTCCGCCCTGGCCCGGCCCTATCGCGACCTCGTGTGGCTTGCATACCTGACGCTCCCCCCGGACGGCGGCGAGCGGCGGCTCGTGCTCGCCCATCGGCTGGCCGCCCGCGCCCTGCTCCGCCACCCCGGCGACCTCCCCGCCGCCCGCCTCCGGGTGCTGACCCGCGCTCTGCGCCACCGCCTCCGCCCATGGCTGGGCCCGGCCCGCCGCCTGGAGGTCGTCCCCGCCGTCGTCCGCAGCGGCGAACACGCGTTCACCACCTCCCTCGAATCCCTCCCCGCCCCAGCCAGAGCCGCGTACGCGATGACCCGCCTGGAAGGCCTCCCCCCTGAGGAAACCCGCCGCATCCTCGGCCAGGCCTCCGTCCCAGAACCCTCCATCGCACTCGCCCTCGTCGACGCCCTGGAAGACGAGCACGGCTCCGCGATCCCGCACCGCCCCGCCGCCGACCCCACCCTGGCCCGCGTCTACGGCCGCGCCGCCCCACGCTGGCTGACCGCCCTGGGGACCGTGCTGCTCCTGCTGGGCGGGGCGAGCATTCCGTACTGGCTCGACAACGGCACCCCCGCCACGGGCGCGACGACCACGCTCACCCTCCAACGCGTACCAGCCGAAACCTGGCGCACCACCACAACCTTGGACATCCGCGCCTGGCATCCCCGAGGCGCCCTGATCGACGACCGCCGCCTCACCACCCGCGCCCTCCGCGCCTGGCAGGGTTCGGTACGGCCCGAGGCCCTCTACGGCGTCTCCCCCGCCCCACCCTCCACCGACCCGCAACTCCTCTACGCCGACAAGGTCGACGGCGGCACGATCGTCCTGATGCGCGACCCGGGCAGGATCGCCCGCTACGCGGAAAGCCGCGGCGTCGCGTCACTGGAGATCTTCCCTGAACCTCGCCCCCAACCGGACGGCTCAAGCCCGCTCAAACTATCCGGATCGCGGTACCTTCTGCCGCCGTGGGTCGAGGAGGTCTCGGCCGCCACCCTCAGCCGGCTCGGGGCACGCTGGCGAGTGATCCCGGTGTCGGGTGGCGTGACCGCTCCCATCCCACCGGTACAAACCGGCGCCTGCTGGCGCGGGCCGGTCCTGCGCCTCCGTGCCCCGGCGGTCGCCGGCGGCCTCCCGTACACAATGATCGACTTCGGCCGGTTGGCGCTGGCCAACATCTATCACCAGCCTCCGCCGCCCGCCGAAATCGACCGCTCCGGCCCTCCGGAGATCGAGAACCTCGCCGCTTTCAACGTCTGGGCCTACCTCGGCTGCAATCTCCCGTTCCCGCCCACCGAAGTCCAAGCCGCCACCGCCTGGGAATTCTGGTCGGGTTCCCTGCCCGAACAGGCCACCGGCCGCTGGCTCTGCACCCGTTTCACCAACACCGACGGCACCAACACCACCCGGGCCACCCTGCTCGCCTACGCCCAAGGGCATACCACCGCGATCCCGACCGGGGAGCGTACGAACACGTGGGACTGCAGCCGTCTCGAACACGACATCGTCTCCGGCACGTGGTGGAAAGCCCCCTCCGGCCGCTGGCACTACCTCGCCGGAGCCAGCCGCCAGATAACCCAGCTGTCCATAACCGGCCTGGGCGTCACGGATGTCATCGCCAATTCCCCCTTCGCTTTCGCTCCCGGCCCGATCGGGGGCACCGCTCCTCGAACCAAAATCACCCTGAAAGCCGTCACATCCGAGGGCGATGTTCCGCCGACCTTCCAGCAGACGTACGAGCCCTGACTACAGTGGTCGCGGTGACCCAGGTGAACCTGCAGCCGATCACTGACGCCAACCGGGCCGCCGTGACGGCACTGGACGTCACCCCGGCCCAGCAGAACTATGTGGCCGGTGTGACCGACTCCCTGGCCGACGCCCTCCGCTACCCCCAGGCGATGCCCTGGTACCGCGCCATCTACGCCGGCAGCACACCGGTCGGCTTCGTCATGATCAGCGACAACATCCCGCCGGGGGATCCCACCTTGCTGGGCCCCTACTTCCTCTGGCGACTGCTGGTCGACGCCCGCTACCAGGGCCGCGGTTACGGCCGCGCGGCGCTACGCCTGGTGATCGCCTACCTGAGCACCCGCCCGGCCGCCCACGAACTCCTGACCAGCGTCGCACCGGGCGAGGACGGCTCCCCACTGGGCTTCTACCAGCACCTGGGCTTCCAGGACACCGGCGAGTTCTTCGACGGCGAACGAGTCCTCCGCCTACCCCTGCACTGACGCCGTCAAGGTCGGCAGGTGCGTTGGATGAGATCTTGCCAGCCGCGTGCGGTCCGTTCCTGGGTGTGGAGGGCGTCGTCGGCGATGTCGGTCGCTGACAGGTAGAGCAGCAAGGGGCATTCCAGGGCTGCGGTGAGCTGAACGGCCAGGATGTCGAGGTCGGCGGCGCCGAGCGGGATCTGCCTGAGCAGCATGCGGATATGCATCCGGGAGAGGTTCATCTCCGTTCCGACCGGTACGGCTTGGCGGCCGTCGATCGCGGCACGGAAGATCTCGCGGTGTTCGATCAAGAACGCGACTCGGGCCCGGCCGTAGGCGATCAGACGGTCCAGCGGCGGAGCGCCCGGACCCAGTGGCGGCGGCCCGGACAGGAGCTGCTCCTGGAAAATCTGCTCGTCGTCCTCGATCAGCGCCACGAAGATCCCTGCCCGGGTGCCGAATCGGCGGTACACCGTCCCCTTGCCCAGGCACGCCCGTTCGGCCAGCGCGTCCATGGTCAGTTTGTCCACACCCTGCTCAGCGAGCATCTCCCGGGCCGTGGCCAGGAGTTGCCGCCGGTTGCGTACGGCATCGGCGCGCTCGGCGCGCGGCGCTCCCACCAGGGGTAGGACGGGTCGATCCACAGGACTCACCCTACCGCCGGAATATCAAGCGGGGTAAAGTCCGCTTATGCTTACGTGCGGCGACACCGCCGACAACCGCCGGGAGCATCCCGGAGGTGCCATGTACCGACCTGGAGAAACGCTGATGAGCCTGTTCCGTCTGGACGCCAGCATCATGCCCACCACCTCGGCCAGCGCCGAGCTCGCCAACGTGGTGGAAGCCGAATGGTCCGCCGCCCGCCCCGGCGAGCCGGTCCTCCGTCGTCACTTGGGCACCGATCCGCTGCCCGCCGACGCCTGGACGCTCGCGACCACCGCCGGCTTCGTCCCCGAAGACCAGCGCAGCCCGGCTCAGCGCGACGCCTTGGCCCTGGCCGCCGCGCTGAAGGCGGAGTTGACCGACGCCGACGCCGTCCTGCTGGCCGTCCCGCTCTACAACTACGGCGTCTCCCAGCACTTCAAGGCCTGGGTCGACCTTGTCATCGCCGCGGCCGGACCGGCCGACCAGGGCGTGCTCAAGGACAAGCCCACCGTGCTGGTCACCGTCCGCGGCGGCGGCTACGGACCCGGCACCCCCCGCGAGGGCTGGGACCACTCCACGCCCTACCTGCGGCGCATCCTCGCCGACATGTGGCAGGCCGACCTCACCGTCGTCGAACGCGAACTCACCCTCGTAGGCGTCAACCCCGTCCTGGACCACCTCAAGGACCTCGCCGCCCAACGACACGCCGAGGCCCGCGACACCGCCCACCACACCGGCCGCGCCCTGGCCGCCAAATAACCGGACCCGGGTGAGCCGCCAGGACCGTGGGCTCCCGCACTTGGTCACGATCGGGACTGGCTCTCGCTGTCACTGCGGGCAAGCCTGTCGAAGGTGATCCCGAGCGCACGAGCGCGGACCCGCTCGTCGAGGCGGCTGTGGGCGACGACGCGGGCATCCCGAGATTGACCGTGGCCTGGCGAACTTCCTAACCGATGTCGGCGAGCCGGGGCGTGATGCGTTCGGCAAGCTGTTCTGCGAAGGCGACCGGGTGCCTGTCCGGCATCACCTGGATCTCGCTCACGCCCAGCTTGGCGTACTGCTTGGCGTCGGCCAAGAACGCGTCGGGGTCGTCCAGTGTCGGGCCCATCGCCGCCACGGTCTTCTCGATGGCGTCGTAGTCGCGGTTCTCGGCGGCGCAGTGCGTGCGCAGCACCTCCAGCTTGCGGGCCACGTCGTCCACGCCGGTGGCGAACAGGTTGCAGGCATCGCCGTACCGGGCGACCAGCAGCAGTGTCTTCTGCTCACCGCCACCGCCGATCATGATCGGCAGGTGGCTGCGGCCCAGCGGGGCCGGGACGCACAGCGTCTCCTCCAGTTGGTAGTGCCGTCCCCGGTAAGGGCCGTTGTCGTCGCTCCACATCTGGAGGCAGATCTGGAGCGTCTCCTCCAGTCGCTCGAACCGCTCGGCGACCGGCACCACCGGCACGCCGAGGCCGCGCTGCTCGCGCTCGTACCATGAGGCGCCGATGCCGAGCGCCGCCCGCCCGCCCGACAGCACATCGAGCGTGGTAACGATCTTCGCCAGCAGGCCCGGATGCCGGTACATCACGCCGGTGACCAGCATCCGGAGCGTCATCCGCTCGGTCAGCGCCGCCACGTACCCGAGCGTCGTGTAGCCCTCGAGCATCGGCTCCTCGGCATGCTCCATCTGGAAGTAGTGATCCATCACGCTGAACGACGAGACCCCCGACTGCTCGGCGATCCGGGCGGTCTCCGCCAGCGTCGAGGCTATCTGTGCAGGATCGTCCGGAGTCGAGTAGTTCCAGTAGTGAAATCCGAGTTTCACGCCCAACCTCCCCATCGTTGCCGCGGGCCGCGTCCCCGAGGCGGGTGCGGCCAGGCCGCAGAACGATCGTATGGAGCTGGAGCTCACTCCAGGCAAGCCACAACCTCGGCAGTGAGATCGTCGGCCACCGCTCGTGTGCACTCTCTGCCAGGACGATCCGCCGGTACCGCGCTGGTCGTAGCGGTGGACCAGGTTGTCGATAATGCCGCTGCTGCTGACAACGGAGTTAATTGTCAATGCGGTCCGGCAAGTGGCTTGATGATTTCATTCACATCAGCGTGCTTGGCGAGGGCTTGGCACGCACTCGGACGACCACGTGGTCTCTTCCGCATGCCGGCTCTTCGAGCTTGATCGGGGAGCGGCGAAAGGGGTTCCTGGGTCTGGTCACTATGAGTGACGGCAGAGGCTGAAGTTCACCCGGAAATGAGAGACCCGCGGCTCTGGTAGATCATGACTGGTGTCTAGAAAGCCGATCTTCAAGAGACCACGGGCGTGCACAACTTTATCGATCTTCCCCGGACGCGACACTGCTGCTGGACCTGGAGGGCCTGGCGGTCACCAGGGTGGAGCGCCGCGAGGACGGCCACCGGGTGGTCCACGTGATCACCGATGATGAGACGCCGCGGGGTGCCCGCCACTCGGGTCAAGGAATGCGTGCTCACTCAGCGCTGATGATCGCTTACGTGGAAGGGCTCAATATTCTGCCCATCCTCGATGAGCCTGATCGGGCGTGGCGGCTGGCTCTTCGGATGGCGGTGGGTGGGTAGATCTTTTCACGGGGGCTTTGACCTGCGGTTTTGTTGCGGATCAAGGCCAGGTTTTGTCGTAGCCGCCCGATAGCGTGAGGGTAGTTGTTCGGATCCGCCCGGTGCGAAAGGAGGGGGCGCCTTCATGCTCGGGTCTCGGCTCGACGTGCGGGATTCCTCCCGTGCGGGAGGTGCCCGCGAACGCGAACTGCCCGCGTTCTTGAAGGGCACGATGCTGGACCCGGACTACGTCCCGCCCCAGCGCCGCGCCGACGACGCCTACAGCGACACATACGGCGACAACATATACGGCGAGGCAGACGGCGACGCAGGGCAGCAGAACACACCGCGGCAGAACACATGGCAGCAGTTCCTCCACGGCCGCTCCTCCAACACCGGCCGCTGCATCGACGCCGACCGCTCCGCCGACAGCCCCACTGACGCTGGCCGCTCCACCGGCGGCGGCTGCTCGGCGGGGCCGGAGGGCTCTGGTGAGCCGGGGGATTCGGGGGTGCTGGTGGCCGAGGTGCGGCAGCTCGCCTCCCGGATTGCGGTGACCGACCTGCCCGAGGGTACCGGGTTGTGCGTGGGCGAGACGGAGGAACTGCTGTTTGCGCGGGATCGGCTGGACTCGGCGATCGCCGCGCGGGTGGGGCGGGTGCATGCGTCCGGTGAGGCCAGGAGTGCCTGCAGCGGCGGGCACGCCTCCACCGGGACCTGGCTGCGCGCGTCGGCGGGGATGAGCGGTGCGGGCGCCTCCCGCCTGATCCGGCTCGCCACGCAGCTGGCCCGCCTGCCTGTCGTCCGGGACCGGTTCGCCTCCGGCACGCTGGCCGAGGGGTCGGTCGAGGCGATCAGCCGGGTCACCGCGCATCTGGACGATGCGCAGGCCGGGCTGGCCGAGCCGATCCTGGTGGACCTGGCCGACCGCGCGTCCCCGGCGGAGATCGGCAAGGCCGGGCGGTATCTGCGGGAGCTGCTGGACCCGGGCACTCTGGCCGATGACGCCGACGCCGACTATGCCACCCGTTTCCTGCTGGTCCGCCCGTCCAGCACCGGCGGCGTGGAAGGGGAGTTCCGGCTGCCGCGTGAGGCCGGCGCCCGCCTGCGCGAGTTCCTGGCCGCCTACGCCCGGCCGAAGGGCAAAGACGACGACCGCCCGCTGCGCCTCCGCCAGGCCGACGCCCTGTCGGCGCTGTTGACCAAGAAGGTCACCACCGAACTGCTGGTCCTGGTCCGCGCCGAATCCCTCCCCGCTGACCACCCCACCGCCGACCACCCCACACCTGGCCACCCCACCCATGACGCCGACTCCACCCATGCGGCCTCCACCCCGGCGTCCGCCACCGCCACCGCCACCGACGCTGACACCACCGGCTTCAGCGATGCCCGACCCGGGGTACCTCAAGCCGGTGACGGCTCGACCTGCTGCGCGGGCGGCGTGTGCCTCACTGCGGGCACGGATTCGGCCGGAGCGGGTGCGGGGAGTGCGCGCACGGGTGCAGAGAGCGCGGGTGGGGGGCCGGTGAGCGATGCGTGCAGGACCTGTGGGCACGCGCCGGACCGGCTGGCACCCGGACTGCTGATCGCCACCGGGCAACTGCTGCCCATCTCCGACGTCCACCGGCTGGCCCGCACCTCACGACTGGTCCGCATGGTCGTCAACGCCCACGGACGCGTCCTGGACATGGGCCGCGCCGTGCGCCTGGCCACCCCCGCGCAGCGGCAGGCCATTCTGGCCCGTTATACCTCCTGTTACTGCGAGGGCTGTCCCATCCCCGCCGACATGGCCGAAATCGACCACGTCAAAGGCTGGGCCGACGGCGGCGCCACCGACCTGGACCTTCTCGCCCCCGCCTGCACCTGGCACAACCGCGACAAAGCAACCCACCCCGACCGCTACCGCACCCGCCGCAACCCCGACGGCACCTGGACCCTCCTCCACCTCGGCAAACGAAGCCGCTACGCCGGACGATTCCGACGCTGAACCGAACCGGCACGACCAAGCCACCACCCAGGGCCGGGAACCGTCCGTGCCGACTCTGCGTACCGACTCTGCGTACCGACTTTCGTTTTGGTCGGCGCCGACTTCGTCGGGTCCTCGGCGTTGACAGTGCGGATGCCCGCGTGCCGATCTGCGGGAGATCGCGGCACTAGGTCGCCTTGAGCCCTTCCGCGTAAGCGATCATCAGTGCTGAGTGATCATCCCGGCAACCTGCAGGGGATGGCCCCGGCGGGAAAGACGTGAAGCCTCCGGTAGAAGTGGTCTTGACTAGAGATCAACCTCTGAACCCGAGGCTTCACGCGACCGCTTCGTGTCATATACACCGCCGGCCTTGAGATCAACCGGGACACCGTCGAGTTCCTGGCGGCCAAACTCGCAGCTCACAGGCTCGCCATCGGCACCCGCGCGGGCACCCGGGCGCTCGTCCCGTCAACTGCGACCGGGGCGAGATAGTCGGGACTCCTGGACCGCCGTGCACCATGACCACGGGAAATCTCTGCGGGATCATCGAGCCCGCGGTCCACGTACGTAGCTGTGCATGCACCATCAGCCAACTCGATCATGGTCGCAGTCATGGACGAGCCTGTCCGGGGTAACTATCCGGACAGGCCCGTTCTGGCGTCTTACTGGGAGCACGTTCTCTTGCCCGCGCTGAACCCCGCGGTAAAGCCTATGTCGTATGCCTCGTCGTCGGAAATTCTCCCGCGCTGGAGGGACTGGCGGCACTTCGCTCCGGCCTCGAATCCCTCGGAGTAGCCGTTCGCACAGACTTTCCTTTGCTTCTTCTCGAGACTCCTGCAAATGGGCGGCGCGACCTTCGAGGTCGCCGTGACATGACTGGCGCCGGCGCTTACGGACGTCGGAACGACTGAGGCTTGCGAGATCCCGATCGACCCGAACACGAGGGCGGTGATCAGCGGACTGGCGAAGAGCAGACGTTTTCCGTGCATCCTCATCTCCTTCCTCATGAAGACACCCGTTCTTTGACTGGCGTCGAGAGGACACCCTGGATGGCCTGGTAGATCCTCATGAAGACGAACCTTGGGACTTTCCACTTCCTCACCCTCTCGAATGAGGGTCTCTTGGCTGTGGACCCTAATTTCCGTCGCCGCCCATTGGCGATATCCCCCCGACATTGCATGCCACCTTGGGCAACGCGTTCTACTATCGTGTAGTTTGATTTATCGGCGCGTCCAGACGGTTGATTTCAATATAAGCACGGTTTTGCCTGTTGACCCATAAATCTTCGAGGGCTTAACTGACGCGAAGGGGCCCTGCGCGTTTAAGGCGGGCCCCGTATCCGGTTCGTGGGTTCGACCGGAATCAAACCTGCGCCTGCGCCGAGGGACCACTTGCCAAGGCGTTGCCATGGCACTGCGGCGGACCGTCGCCGTCCAAACCTCCGCCCCCACGGCAGGGGCCACTCTCGCATCCGCCTGCACTACCGCGCCTCCGACGAGTCCCAGCATCTGCTGATCATGTCGTTCCCCGGCAGGGGCGAGGATCCGACCGACCTTACAACAGAGCAATAACTATTGCACAAGATATGTTGTGTAACTCATAGTGACTGCCTAGGGTGAGGGTAAACGGACAAACCGGGCGTAGGTGATCTCGATGAGTGACAAGGAAACGACCAAGGGAGTCGAGAGCATCACCGCCTTGAAGGCCTTCGCTCATCCGTTGCGCATTCGCCTTTACTACGCCCTGCGTAATGCGAAAGTGGCCACGGTGTCCTATCTGGCAGATGCGGTGGAGGCGCCTGTCGCTCAGGTGAGCTACCACCTGCGCCAGCTCCACCAGCACGGGTTCATCGAACCCGCCCCGCAGCACGCGAAGGACGCAAGAGAACGCTGGTGGCAGCTGAGCAACCAGCGGCTGCGCTGGCACGCCTCAAGCGTGCTGGACGAACCCGAAGCCGCCTCCATGGCAACAATGATCAGGAACAGCGCGGTCAGCGAGCAGTACCGCCTCATCGGAGAATTCAACGAGAGCGCGGAATGGGACACCGGATGGCTGGACGCGGCCTTCATGGCGGACGGCACGCTCGATCTCACGCGCGCCGAGCTCACCGAAATGCACGCGGAGCTGATGGCGGTCGTCGACCGCTACACGGCACTGTCCAAACGCCAGCCCGCGCTCCCCGGGGTGGAAAGAGTGATGTACGTCCTGCACGGATTCCCGGTCCGCCGGACGACCGATGACACGGCGTGAGGCACCGCATCCCTTACGGCGACGAGCCCTCTTCCTGCTCTGGATAGCCAGCTTCTGCACCGAGGTCACCCGGTGGGCGCTGCTCATCGCCCTGCCGTTGTACGCGCTGTCGATCACGAGATCCGCCCTCATCACGTCCACGGTCGCCATGCTCGGCCTCTTGCCGAGCCTGCTGCTCACGCCGCTGGCCGGGATCCTGGCCGACAGGTGGAACCGCTCACGTTTCATGGCCTGCCTGACGATCTCTCGAGCGCTCTTGCTGCTCCCACTGCTACTCGTCCACGACAGTCGCCAGTTATGGATCGTCTACCTGGTCGTAGCGACCGAAGCCGGGCTCACGGCGATGTTCGAGTCGGTGAGGACGCCATGGTTCCCTCGGTGGTCGAAGCCGACCAGCTCATCACCGCCAACGCCTCGATCAGCCTCAGCAGCAACCTGGGACGGCTGGCCGGTAGTCCGCTCGGTGGATTCGTACTGGCCTGGATGGGCATTCCGGGCATCGTCGCCGCTGCTGTCACCCCGCTGATCATCACCGTCCTGCTGGTGCTCGCGCTCCCCCGCGCCAGAACCAACGCGGTCACGCAACCGGCCTTCTGGCGAGGAGCCTCGGCCGGGCTACAACTGATCCGACGCACCTCCGCCCTCCGGGCCGTCGCCGTGGTCTTGGGCCTCTTAGCCCTCGCGCAGGGCATGTTCGTGATCCTCTTCCTGCTGTTCGTCACCGACCTACTCGGCGGCGGCGAGCCCGAGGCCGGCCTCCTGCGCGGGGTCCAAGCCGTAGGCGGGCTACTCGGCGGCGCACTGACCGCGCACCTCGCCCGCAAACTCGACATGCGCCGCCTGATGACCTACAGCTTGCTCACCTTCGGTCTACTCAGCCTGGTCATCTGGAACTCCGCCTCAATAACCACCGCGATGTGGTTCCACGCAGGGTTCTTCACCCTGAGCGGCGCACCCAGTGTCTGGATCATGGCCGCCTGGCTGTCGGCGGCCCAACAGGCGACCTCCCACGAGTTCCAAGGACGCGTCATGAGCGCCCTGTTCGCCCTCTCCGACGGGCTCCAGGCGGCGGGCCTGATGCTGGCGGGCGCACTGGCGGGCCTCCTACCCACACTCGCCCTACTCAACGGCCAGGCACTGCTGTTCTTCCTGGCAGCGGCACTCTTCTGGCGAATGCTGGCGACACCGACGTCCCTTCGCCAGGAGCGCAGCACACATCCAATCAACGCTGAATAGCGCTTCACTCCAGCGCGTGCCGTCAGCGGCAATCCTCGAAATAGCCGTGGCCGCCCGGGCAACGGGGATCCCAGTGAACGCCGTAGTGCATCAGTGAGGTGGCCAGATCGGGGTAAGCGGCGGCCCAGACGTCGTCGAAGAAGAACCACTGCCGGTAGCCGAAGAAGCCATCCATATGGATCGACATCTGGGCCATGTGCTCACCCTGCCGGATGATGGTGCGCTCCGGATTACGGCCACGGGAGGGCTCGAACCCCTCCAGCCGACGTAAAGCGGCCTCGTGCGCCTGCGGGTGAGCGCTATATGCCTCGGATACCTCCTCCTCGAAGATCGGCCACCGGTTGCAGCGCTCCAGCGCGGGCCTGAGCTCACTCTCGCCGGTGGCTACCAGCGCGCGCAGAGCGAGCAGTTCGCGACGCCACTGGTTGAGCCCGACATCGGCCGACCGCATAGCCGCCGCAAGCTGCGGCAGCCGTACGCCCGGAAACGACTTCGGCGGGCACCGTCCGATGCTGTCACTCGAATCGAAGGTCAGCACGATTGCGTAAGTCATCCCCTCGCCGCCCGGCGGTGCGGATGTGAGCGCTTTGACCAGTAGTGGAGGGACGAACACACCGTAGGCAGAGGGATTGTTAAGGGTCTCGGGTAACTGCCACCCCTCGTGCAGAAGGTAAGCCCAGCGGTTGGGCTCGGCCGTCACGAGAGCGTCGTCGACGAAGAAGTAGGCCAGGTCGACTTCGTCATCATCGGTGAGCACGCGCACACTGTGCTCGTCGACCCGCAGCTCCTGCTCGACATAGAGATGCTTCTCCAGCAGTTCACGCAATTCCCGCATGCTCTCAGGAGCGGGCAGTCCGGTCTCGAAGATCGTGTTGAGGCCGTAGACCTCTGTTCCGAATTCACGCTCGACCCACTCGTAGGCGTCACCTGCTCCCGCGTCGTCCCACACCCTGCGGAACCAATCGAGCACCGTGGCATCGGGAAAGTGCCGCACCAGCTTGCCGAGCGGCCCCTCGTAGAAGCTGCGATAGATGAAGAAGACCATGGCGCCAACCATCCCAGGTGCCCCCGACAGAACACTCCATCCAAGACGCCTACGCCAGCCCTAACTCCCAGCGCACGCCCTCGTCCAGGGCGGCAGCATCTTCCCGTACCTCAACCGCCGAAGACCCGTCCCGCAACGGCTATTGATCGACCTCGGTGCGCTTGGCACGCTCTCGCATTCGGCGTAGGCGGCGGTCGTACTGACCGGCGTATGACCTCTTGGCTTTGTCGACCAGCCGCATCTGCGGATCTGAGGAGTGCTCATAAAGCTCAGTCTCGAACGGATCGTGGTCGTACTCGATCAGTCGAGCCAACGCCTTGCGGTCCTGTTCGATGGAACCTTGCGCCCGAACCTGTTCGCGCCACCTCTCCGCACTCACCTGGGCCTCGTCCATGCCCCCTACCGTAGGCCACCGGACAATGAGGGAATGGTGCGGAATCGAACTGTCAGCTGAATGTGCGATAAGCGTCCGGTTTCGGCGCCATCGAAGAGCGGTCCGTGATCGAAAGGACGGTCCGGGCCGCATAGGTCCACTCGGCCCGAACTCGCCTCCGCTCGGGCGTCCAGGGTCACAGGGCTAAGAGGCAGATTGAGCGCCTGCTTGCAAATCGTCCCGATCCTGCCCCTGCACGGCTCCCGCCTGCACCTACAACCCTCCGTGAGTGACCGTGATCGACCGCCATTCACCGGCCCTAATGGGACGGCGATCATGCCCGCGACATTGTCGGGCGACAACAAGGCGGCCCGATCAGCTGATCGCCCATTATCGAGGAGGAGGGTCGCGTCGCCCCGACTCTCCTCTCACACCACCGGACTATGCGGGCCCGCTCTCTGGCTTTGATCAGTCCCAGGACGCTCCGGCCATGAGAGGCCGCTCCGGGTTCGTGAAGAAAGTCGGCTCATCCGGTCGTGAGGGCCTTGAGATCCAGCTTGAGCCAGCTGTGCCCGGCGACGACGTGGAGCTCGCTCCCCCGGCCCATTACGGCCGCATCTTGGGGAACCGGCCGCCCGTTGGGCATCACCAGCCGGGCGTGTCGATGCGGCGAAAAGGCCTCTCCCTCAATGGTCCCGGCAACGACCCGGTGCCGGTCCTCGCCGTATCCTCCGATGAGTACGGCACTGCCATCCGCGACCACAAGCGCGTGAGCACCCTTCACCTCATTGGCCCAGCCAGTGATCGTGCCGGCCCGGACCCGCACGATGGGGAAGTCGGTGTAGTAGCAAGCCCACGCCACTTCTCCCGTCACGTTCAGGGCGTAGCAATCAGTGATCACACCGAACTTGCTGTTGTACGGGTATCTCCATGCGATACCGAGGTCAGGCGTAAAGCGAATCAGCCCGGGCTGGCCGATGGGGTCGAGACCCAATGCCACTCAGCCTAAATTGATCATGAGGCGAGGGCGAGCTTGGGAAGGTTCGCCAGCTTGACCGTGGCCGGGCCGTCGTGGCGTACGCCAACGTCACCGGGTCTCTTGACGCGGTAGGAGTTGT
>NZ_JBDPLV010000110.1:0-28282 GCF_039871605.1 Acrocarpospora sp. B8E8 | reverse complement strand
GGACTGGGGTGGGTGGGTCTGGCTTTGGGTCCTTGGGGGTGGGTTGGGTGCCGTTTTTGGCTGGGGTGGGGTCGGTGGGGGGTTCGTCGGGGACTCGGGCGGCGGGGACCGTTACCGGCTCCTCCAGGGGAGTTTCGACGGAGGGCTTGGCCGCCTCCATGATGGCTGCCGCTACGGCGGGTTTGCCGTCCTTCTTGGGGGTTGCCGCGACGATGGGCTCGGGTTTCGGCGTCGATTCGATGGTTGTCGGCTCGGCGGCGGGTTCTGGGGTGGGTTCGGCGGCGAGGGCGGCGGCAGGCTGGGCGGCGGGTTCCGGGGTGGGGTCGGGGACTGCCTGCGTAGTGGCTTCGGAGGCAGGCGGAGTGACGGGCTCCGCGGGGTTGGTGACAGCCTTGATGTCGGGCTCTGCTGCGGCGACCGCCTGAGTGATGGGCTCTGCGGCAGGGTTGGTGGCCGCCCGAGGGGTCGGGGTGGCGGTGGCCTGAGGGGTTGGGCTGGCGGCAGCCTGGGTGGCGGGCTCGGTGGTGAGATCGGTGGCTGCACTGGCGGCTGCATCGGTCGAGTTCGCTGGCAGGGCTGCGGTGGGCGATGTGGCAGCTGCGGTCTTCTCGGCGGAAGGGCCGGGGTCCACGACGAGGGCGGGTTCGGTGGCCGGGCTTGGGGGCGGAGTGGCGATTGAACCGGCTGGCGTGGTGTTCGAACTAGCGGGCGTGGTGATTGGACCGGCTGGTGTGGTGGTTGGGCCGGCTGGGGTTTGTGGCTTTGAATTGGTGGGGGTTGCGGCGTTGGGATTGGGGTCGGTCTCCGGGACCCGCTCAAGGTGCGAAGAGGCGGCGGAAGGGGCGCTTGGCTCTTTG
The DNA here is from genome assembly GCF_039871605.1 of Acrocarpospora sp. B8E8. NCBI lineage: Bacteria > Bacillati > Actinomycetota > Actinomycetes > Streptosporangiales > Streptosporangiaceae > Acrocarpospora > Acrocarpospora sp. B8E8. The sequence goes on along the minus strand of NZ_JBDPLV010000110.1, from coordinate 27,425 downwards.
GCGGTGGGGTTGGTGCGGGCGGAGATCGGTGTGGGGGGAGCCGATGGTTCCTGGCGGATTGGCTCCGGGTGGAAGGCCGCAGGCCGTACCGGCGCGGACACCGGCTGTGGTGCGGGCAGGGGGGTTGGGTCGGTGTAGGCGGGGCGCTGGGGGGGTGGCTGGAGGTAGGCGGTTTCCGGGTAGGTGGGGTCGGTGAAGCCGCCGGGCTCCGCGTAGGGGGCGACCGGCTCGGGCTCGAAGCGGGGCTCGAAGGACGGAACGGGTGCCAGCTTGCTCGCCAGGCGGGGCACGAAGGGGCGGACCGTCGCCTCCTCCTGCGGGGGGTCGACGTATTCGGCGGCGGACAGGCGCATGGCCTCGTCGTCGTAGGGCGTGATGTGCCGCCGCCGCGGGTCGAAGAGCCACTCCGCGTGCCGGGTGTGACCGTTCCACACGAAGCCCAGCTTGATCCGCCACAGGTTGTCGTCGCGCTTGCAGGAATCCCAGTCGATCTCGTCGGCGGGCACGCCGCGGCGGGTGAGGCGTTCGGCGACGAGCTCGCCGAGCGTCGGGCGCGGGGTGTTCTCGCCGGGGAGCCGGACGGCGACGCGCTGCGCCTGCTGGGCCACGTACTCGCGCTCCTGGAGCACGGGGCCCTCGAACCAGCGCACACGTTCGACCGGTATGCCGGCGGTGGCCGCGATCTCTTCCGCGGTCTCGCCGGCGCGGATACGCGCCTGGATCTCCTTGGGACGCAACGGGCTCTCCACTTCGATCTCGTACTGGCCGAGACGGGAGAAGTTGCCGCGAACCGCAGCGCGGAGCCGATCGTCGACGGGCAGCGTGAACCGGGTGCCCCTTCCGGCCGTGGCCAGAACGAGGTAGGTGCCGTCCTCACTCACCGCGACGAGACGGAGCTCCTGCATGCGAGTCCCTTCGTCGTCGAGCTGAAATCTTCCCCCGGACCCTTGAGTGTCTCGCGTGAGCCGGTTGCCTTCCAGCACCGTACCCGGCATGTCCGAACATCGCCTTCCCCAGGGGTGGGGGAGTCGATGTGACGCCGGTCACATTTGCCGCGTTTACCTTTCTACAGGCTGGCGGTGTTCAGCAAGCGATTAGGGGTCCTTCCCTGATTCTTCACAATGACGCCGCCCGTCGCGGTGGACTTGAGCCAAGTGAACAGAGAAGTGGGGGTCTCCGACTGGTTGGCGCCCAGCTTCAGCGCGGCCACTCCGGCCACGTAAGGGGAGGCCATCGAGGTGCCGCTGAGGCGGCGAAGGGTGTTGTCGGGCCACGTGGAGACGATGTCGACGCCCGGGGCGTACAGGTCGACGCAGCGTCCGTAATTGGAGAAAGGCGCGCGTTGGTCGGTTTCGTCCGAGGCGGCCACGCCGAAGACGCCGAACGCGGAGGCGGGCGAGGACCCGCACGCGTCGCCGCCCCCGTTGCCCGCCGCCGCGACCACCAGCACGCCGGATTTGACCAGAGCGGTGGTGGCGGTGTCCAAGGCCCGGGACCGGGGGCTGCCCAGCGACAGGTTGGCGATCGACGGGCCTTCGGCGTTGGTCCGCACCCAGTCGAGCCCGGCGATCACGTCGGAGACCGTGCCGGTGCCGTCGCAGCCGAGCACCCGCACCGCCTCGATCCTGGCCGCCGGGGCGACGCCCACCCGCGCCCCGCCGACGATCCCGGCCACATGGGTGCCGTGGCCGCTGCAGTCGTATCCGTCCCCGCCGGTGGCGTCGAAGGCGGCGGCGGCCCGCCCGCCGAACTCGCGGTGCGTCGCGTCGATGCCGGTGTCGAGCACGTAGACGGTCACGCCGCGCCCGCTGCCGTGCGCCCCGAACCGCCCGTCCAGCGGGAGTTCCCGCTGGTTGAGCCGGTCGAGCCCCCAGCTCACGTCCTGGGCCTCGACCAGGCGGTCGGGTTCGATGCCGGTCACCCGGCGGCTGGCCGACAGCTGGACCACCTGGTCGGGGCTGAGCCAGGCCACGAACCCGGGCAGGACCGCGGCGTAGTAGCGGGTGACGCGCAGCCGCGCCCCGAGCTCCCACCCGTCCCGCACGTCGCGGGTGGTCACGATGTACGGCAGGAGCCCGTCGTCGGCCGCTCGCCGCAGCGCCGCGACGCCACCCGGGGTCGCGGTCGCGAGGGCGGCCGTGGTGGCCAGCGCCGTCGCCACGGCGGCCGTCGGGTAGAGGCCGAACCGTCTCATGCTCGTGCTCCTCGGCTTGGGGGGCCGGACGGCCCGCCCCCGCAATGTGCCGCCCGCGCGGAACACCGGCGGCGCGGGACACGCCACCGGGCCGCACTCTTTACCCAGCCCTGGGTTTAGGGCAGCACACCCGCCAGATAGGCGTTGCCGAAGATCCGCTCCGGGTCGAGTTCGTCCCGCAGTTTCGCGAAATCGGCGAACCTCGGATAGACCGTGGCCAGATAGTCCGCGTCGCGGGTGTGCAGCTTGCCCCAGTGCGGACGCCCGCCCAGCCGCGTCATGATCTCCTCCACCGCGGCGAAATACTCCGGATTCGGGGTCGCCCGGTAGACATGGCAGGCGATGTAGGCCGAGTCCCGCCCGTACGCGGTGGACAGCCACGCCCCCGACGGCGGCGTCACCCGGACCTCGATCGGGAACGAGATCCGCCACCCCATGCGCTCGACCAGGTCGCGGGTCTCGCGCAGGGCCTGGCCGAGATGCTCGCGCGGGATCGCGTACTCCATCTCCAGGAAGCGCACCTCCCGCACGCTGGTGAAGATCTTGTACGAGGTGTCCACCGACTCCGACGGGCTCAGCAGCCGCGCCGACACCCCGTTGATCCACGGGATCGCCCCGGGGAACCGGGCCCCGGCCGCGCAGGCCAGCCCGAACAGCGTGTTCTCCAGGAACACGTTGTCCACCCAGTGCCGGACCGGGTTCGGCGGCGCGGCCGGTCCCGGGCTCCGGTTGTTGCGCTTGACCAGGCAGGTGTCGGTGTGCGGCAGCCAGAAGAAGTCGAGATGCTCGTTCTCGCCGGTGAGCGCGTCGAGGTCGGTGAGGATGGCCCGGAAGGACATCGGCTCGCGCCGGCTGCGCAGCAGGAACGACGGCTCCACCCGGAAGGTCACCGACGTCAGCACGCCCAGCGCGCCGAGCCCGACCCGGGCCGCGTCGAACAGGTCGCCGTCCCGGACAGAGGTGATCGTCCCGTCGGCGAGCACCAGCTCCAGCTCGATGACCTGGTCGGCCAGCCCGCCGATCTCGCGCCCGGTGCCGTGGGTGCCGGTCTGGATCGCGCCCGCCACGGTCTGCGCGGTGACGTCGCCCATGTTGGCCAGCGCCAGACCGCGCCGGTCCAGCTCCTGGTTGAGCACGTGCAGCGGCGTGCCCGCGGCCACCCGCACCCAGTCGTTGCCGTAGGCCAGGATGCCGGTCAGCGCGTTCGGCCGCAGCAGCAGCCCGCCGGTCAGCGCCACGCCGGTGAACGAGTGCCCGGTTCCGGCCATGCGTACCTGACGCCCGGCTTTCGCCCCATCCCGTACGGCTTGCGCCACCTCCCCCGCCGACGCCGGAGTCCGGACCTCGGCGGGGACGACCGCCTGATTCCCCGCCCAGTTAACGAACCGCATGAAGATGAACGGTACTCATGACCTGGTCTCCGAAGCCACCGGTGTCCGCAACCAGGACGAACCGGCAACCCCCACCAGCATCGCCAGCAGGGCGCACGCGTACGCGAACCCGTACGCGTTGGACGCCCCGTAACTATCGGTGAGATGCCCGCCCGCCCACGCCCCGACGGCCACCCCGAACCCGATCGAGGTCGACAGCCAGGCCATGCCCTCGGTCAGCTGCGCCGCCGGAACCAGCCGCTCCACCAGCGAGAACGTGGTGATCAGCGTTGGCGAGATGGCCAGCCCCGCGAAGAACAGCGCGACCGCCATGGCCGGCAGGCCGCCCATGAGCAGCACCGGCGTGAACCCGGCCACGAACACGATCAGCCCCCGCACCAGGCGGCTGCGCAGGTCGATCTTCCAGCTGCGCGCGCCGTACCAGAGCCCGGAGACCATGCTGCCGCCGGAGATGGCGGCGAGCAGGAACCCGGCCGCGCCCTTGTTGCCGTGCTCCTCGGCGAAGGCGATGGTGACGATGTCCACGCAGCCGAAGACCGCGCCCATCGCCAGCATCACCGCGGACAGCAGCGCCACGCCGGGGATGGCGATCGGCGAGCCCTTGTTCTCCCGATGCCGGACGACCGGCGGCTCGGTGCCCTTGAGCAGCGCGAACGCCAGCGTGCCGCCCACGGTCAGGACGATCACCACGATCAGCCCGGCGTACACGTTGACGCTGGTGGCCAGCACGGCGGTGAACGCCGGGCCGGTCACGAAGATCACCTCGTCGGCGACCGACTCGAACGAGAACGCCGCGTGCAGCTTGCCCGAGTCCGACAGCAGGTGCGACCAGCGGGCCCGGACCATCGAGCCGAGCGAGGTGGCCGACGCCCCGGCGATCGCGCCCGACGCGAATAATGTCCAGGTAGGGGCGTGCGCGTGCGCGAGCAGCATCATCCCGGACAGCGCGACGCCGTGCACGAGGACGAACGGCACGAGGATCCTGGCCTGGCCGAACCGGTCCACCAATCGGCCGGACAGCGGCGCGGCGACGGCGAAGGCGAGCGACACGATGGCGGCGACGGCTCCCGCGGTCGCGTACGAACCGGTGATGGAGTGCACGAGCAGGGTGATGCCGATGCCGAGCATCGAGATCGGGATCCTCCCCACGAACCCCGCCAGCACAAACGATTTCGCTCCACGCATGCTGAACAGCCCACGGTACGGCCCGACCATGACAAAACCCCTCTCGCGCGCCCTGGGCACGATGTACTGCGTCCGGGCACGCCGACCGGGGTCGGCTGCGGCCATGGGGGTGGCACGCGGACAGCTATATCTTCCCCATTATTAGTCAGAAACCCGTCCCATAGACAGCCGCATAGCCGCCGACCAGGCGACTCACCGCTGCGGCTGTCCAGATCACGACTTTCTAACTAATAGACCCATCCCGACCATGGCGCACAGGCACGCCGGAAGGCAAGTGAGTTTTCCGCCGTTAAGCTACTAGCGTGAACCGGGTGTCCGATCTTCCCTGGCTCACGCCGCTTCGCGGGCTCGTGGCCGGTCTCGCCGTTCTGATCACGGTGACCGTCTCCGCGGGCAGTGTGATCCTGCTCGTCCGTGGCGACACGGAAGGCGGCACGGAAAGCGAGACGGCGGTGGGCTCTCCCCGGCAGGCGCTGGTCCCCGACCGCACGCTGCCGTCGGCCCCGCCCGTCGTCGGCGGCCCCGGCGTCCAGGTGACCCCGCCGAGGCTGCTCGCCGTCGCCGCCGCCCAGGTCCCGGCGAAGGTCCTGCACGACCTGGCCAAGGTCAAGAACGTGCAGAAGGTCGCGGTCGTGGACGGCGGAACCGTCCGGGTGGCCGGTACCGGACTGCGGCTGCTGGCCGTGGACCCCGCCCAGTTCCGGTCCTGGACCCCCAAGGTGGTGGCCGACCATCCGGCCGTGTGGAGCGCGCTGGCCCGGGGCGAGATCGTGGCCGACGCCGGTGTGATGAAACGGCTCGGCATGGTCCTGGGCGCGGAATACCAGCTCGACGGCGGCCCCCGGCTCCGCGTGGCCGCCTCGGCCGCGCTCGGCTTCCCCGGCGTGGACGGCCTGATCGGCAAGGAACTGGGCGCCGAGCTCGGTTTCGCCTCCGGCGTGGTCGTCCTGGTCCACGGCCAGCACGTCAACCAGCAGCGCGTCCGCGACCTGCTCGGCGGCGACGCCCAAGTGGTCGCGGTCGGCGCCGAACCCACGCCCCGGCAGACCGCGGTGGCGGCCCGCCAGGTCCTGGTCGGCCGCCCCGACAGCTACCTGGAGCTCTACCAGCGCGGCGCCGGGGTCTGCCCCGGCCTGTCCTGGACCGTGCTGGCCGCGATCGGCCAGGTCGAGAGCGGCCACGGCCGGAACAACGGCCCGTCCTCGGCGGGCGCGCTCGGCCCGATGCAGTTCATGCCCGCGACCTGGAAGGCGTACGGCGTGGACGGCGACGGCGACGGCGTCTCCGACATCTGGAGCGCCTACGACGCGGTGCCGTCGGCCGCCAACTACCTATGTGCTAACAAGGCAGGACAAGGCGGCGAGCAGCTCAGGAAGGCCGTCTGGCACTACAACCATTCGTGGTCCTACGTCGACAAGGTGCTCAACCTGTCGCAGGCGTACGCGCTGGCCTACCCGAACCAATGACGCAGCAGGTGGCCGGACACGGGACCGGCTCCGGCTCGGCCATCAGCTCCTTGATCATCGAGACGAATCTGGGGTGGGTGCCCGCCGTGCCCGCCCGGGCCAGCAGCATGCCCAGCTCCTCGGCCTTGGCCGCCGCCTCGGTGTCCAGGTCGTACTTGACCTCCATGTGGTCGGAGACGAACCCGATCGGCACCAGCACGACCGCCTCGGTCCCCTCGCGGCGCAGCTTCTCCAGGTGGTCGCAGACGTCCGGCTCCAGCCAGGGCACCCGCTGCGGCCCGCTGCGGCTCTGCCACACCAGGTCGAAGCCGTCCGCCCCGACCGCCTGCGCGACCAGCGCCGACGCGGCCCGCAACTCGGCCTCATAGGCCCCGCCTTGTGGCCCGGCCGCGGCGGCCATCGACAGCGGGATGCTGTGCGCGGTGAACACCAGCCGCGCGTCCGCCCCCACCTCGGCCAGCGCCCCCCACGTGTGATCGGCCATCGCCGCGATGAACCCCGGATGATCGTAGAAATGCCGCAACTTCACCAGCCGCGGCGCGTCCGGCACCTCGGCCGTCGCCCGCGCGATGTCCTCGATGTACTGCCGGCAGCTCGAATACGAGCTGGTCGCCGCCGTCGCGAACGCGGCCGCGTGCCGCACCCCGTCCGCCGCCATCTGCCGCAGCGTGTCCGCCAGGTACGGATGCCAGTTCCGGTTCCCCCAGTACACCGGCACGTCCACGACCTTCTCCAGCGCCGCGACCAGATCCCGGCACTGCTGGTTGATCGGGCTGACCCCGCCGAACCCCTGGTAGTGCGCCTCCACCTCCAGCAGCCGTTCGCGCGGCACCCCCCGCCCGCGCACGACGTTCTCCAGGAACGGCAACACGTCCTCCGGCCGCTCGGGACCGCCGAACGACACCACGACGAGCGCGTCATAATTCCCCATGTCCCCAGGGTAGGCCGGGATCCCGCCGGTTCTCCTCTCGGTATGTGCCCGGCCGGAGGTAGGTTCGGACGATGACCTCGATCTTCCAGAATGTGCGCGAATACGTGGCGGTTCCGCGGGTGACCGCCCTGCGGCTGTCTCCCGACGCGACCCGGCTGGTCGCCGTGGTGCAGTCCCTCGACCCTGATGAGAAGGCGTATGGGACGGCGCTCTGGGAGATACCGCTGGATCCGGACGCGGAGCCGTACCGGCTGACTCGGTCGGCGAAGGGAGAAGCGGGTGCGGAGTTCACCCCCGATGGCGAGCTGCTGTTCGTCTCCCGCCGCCCCGACCCCACCGAGAAGGACTCCGACTCCGAGGCCGCCGCGCTGTGGCTGCTGCCCGAGCGCGGCGAGCCCCACCGCCTGGCGACCCGCCCCGGCGGGATCGGCGTCGTACGGGCGGGAGGCGGCACGATCGTGTACGCGGCCCAGGTGCTCCCCGGGGACTCCGCCACCGAGGCCGACCGCAGGAAGGCCCGCAAGGACGCCGGCGTCAGCGCGGTCCTCTACGACGACTACCCGATCCGCTACTGGGACCACGACCTCGGCCCCGCCCAGCCCCGCCTGTTCACCCTGGACGGGACCGACCTCACCCCCGACCCCGGCCGCGCCCTCGACCAAGCCTCCTTCGACGTCACGCCCGACGGCTCCACCGTCATCACCACCTGGCGGATCCCCACCGGCGCGGGGACCTCGCGGTCCGAACTGGTCGCCATCACCGGCGGCGAGCGGCGGGTGCTGGCCACCTCCGAGGCGCATGACTTCACCAGCCCGGTCCGGATCTCACCCGACGGACGCCAGGTCGCCTGCGTCCGGGAGCGGCACGGCACGATCGAGCGCTCCCTCGCCCTCGAACTGTGGGTGATCGACCTGACCACCGGCGAAGGGCGGGCTCTCGGGGGTGAGCTCTTCCCGGCGGCCCTCGCCTGGGGCTCCGACTGCCTCTACGTGGCCGCCGACCACCAGGGCCGCCGCCCGATCTTCCGGATCCCCCTCGACGGCGGCGGCCCGATCAGACTGACCCCGGACAACGGCGCCTACGCCGAGCTCAACCCCGCCCCCGACGGCAGCCTCTACGCGCTGCGCGGCGCGGTCGACGCCGCCCCCGCGCCGGTCAGGATCGCCCCAGACGGCACGCTCGAATACCTGCCCACCCCCACCCCCGCGATGGAACTCCCCGGCACCCTCACCGAGGTCAGCGCCATGGCCGAGGACGGCACCGAGATCCGCGCCTGGCTGGTCCTCCCCGAGGGCGCCAGCGCCGAGAACCCCGCGCCGTTCCTGCTGTGGATCCACGGCGGCCCGGTGAGCAGCTGGAACGACTGGTCCTGGCGGTGGAACCCGTGGATCATGGCCGCGCACGGCTACGCCATGCTGCTCCCTGACCCCTGCCTGTCCAGCGGGTACGGCCAGGCGATGCTCGACCGGGGCTGGGGCGACTGGGGCCCCGCCACCTTCGGCGACCTGATGGCGATCACCGACGCCGCGCTCAAGCTGCCGGAGATCGACGACCAGCGGACCGCCGCGATGGGCGGCTCGTTCGGCGGCTACATGGCCAACTGGGTGGCCGGGCATACCGACCGGTTCAAGGCGATCGTCACCCATGCCTCCCTGTGGAACCTGGGGCAGTTCGCCGGGACCACCGATGCCGCGATGTTCTGGCAGCGCGAGTGGGGCGAGCCCGGCGGGCCGATCAGCCAGCGGCTCTCCCCGCACCAGACGCTCGACAAGATCACCACACCGATGCTGGTGATCCACGGCGACAAGGACTACCGGGTGCCGATCGGCGAGGCGCTGAGCCTCTGGTGGGACCTACGCCGATCTGAGGTCGAATCCCAGTTCCTCTACTTCCCCGACGAGGGCCACTGGATCCTCAAACCCGGAAATGCCATCGCCTGGTACGACACCGTCCTCACCTTCCTCTACCGGCACGTGGAACCCGCGTTCGACCCCCCGGCCATCTCCGGCCTGATCGATCTCGGTGAACAGTGGCCGACTCGGTAGCCTGAGGGCATGCTCCCTGACGATCTGCTCGCCCTCGCCAAGGACATCGCCGTCGAAGCCGGAGAACTGCTCCTGGCCAAACGCCCGGCCCGCCCGGAGGTGATCGACACCAAGTCCAGCCCCACCGACGTCGTCACCGCCCTCGACCGGGAGACCGAGGACCTGATCCGGGCCAGGATCAAGGCGGTCCGCCCCGGTGACGCCATCCTCGGCGAGGAAGGCGGCGACGTTCCCGGCCAGGGCCGCGTCCGCTGGGTCGTCGACCCCATCGACGGCACCGTCAATTTCCTGTACGGCCTGCCCGCCTGGGCGATCAGCATCGGCGTCGAGGTGGACGGGGAGATCGTCGCGGGCGTCGTGAACGCCGTCCCGATGGGCGAGCTCTACACCGCGGTCAAGGGCGGCGGCGCCTGGCTGGCGGGGGAGCGGCTGCACTGCAACACCGGCGTGCCGCTGGACCGGGCGCTGATCGCCACCGGCTTCGGCTACGCGGCGTCCAGGCGGGTGGTCCAGGCCGAGGTGCTCACGCAGGTGCTGCCCCGGGTGCGGGACATCCGGCGTGGCGGCTCGTGCGCGGTCGACCTCTGCTCGGTGGCGGCCGGCCGGGTGGACGGGTATTACGAGCGCGGCACCCAGTACTGGGACCACGCCGCGGGCGGGCTCGTCGCGGCCGAGGCGGGGGCCAGGATCGGGGGGTTGCGCGGCAAGCCGTACAACCCGGAGCTGACGATCTGCGCGGCGCCGGGGTTGTTCGAGGAGCTGCACGACCTGCTGGCGGCACTGGATCCGGAACGCGACGCCCCCACCGGCGCGTAGGACGCCCCCTACCGGCCAGATGGCTCGCCCCCACCGGCCGGTAGGCCGATGGGGGCGGGGCGAACGTAACGCCGGTCAGCGCGGAAGCGGGATGCCGTGGTCGTCGGCCAGCCTCCGGAGATCTTCGATCTCGGCGGTGAGGGTGTCGGCGAGAAAATCGTCGCCGCTGTTCCTGGCCTCCTGAAGTCCCTTATAGGCCTGGTCGAGCCGGGTTTCGATCGTGGTCGTGAACTCGCCCATCTCACCTTCTTTCTCAGCGGTCCGCCTGGGGAGGACGTGCCTTCCCCGGCATCGGACAGAGGGGTGTGTGTGCCTCCTTTACCCACAGTCCGGGTAACACTAAACCAGGAGATTTTGTGCGGTGCTCGCCCGCTTACCGTGGGCTTACCGGCCGAAGCGGGAGAATGAGGCGTCAGCGCGGGTCACGAGGAGGATGTCCATGCGAGTACTGGTGGTGGAGGACGAGCGGGTGCTCGCCGACGCGATCGCGACCGGCCTGCGCCGCGAGGCGATGGCGGTGGACGTGGCCTACGACGGCGCGGAGGCGCTGGAGAAGACCTCCTACATCGACTACGACGTCGTCGTGCTGGACCGGGACCTGCCCAAGGTGCACGGGGACGAGGTGGCCAGGCGGCTGGTCGCCGACCGCACCGCGACCAGGATCATCATGCTCACCGCCGCCGGCGACGTGGACGACCGGGTCGAGGGCCTGGACCTGGGCGCCGACGACTACCTGGCCAAACCGTTCGCGTTCCTGGAGCTGATCGCCAGGGTCCGCGCGCTCGGCCGCCGCTCGGCGCCCGCGCTGCCCCCGGTCCTCGAACGCTCCGGCGTCCGGCTCGATCCCGGTAAACGCCTGGTCACCAGGGACGGCGCCGAGATCGCCCTGACCAAGAAGGAGTTCGCCGTCCTGGAGGAGCTGTTGCGCGCGGAGGGCGCCGTGGTCAGCCAGGAGGACCTGCTGGACAAGGCCTGGGACGAGCACATCGACCCGTTCACCAACGTGGTCCGGGTGACCATGATGACGCTGCGCAAGAAGCTCGGTGAGCCTCAGGTCATCGAGACCGTGCCAGGGGTGGGATACAAGCTGTGAGCGAACCGCGCGATCTGGCTGACACCGCACCCCAGCGGGGGCCACGGATGATGTCACCGGTGGGCACGGGGCCCTACCGCAGCCAGGTTCCGCCGCCTCCGAGCGGCCCGCCCGCCTGGGACGGCCCGCCCCCGCCCGGCGCGCACCCGGGCCCGCTGCCCCCGCTGGCCAACCGCCTCAAGTCGCTGTCGGACCGGATGAGCATCCGCTGGCGGCTCACGATCACCTACAGCACGCTGTTCTTCGTGGCTGGGGCGCTGCTGCTGATCGTGATGTACATCCTGGTCCGCCCGGTGCTCGACAGCGCGCTGAAAGTCAACCTGACGGTGCCGCGGGGCATCCCGCAGGAGCTGATCGATTACTGGGATCAAGAGATCACCATTAGGAACGCCAACGTCACCACCACCGTGCTGAGCGGGCTGATCACCCGGGGGCTGCTGGCGCTGCTCGGCATCGGCATCCTGGCCGTCATGCTCGGCTACGTGGTCGCCGACCGGGCGCTGAAACCGATCATGCAGATGACCGCCACCGCCAGGAAGCTCTCCGGCAGCTCGCTCGCGCACGAGCGCATCGACCTGCACGGCCCGGACGACGAGCTGAAGGAACTGGCCGACACCTTCGACGCCATGCTGACCCGGCTGAACATCGCCTTCGACGCCCAGCGCCGGTTCGTGGACAACGCCTCGCACGAGCTGCGCACGCCGCTGGCGATCAACAGGACCGTGCTGGAGGTGGCGCTGTCCGACCCGGAGGCCTCCGCCGACCTGCGCGTGCTCGGCCGTACCCTGCTGGGCACCAACGCCCGCAACGAGCGGCTGATCGAGGGCCTGCTGCTGCTGGCCCGCAGCGAGCGCGAGCTGTCGGTGCGCAAGCCGGTGGACGTCCAGGAGGTGGCCAAGACGGCCATCGAGCAGCTCCTCCCGCAGGCCCTCCAGCAGGACGTGCAGGTCGACCATGATCTGCATCCGGCCTCCACGATGGGCGATCCGGTGCTGCTGGAGCGCTGCGTGGCCAATCTCGTGGAGAACGGCATCAAATACAACGGGGGCGAGGGAAAGGTCTGGGTGCGTTCGGGAATTGTCGAGGGGGGTGCCGTTGTTCAGGTCGCGAACACGGGACCGCATGTGCCCGCGTACGAGGTGGACAGCCTCTTCGAGCCCTTCCGGCGGTTGCACGCCGATCGGGTCGAGTCCGCCAAGGGCGCGGGGCTGGGTCTGTCCATCGTGCGGGCCATCGTCCGCGCGCATGGGGGCACGGTGACCGCCGTCCCCCGGGACGGGGGCGGGCTCGTGGTGACGGTGCGACTCGCGGGTGGACCGCCCGTGACGACTCCGTCGGCGCGCTGATACGACCCTGCTGCACATCAGCCCCGCACATGTGGTTGGATGTGCCGTCGAACGCGGTGGGTCATCCCGCCAATGCTGTGGTTTCGCCATATTTGGCTAACTGGAGCCTTGCCGGGAACGGCGTCCCGCGTGTCGGAAGGTTCAGTGTCCGCCCTTCCGGGGTACCGATTGCAAAATCTCCCGGAAGATGCGGGCACAAGATTGGCCTTCCGAGCGTTAGATCGCGCGACGACGCGCAGACAGATAGATGAGGGGGATGGAGTACGCACATGGCTACCGACTACGACAGCCCGCGCAAGACCGACGATGACCTGAATGAGGACAGCCTTCAGGAACTCCAGGCGCGGCGCAGCGACAAGTCGTCGGGCAGCATCGACATCGACGAGACCGACCTGGCCGAGTCGCTTGAGCTGCCGGGGGCTGACCTGTCCAACGAGGAGCTCTCGCTCCGGGTGATACCACGGCAGGCCGACGAGTTCACCTGCTCCCGGTGTTTCCTGGTGCATCACCGCAGCCAGCTCGCGTCGGAGAAGAACGGGCAACAGGTCTGCCGCGAGTGTGCCGCCTGATTGAGGGAGAGGGTCCACCGAAGAAAGGGGCCGTGGATGGCTTCTGAAGCGGATCGATCGAAGGAACCACCGGATAGGGAAAGACCGGACGAGGTAGCCGAGCTCGTCGGCAAGCTCGTCGAACAGGACGGGTCCCCAGCGGAGACGGACGGGGCCGAGCGGCGACGGCTGCTCGGCCGTCTCAGCAAGGCTCTGGTCGTCTCCGCCAGGAAGGCGGGCACGTCCGGGGTCGGGCGGGGCCGCTGGCTGGCCGATGTGTTCATGAACATCGCGCCCAGACTCCCGATCCGGGACCTCGCGACCCTCCAGGAGCATCACTACGGCCTGACCGGCGAGCAGTTGGCCGACGACTTGGTCCGTACCGCGGTGAAGGCCACCACGGCCGTCGGCGCGGTCGGGGGCGCCCTCGCGGCGGCCGAGTTCGCCGCCCCTCCACTGCTGCTCTCCGCTCCGGCGCAGCTCGTCGCGGAAACCCTGGTCGTGGCTGCGATCGAGGTCAAGCTCCTGGCCGAGCTGCACGAAGCCTACGGAATCCAGGTGCAGGGCAACGGGGGCCAGCGCGCCGCCCAGTTCGCCGTGGCCTGGTCCAAACAGCGCGGGGTCGACCCGCTCAGCCCGGCGACGGTCACGCTGGCACTCGGCGCGGCGGCCAAGACCTCGCTGCGCAACCGCCTGATGCGCACGCTCGGGCGCCATCTCACCACCCTTGGCCCGTTCCTCACCGGGGCCGTCGCGGGCGGCACCCTCAACCGGGTCGCGACCAAACGGCTGGCCGCCGCCGTACGGGCGGATCTGCGCCGCCAGCGCGCTTTGCCACCTGGCTCTTCAGTTTGATATCAAACTGTAACCAAATGGTCTAAACCTCTCGGTCATGGCTGCCGACCTGCGGGAGATCATTCTCACAGCTTTGGTCCTGAATTGTGCACTTCGTGGGGGGTATGTGCCGTCCCGGGGACCTTACGTATGGTGGTCCCAAGGCGATGGTTCACTGGAGGGCTCATGCGTGGCACCAGCTCGTTCCTGATCGTCGCGAACCGGTTGCCGGTCGACCGAGTGGGCGAAAAACAATGGCGCCGAAGTCCTGGCGGTCTGGTGACCGCGATCGCGCCCGTCATGCAGCGGCGTGACGGGGCCTGGCTCGGCTGGACCGGCGCGGCGGGGGAGGAGCTCAAGCCGTTCGATCACGACGGCATGCACCTCATCCCGGTGCCGCTGTCCTCGATGGAGGTCGAGTTCTACTACGAGGGCTTCTCGAACGCCACCCTGTGGCCGCTTTACCACGACGTCGTGGCCCCCCCGATCTACTCCCGCGTGCTCTGGGACGCCTACCGCGCGGTCAACGACCGCTTCGCCCGGGCCGCCGCCGACGCCGCCGCGCCGGGTGCCGTGGTGTGGGTGCAGGACTACCAGCTCCAGCTGGTGCCCAGCATGCTGCGCAAGCTCCGGCCCGATGTGAAAATCGGGTTCTTCCTGCACATCCCATTCCCGCCCGGCGAGCTGTTCATGCAGCTGCCGTGGCGCGTCGAACTGCTGGAAGGGCTGCTCGGGGCCGACCTGGTGGGCTTCCAGCGTCCCGGCGGCGCGTCCAACTTCGTCCGGCTCTGCCGGAAGATGCTGGGCGTCTCGACGGTCAAGAACGACATCCAGCTGGACAACGGCCGGACCGTGCGGGCCGAGGCGTACCCGATCTCGGTGGACTTCGGGGAGCTGGACCAGCTGGTCCGCGAATCCCACGTGATGGCCAGGGCCAAGGAGATCAGGGCCGAGCTCGGCGACCCGGAGCACGTGCTGCTGGGCGTCGACCGCCTCGACTACACCAAGGGCATCAGAGCCCGCCTCAAGGCCTACGGCGAGCTGTTCGCCGAGGGCAGGCTGAAGCCGGGCGAGGCGGTGTTCGTGCAGGTCGCCACCCCGACCAGGGAACGCGTCGAGGAGTACATCCGGCTCCGCAACGACATCGAGCTCCAGGTCGGCCGGATCAACGGCGAGTACGGCGAGATCGGCCGCGCCCCCATCACCTACATGCACCAGTCCTTCGGCCGGGAGGAGCTGGCCGCCCTCTACTGCGCCGCCGACGTGATGATGGTCACCCCGCTGCGGGACGGCATGAACCTGGTCGCCAAGGAGTATGTGGCCTGCCGCCACGACCTGCGCGGCGCCCTGGTGCTGAGCGAGTTCGCGGGGGCGGCCGATGAGCTGAAACAGGCCTACCTGGTCAACCCCTACGACGTCGACGGCATGAAGCGGACCATGATGGCCGCCATGCAGGCGCCCCCGCACGAGCTGGGACGCCGGATGCGCTCGTTGCGCCGCCGGGTCGCCACCCACGACGTGGACCGGTGGGCGAACGAGTTCCTGACGGCGCTGGAGAGCTAGTCCTTGATCTCGTCCTGAACGGCCTGTGCCGCGGCCTTCCAGCTGTACCACTTTTTGGCCGCGGCCCGGGTCATCACGATCCTGGCCACCTCCATGCCCAGGCCCATCACGACCGCGTAGGCCACCGCCTCGCCCAGGCTCACGTCCGGCGAGTCGGTGTTGGCCGGCGGCTTCTTTCCGGTCGCCTTCTCCCACGCGAAGGAGAGCACCTTCTTGGACAGGAAGCCCACGGCCAGTCCCACCAGACCGCCCACGATCCGCCACTGCATGTCCGGCTTCTCTTCCGTACCCGCCATGATTCCTCTTCTCGGTGATTCCTCCTCGGTAACGACCCTAGTCTGTGCCAGCCACGGCCAAGCCGACGCCATACCATGAGGTGGCATGACGACTCAGCGAATCGTGCCACCAGAACGTCCCACCCTTGATGGGCTGGAGACGGTATGGGTAGGCCGCTGGGAGGCCGACGGGACCTACCGCTTCGACCGGTCCAGGACGCGCGAGCAGATCTACTCGATCGACACGCCGCCGCCGACCGTCTCCGGGTCCCTGCACGTCGGTCACGTCTTCTCCTATACTCACACCGATACGATCGCCCGGTTCATGCGGATGCGCGGCCGTGAGGTCTTTTATCCCATGGGGTGGGACGACAACGGGCTGCCCACCGAGCGCCGGGTGCAGAACCATTTCGGGGTGCGTTGCGACCCCTCGGTGCCGTACGACCCGGGGTTCACGCCGCCGGACAAGCCAGGCAAGCAGCAGGTGCCGATCTCGCGGCGGAACTTCATCGAGCTGTGCGAGCGGCTGACCGTCGAGGACGAGAAGGCCTTCGAGGAACTCTGGCGGCGGCTCGGGCTCTCCGTGGACTGGTCGCTCACCTACGCCACCATCGACGACGCCTCCCGGGCCGCGTCCCAGCGGGCCTTCCTGCGCAATCTGGCGCGGGGTGAGGCCTATCTGTCGGAGGCGCCCACGCTGTGGGACGTCACCTTCCGCACCGCCGTGGCTCAGGCCGAGCTGGAGGACCGGGACTATCCTGGTGCGTTCCACCGCATCGGCTTCCATTTGACGCCTGAGCAGCAGGCACAGGGCTTCGCGGAGCGGGTCTGGATCGAGACCACCCGGCCCGAGCTCATCCCGGCCTGCGTGGCGCTGGTCGCCCACCCGGACGACGAGCGTTACCGGCCGCTGTTCGGCAGCACCGTGCGCACGCCGGTGTTCGGGGTCGAGGTGCCGGTGCTCGCGCACCACCTGGCCGAACCGGACAAGGGCTCGGGCATCGCCATGATCTGCACGTTCGGCGACGTCACCGACGTGACCTGGTGGCGCGAGCTGGATCTGCCCACCAGGGCGATCATCGGCTGGGACGGGCGGCTGCTGCCGGAGCCGCCGGAGGGGGTGCCGGCGGAGCCGTACAAGGAACTGGCCGGGAAGACCACCCACAGCGCGCGCGAGCGGCTGGTGCAGATGCTGCGCGAGTCGGGCGACCTGGAGGGCGAGCCGCGCGGGGTGCTGCGGGCGGTCAAGTTCTACGAGAAGGGCGACCGGCCGCTGGAGATCGTCACCACCCGGCAGTGGTACGTGCGCAACGGCGGCAGGGACGAGAAGCTGCGCTGGGAACTGCTCGACCGGGGCAAGGAGCTGACCTGGCACCCGCCGCACATGCGGGTCCGCTACGACAACTGGGTGAGCGGCCTCAACGGCGACTGGCTGATCTCCCGGCAGCGGTTCTTCGGGGTGCCGATCCCGGTCTGGTACCAGCTCGACTCCGAGGGCCAGCCCATCCACGAGGCGCCCATCGTGCCGCCGGAGGACATGCTGCCGGTGGATCCGTCCAGCGACGCCCCGCCCGGGTTCAGCGAGGCGCGCCGCGGGCAGCCGTACGGCTTCGCCGGGGACCCCGACGTGATGGACACCTGGGCGACCTCCTCGCTGACCCCGCAGATCGCGGCCGGCTGGGAGCGCGACGAGGACCTGTTCCAGCGGGTCTTCCCGATGGACCTGCGCCCGCAGGCCCACGAGATCATCCGCACCTGGCTGTTCTCCACCGTGGTCCGCGCCCACCAGGAACAGGGCGCCCTGCCCTGGGCCCACACCGCCATCTCCGGCTGGATCCTGGACCCCGACCGCAAGAAGATGTCCAAGTCCAAGGGCAACGTGGTCACCCCGCTCGGCCTGCTCGAGGAGTACGGCTCCGACGCCGTGCGCTACTGGGCCGCCAACGGCCGCCCCGGCACCGACACCGCCTTCGACACCGGCCAGATCAAGATCGGCCGGCGGCTGGCCATCAAGATCCTCAACGCGGCCAAGTTCATCCTCGGCTTCGGCGAGCAGGACGGGCCGATCGGCGCGCCCATCGACCTGTCCATGGTGGCCGCCCTGGACGCGGTGGTGGCCGAGGCCACCGAGGCGTTCGAGGCATACGACTACACCCGCGCGCTGGAGCGGACGGAACGTTTCTTCTGGCAGTTCTGCGACGACTACCTCGAACTGGTCAAAGCCCGCGCCTACGAGGGCGACGCCTCCGCCGTGGCCGCCCT
Organism: Acrocarpospora sp. B8E8; assembly: GCF_039871605.1. Lineage (NCBI taxonomy): Bacteria > Bacillati > Actinomycetota > Actinomycetes > Streptosporangiales > Streptosporangiaceae > Acrocarpospora > Acrocarpospora sp. B8E8. Next base: position 9,476 of record NZ_JBDPLV010000110.1, on the reverse strand, counting down.
GCGCCACGCGCTGGACGTGCTGCTGCGGCTGTTCGCGCCGTTCCTGCCGTTCGTCACCGAGGAGGTCTGGTCCTGGTGGCGGCCCGGCTCGGTGCACCGCGCCGTCTGGCCGGTCCCGGCGGGTCTGGACGGCGACCCCGCCGTGCTGGAGGCCGTCGCCGAGGTGCTGCGCCAGGTCCGCAAGGCCAAATCGGCGGCCAAGCTCTCGATGCGCGCCGAGATCTCCCGGCTGGACGTCACCGGCGCCGCGGCCGGGCTGGTCCGGCTGGCCGCCGATGATCTCTGCGCGGCCGGGAACGTGGAGGAGTTCGTCCTCGACGGGGGAGACGGGCCACTCACGGTGGACACGGTTATCGAAAATTCATGAAAAAGGGCGCGATCTAGACAGGCGCGGCGACGAGTGGCCTGGTCGGCGGTTATGCGGGCTGGGTTTCTCGTTAATAAATGGCTGCGCGTTCCTGGGCGGCGCGTGCCAGTGTGGATGAGTGATCTCGGATAGGGAGCGTCAGATTTCGGAACGAGACCGGCCGCACCGGCGCGGCGGGCCCGGGGTGCCGCCCATCCTGAACACCCTGGCGGCCTGGAGCTGGCGGGTCATCGTGATCGGCGCGCTGATCTACCTGGTCGCGATGATCATCGCCAGGCTCAGCTTCGTCGCCCTGCCGGTGGCCATCGCGTTCCTGCTGACCGCGCTGCTCTTCCCGCTCACCAACCGGCTGCGCGCGGCCGGGCTGCGGCCCATCTACGCGACCTGGATCACCATGCTGGTCGCGTTCGCGTTCATCGGCGGCGTGGGCTTCATCATCGGAGTCCGCGCCAACGAGGAGTTCCCCGGCCTGGTCGCGCAGATCCAGCAGACCGCGCGGGACGCGCAGAACTGGCTGATCACCGGGCCGTTCCACCTGAAAGAGGCGCAGATCGCCGACTTCGTGGAGGAGCTGACCCGGCAGCTGGACCAGCAGCGCGGCCAGATCACCAGCACCGTGCTCAGCGGCGCGACCGCGATCATCGAGGTGCTGGCCTCCATCGTGCTGCTGCTGTTCATCACCTTCTTCCTGCTCAAGGACGGGGACCGGATCTGGTCCTGGTTCCTGCGCGCGTTCGGCGGCGCGGCGCCCCGGGTGGACCGGGCCGGGCGGGCGGCCTGGCGCACGCTGTCGCACTACGTGCTCGGCACGGTGGCCGTCGCCGCCGTGCACGGCCTGATCATCGGCGTGGTGCTGGCGGGCATGCGGGTGCCGCTCTGGGCGCCGCTGGCCGTGCTGGTGTTCCTGGCGAGCTTCATCCCGATCGTGGGTATCTTCTTCGCCGGGGCGATCGCCACCCTGGTCGTGTTCGGCGCCCAGGGCTGGGTGTACGCGCTGGTCTTCGTCGGCATCCTGATCGTGGAGCAGCAGCTGGAGAACCACGTGCTGCAGCCCTTGATCGTCGGCCGGGCGCTGGAGTTCCACCCACTGGCGATCATCCTGGTGCTGGCCGTGGGCGGCGTGCTCGGCGGCATCGCCGGGGCCGCCGTGGCCGTGCCGGTGGCCGCGGTTATCTACCGGGCCCTGCCCGAGCTGCGCAAGGACGAGCCGCCCGCGCTTCCCCCCGCTCCTGGAACTCCACCAGAAACACCGCCCCCACCAGGCGCGGGAGAAGCCGTGCCGGAGACGCCGAGCCGGTAGGGTTTCAGTTCATGAGTGTCGAGGTCCTGATTCACCGGCTCGACCCCGAGCTGCCATTACCGTCGTACGCGCATCCGGGAGACGCGGGCGCGGACCTTTACGCGGCCGAGGACGTGGAGTTGCTGCCCGGCGAGCGGGCCATGGTCGGCACCGGGGTGGCGATCGCGCTGCCCGATGGGTACGCGGCCTTCGTGCACCCGCGCTCTGGCCTGGCCGCCCGGTTCGGTGTCACGCTGGTGAACGCGCCCGGCACGGTCGACGCCGGCTACCGGGGTGAGATCCGGGTCACGCTGCTGAACACCGACAGCAAGGACGCGGTCCGGCTGCGGCGCGGCGACCGGGTGGCCCAGCTGGTCATCCAGCGGGTGGAGAAAGCGGCCTTCCACGAGGTGGAACGGCTGCCCGGCTCGGCGCGCGGCGCCGGGGGGTTCGGCTCCACCGGCAGATAGAATCAAGTCAAGGAGTGTGAAAGACGTGTTCCGACGCCGACGCGGCGCGGCCGAGCCCATGGCGGCCCCGCCCGAGACGGAACCGGCCGTGCCGGTCCGCGAGTCAGGTCCGTGGGACGCGGACGAGGGGTATCCGACCGCCGAGCGTGTCGATCTGGGCGGCCTGCTGCTGCCCATCGGGGCCGGCTTCGAAGTCCAGCTGCAGGTGGCGGGCGACCAGATCATCGGCGCGCTGGTGCTGGTGGAGGAGAGCGCGCTGCAGGTGCACGCCTTCGCCGCGCCCAAGCGCAGCGGCATCTGGGACGAGGTCAGGGCCGAGCTGGTCCGCGAGGTCGGCGTCGCCGGCGGCACCGTGGAGGAGCGGGAGGGCCCGTTCGGCATCGAGCTGGCGGCCCAGGTGCCCCAGCAGCCGGGCGAGGCCAAGCAGCCGGTCCGCTACCTCGGCATCGACGGGCCGCGCTGGTTCCTGCGCGCGGTGGTCAGCGGTCCCGCCGCGGTCGACCCGGCCGCCGCGGAGCCGCTGGAGAACGTGATCAAGGACATCGTGGTGGTCCGGGGGGACGAGCCGATGGCGCCCAAGGAGGCGATCGCGCTGCGGCTGCCCGCCGAGGCGCGGCAGGCCATGGAGCAGGAGCCGGAGCCGGAGTGGAACCCGTTCGAGCGCGGCCCCGAGATCGCCGAAATTCGGTAGCATCGCCGGTTGGCCCCGGGCGGTAAGCATCGCCTAGGCTGATAAATCATGACAACTCAGGAGCCTCAACGTAAGGGTGGATCTGGCGGGCTGCGCGCCTTCTTCCGGCGCCTGACCAGCAGCCAGGCCGAGCTTGAGGCTGCCGAACTGCGCGAGGACCTCGACCGGCACGGCGCGACCCCGATCGCCTCGTGCGCCGAGCGGCAACGTTTCTGCGTGGCCGGTACGCTGCGTACGGTGACGCTCCGCCCCCGCGGCGGCGCGCCCGCACTGGAGGCCGAGCTGTATGACGGGTCGGATGTGATCGACCTGGTCTGGCTCGGCCGCCGGAAGATCGTGGGGATCGAACCGGGCCGGGTGGTCCGGGCCGAGGGCCTGGTGAGCCTGCAGGACGGCCGCAAGGTCATGTTCAACCCGCGATACGAGCTGCGCCCAACCGGCTGAATCCGGAAATTTCCGGAAAAACTAGGAAACGGTGAACGACGAGTGAGTACTGCCGATGAGGCCGTGCCGGTGCAGCCCACCGCTACGGTTCCGCAGCCCGCGGAGACGTACGAGACGGTAGAAGCCGCCGTCCGGGCTCAGCTTTCCAAGGCGTTCGGCGGCAGGCGGGGCACGATCGAGGCCGCCGTGCCCACGATCGCGTTCACATTGGCCTGGATCTTCACCGAGCAGCTGCAGCTCTCGCTCATCCTCAGCGGCGGCCTCGCCGCCGCGCTGCTGGTGGCCCGGATCGTGCAGCGATCCACCCCGCAGTTCGTGCTCAACAGCCTGTTCGGCATCGGCATCGGCGCGTTCTTCGCACTCCGCAGCGGCAAGGCCGAGGACGCCTTCCTGCCCGGCATGTTGTGGATCGCGGTGGTCGAGGCCATCATGATCTTCTCGATCCTGGTGCGCTGGCCGTTCATGGGGTTCATGCTCGGGGCCACCAACCCCGAAGACCCGCTGGCCTGGCACCGCGACAAGGGCATCGTGAAGCTCTGCACCAAGGTCTCGTGGATCATGGTGCTGCCCGGCCTGATCAAGCTGACCGTGCAGATCCCGCTCTACCTGGCCGGGCAGGTGTTCTGGCTTGGCATCGCCAAGGTCGCGCTCGGCTGGCCGGTCTACCTGGCCGCGCTGGCCACGGTCGGCTGGGTGCTCGCCCGCGGCCGCACGGCCGTACAGCCTCAGGTTTAGTGCGGCGACAGGAGCTGGCCCAGCTCCTCCTCGACCTCCTGGCTGGCCACGAACAGCAGCTCGTCGCCCGCCTCCAGGGGGTCGTCGGCCGACGGGACCAGCACCCGGCCCTCGCGCAGGATCGCCACCAGCACCGAATCGGTCGGCCACGGCACCGAACCGGCCCGCTGGCCGACCACCGGCGCGTCCTCGGGCAGGGTCAGCTCGACCAGGTTGGCCTGGCCCTGGCGGAACGTCATCAGCCGGACCAGGTCGCCGACGCTGACCGCCTCCTCGACCAGGGCGCTGAGCAGGCGCGGCGTCGAGACGGCCACGTCCACGCCCCAGGACTCGTTGAACAGCCACTCGTTCTTGGGGTGGTTGATGCGGGCGACCACCCGGGGCACGCCATACTCCGTCTTGGCCAGCAGGGAGACGACCAGGTTGACCTTGTCGTCGCCGGAGGCGGCGATCACCACGTGGCAGGCGTTGAGGCCGGCCTCGTCCAGCGCGGTGATCTCGCAGGCGTCGGCGAGCAGCCACTCCGCCCGCGGCACACTGTCGATCTTGATGGCCTTGGGGTCGATGTCGATGAGCAGGACCTCATGGCCGTTCTCCAGGAGCTCGGCCGCGATCGACCGCCCTACGGCGCCCGCCCCCGCGATCGTGACGCGCATCAGTTCTCCTCGACCGGAATGCCGGACAGCACCTTGTTGACCCGTTCCATCTCGTTGCCGGCCGCCACCACGTGCAGGATGTCGCCCTCCTGGACCACGGTGTCGTCCTTGGGCACCAGCGCCTCGCCCATCCGGTTGATGAACGCCAGCCTGGCGCCGGTGGCCGACTCCACCTCGCGCACCCGGGCCCCGATCCAGGCCGGGTTGAAGGTCACCTCGGCCAGCACCACCGTGCCGGTCGGGTCCCGCCAGAGCGGCTCGGCGCCCTCCGGCAGCACCCGGCGCAGGATCTGGTCGGCGGTCCACCGCACGGTCGCCACCGTCGGGATGCCCAGCCGCTGGTAGACCTCGGCCCGCCGGGGGTCGTAGATGCGGGCCACCACGTTGTCGACCCCGAAGGTCTCCCTGGCCACCCGGGCCGAGATGATGTTGGAGTTGTCGCCGCTGCTGACCGCCACGTAGGCCTGGGCCGACTCGATCCCGGCCTCCTCCAGCACGTCCCGGTCGAAACCCATGCCCGTCACCCGGCGGCCACGGAAGCCCGAACGCAGCCGCCGGAATGCCTGCGGATCCCGGTCGATGATCGCGACCGAGTGGCCGTTGTCCTCAAGGATGTGCGCGAGGGTCGAACCCACCCGCCCGCACCCCATGATCACAATGTGCATGCTCCCCGCCGGTCTGTGCGCCCAGTTCAATGAGCCCAGTATGGCGCGCGGAACGAGTGCCGCGTGCGCTGGCCCGGTCCAGGACGGCTAGCATCTTCAGACGTGTCAAAAGTGACGGATTTTACCAAGCGCCTGCTGGTTGGGCGCGCATTGAGGAGCACCGAGCTGCATGGGCAGCTGCTCCCCAAGCGCATCGCGCTGCCCGTCTTCGCCAGCGACGCGCTTTCCTCCGTCGCGTACGCCCCGCAGGAGATCCTGGTCATCCTCTCCATCGCGGGCGTGGCCGCCTACCATTTCAGCCCGTGGGTGGCGCTGGCCGTGGTGGTCATCATGCTCACCGTGGTCGCGTCGTACCGGCAGAATGTGCACGCCTACCCGAGCGGGGGCGGCGACTACGAGGTGGCCACCAAGAACCTGGGGCCCAACGCGGGCCTCACCGTGGCCAGCGCGCTGCTGGTCGACTATGTGCTGACGGTGGCCGTCTCGGTGGCCAACGGCGTCGACTACGTGGGCGCGACCATTCCGTTCGTGGGCGAGAACAAGCCCGGGGTGGCCATCACCATCGTGGTCGTGCTGACCATGATGAACCTGCGCGGCATCCGCGAGTCGGGGATCGCCTTCGCCATCCCGACCTACACGTTCATGGCGGCCGTCATCTTCATGATCGGCTGGGGTCTGGTCCGGATGTTCGTGCTCGGGCAGGACCTGCACGCGCCCACCGAGGGCTTCGACGTTGTCTCGGAACAGGTGGACCTGGCGGGGTTCGCCCTGGTCTTCCTGGTGCTGCGGGCCTTCGCGTCCGGCTGCGCGGCGCTGACCGGGGTGGAGGCGATCAGCAACGGGGTGCCCGCGTTCCGCAAGCCGAAGAGCAAGAACGCCGCCACCACGCTGCTCATGATGGGCCTGATCGCCGTCACCATGTTCGGCGGGATCATCTTCCTCGGCCTGAAATCCGGGGTGACGGTCGCCGACCCGACCTATGTCGCGCACGGCCTGCTCGGCCCCGACGGCCAACCGGTCGGGGCCGACTACTACCAGGAGCCGATCATCTCCCAGGTAGCCGCCGCCGTCTTCGGGGCCGACACCGTGCTGTTCGTGGTGATCTCGGCGGTCACCGCGCTGATCCTGTTCCTGGCCGCCAACACGGCGTTCAACGGCTTCCCCGTGCTCGGCTCCATCCTCGCCCAGGACCGCTACCTGCCCCGCCAGCTGCACACCCGGGGGGACCGGCTGGCCTTCAGCAACGGCATCGTCATCCTGGCGACCGCCGCCTGCCTGCTCATCTGGGCCTTCGACGCGGACGTGAGCCGCCTGCTCAACCTGTACATCGTGGGCGTGTTCGTGTCGTTCACGCTCAGCCAGATCGGGATGGTCCGGCACTGGACGCGGCTGCTGCGCACCGAGACCGACGGCAAGCTGCGGCTGCACATGATTCGGTCGCGGGTGATCAACGGCTTCGGCGGTGTGATGACCGGTCTGGTGCTGATGGTGGTGCTGGTGACGAAGTTCACCCACGGCGCGTTCATCGTCTGCATCGCGATGCCGGTGCTGTTCCTGATGATGAAGGCCATCCGGCACCATTACGACGCGGTGGCCGCGGAGCTGGCCGCGCCGGAGGGCGACCTGGACACCTCCATGCTGCCCGCGCGCAACCACGCCATCGTGCTGGTCTCCAAGGTGCACAAGCCCACCCTGCGGGCGCTGGCGTACGCGCGGGCCACCCGGCCGTCCACGCTGGAGGCGGTCAGCGTGGGCGTGGATCAGGAGGAGTCGGCCCGGTTGCAGGAGGAGTGGGATCGGCGCGGGATTCCGGTGCCGTTGAAGATCCTGGACTCGCCGTACCGGGAGATCACGCGGCCGATCCTGGACTACGTGCGGTCGCTGCGCCGGCGGTCGCCGCGGGATGTGGTGACGGTTTACATTCCCGAGTATGTGGTCGGGCGCTGGTGGGAGCATCTGCTGCACAACCAGAGCGCGCTGCGGCTCAAGGGGCGGCTGTTGTTCAAGCCCGGGGTGATGGTGACGAGCGTGCCGTGGCAGCTGGAGTCCGCCGATCGGTTGACGGGGCGGCCCGAGCCGTCCGCGCCGGGGCAGGTGCGCAGGCCGTACGGGCGTGACGACACTCAGCTCAAGGCATGATGGAGGGATGCTCGAACTGACGGTTGGCGCGGTGGCCAATGGTGGATGGTGTGTGGCCAGGCACGAGGGACGGGTGGTGTTCGTCCGCCATGCGCTGCCGGGGGAGCGGGTCCTGGCCCGGGTCACCGAGGAGACCACCCGGTTCCTGCGCGCCGACGCTGTCGAGATTTTGGAGGCTTCACCGGATCGGGTCACGCCGCCCTGCCCGTTCAGCGGTCCCGGCCGTTGCGGCGGCTGCGACTGGCAGCACGCCTCGCTGGCCGCGCAGCGCCGCCTCAAGGCTGACGTCGTCGCCGAGCAGTTGCAGCGCCTGGCCGGGATCACCCGCGAGGTGGTCGTGGAGGAGGTGCCCGGGACGCCCGACGGCCTCGGCTGGCGCACCCGCGTGCAGTTCGCCGCCGACCGCGACGGCCGCCTCGGCCTGCGCCGCCACCGCTCGCACGAGATCGAGCGCATCGACGCCTGCCTGATCGCCCACCCCGCCATCGAGGACCTGCGCGTCTCCACCGAAGGCTGGCGCGGCGCGGCCACCGTCGAGTTCATCGCCGCCACCGGTGGCGACCGCGCGGTCGTCGTCACCCCCAAACCCCACCGCGACGTCCGCATCCCCGACGTGGACGCCTCGATCATGCTGGACGAGGGCCGCCGCGGCACCCGCGTGCTCCAGGGCAAGGGCACCCTGACCGAGCACGTCGCCGGCCGCGACTACCGCGTCTCCGCCAGCGGCTTCTGGCAGGTTCACCCCGCCGCCGCGGCCACCCTGCAGAACGCCGTCCTCGACTTCGCTCAGCCCAAACCCGGCGAATGGGCCCTGGACCTCTACTGCGGTGTCGGCCTGTTCGCCGCCGCCCTGGCCGAAGCCGTCGGCCCCTCCGGCGCCGTCCTCGGCATCGAATCCGAACCCCCTGCCGTCCAGGACGCCCGCCACAACCTCCGCGACCTCCCGCAGGCCCAGACCGAGCGCGGCAAGGTCGAGGAGGCCCTCGACCGCCTCGACATCCAGCAGGCCGACCTCGTCGTCTGCGACCCACCTCGCTCCGGCCTCGGCCGCCCGGTCGTCACCCGTATCGCGTCGCTGACCCCCAGCAGGATCGTGTACGTCTCCTGCGACCCGGCCACCTTGTCCCGCGACCTCAACTGGTTCGCCGAACTCGGCTACGACCTGGCCGAACTCCGCGCTTTTGATCAATACCCGATGACCCACCACGTGGAGTGCGTCGCCCTGCTGGTCAGGGGATAGATCAAGGCTCTGCCCGCGGACAGGACCTCGGTGATCTTGGTGATGGCCTCAGGCCCGGGTTTGACGTAGCGCAGGGCGGTGCGGGGGTTCTCGTGCCGGGTCCTGCCCATGATCAGCGCTCGCTCACGAGCAGTGATCAGGTCGCCTGCACCCACACGCTCGCGGCCTCGGCATGTCTCTCAGCTACTTGGTGTTGCTATATACCAGTAGTCAGTGTTACCGTGTACTGGTAGTCAGCGACACTGAATAGCTGAGGGGTGTTCCGTGGGCAAGCAGGTGACGGAGATGCTCAAGGGAACGCTGGAGGGCATCGTCCTGGCGATCCTGTCCGGCCGGTCCGCGTACGGCTACGAGATCACGGCGTGGCTGCGGGATCAGGGCTTCGCCGACATCGCCGAGGGCACCATCTACGCGCTGCTCATCAGGATCGAGCAGCGCGGTCTCGTCGACGTGGAGAAGGTCCCGTCCGAGAAGGGGCCGCCGCGCAAGGTGTATTCCCTGAACGCGCGGGGGCGCGAGTATCTCGAAGAGTTCTGGAGGAACTGGAGCTTCCTCGCCGAACGGCTCGAACAGCTCCGCGAAGGAGGTAAGTAGCCATGGACACAGGGTCGAACGAGCCGAAGAGCCGCTACCTGAAGTACCTGGAGGTGATCACCGGGTCGCTGGAGGACAAGAGGCGCTGGCGGCAGTACAAGGCGCGGGTCAGACGGCTTCCCGAGAACTATCGCACGGCGGTCGAAGCGCTGGAGCGGTACCTGATGCATTTCGGGCCGGGGGACGGCGCCGACGC
>NZ_JBDPLV010000011.1:0-210301 GCF_039871605.1 Acrocarpospora sp. B8E8 | reverse complement strand
GGCTCCGCCCCGTCCCCGCCATCGCCGTGGTAACTGGACGAAACGACAGCCACGGCCTTGGCGGGGACGGGCGGAGCCCGGGGGAAACAAAGGGATGGGCGGGTGGGGGAATCACGGTTTCGCTCGCCCCCGTCAAAGCCGGGGCACCCATGGGTGTGGTGGGGGAGAAGTGGGGTCGTCGAGGGGTGGCTAGGGTTTTGGCGAGTTCTAGGAGTTCGTGGGGGTTGTGGGCCCAGGCACCTCCGGCTTCTTCGATCAAGGCGCGGAGGACGCGGGAGTCGCCGGTGATTGAACCGGTGTGGGCTGCGGCGGCTGCGGCGCCGAGGGGGCTGGTGCCGGCTTTGAGGACTGCGATGCCGATGTCGTGGTCGGCGCAGTCGGCCAGGGCGGTGGCCAGGCGGTGGCCGTCGGCTTCGTCTTCCAGGTAGAGGGCCACTGAGCGGACGCCGTCCAGTCTGGCCAGGGCGGTCAGGTAGTCGGCGGCGTCGAGGACGGCCTGGTTGCCGCAGGAGATGACCGTGTGCAGGCCGAGCGCCCGGGTGCTGAGCAGGGCGTTGACGGCGACGTTGCCGCTCTGCGAGATCAGCGCGACGGGGCCGGGGCGTCGGGCGGTGTAGGCGTCGCCCCAGAGGGGGGCCCGATTCACCACGGACACGATGCCGTTGCCGTTGGGCCCGCAGATGGGCAGGCGGTGCAGCCGGGCCTGCCTGGCGAGCTCGTCCTGAAGCGGGCGGCCTTCGGCGATCTCCGCGAATCCGGCGGCCAGCACGACGGCTCCGCCGCAGCCGAACGCCCCCGCCTCCGCCACCAAGGCGGGCACGCTCGCCGCCGGAGTGGCGATGACCAGCGCGTCCGGAGCCAGCGGCAGATCGGAGATGCGAGGTACACACGGCACCCCGTGCACCTCGGCCGCCGTGGGGTGCACGCCGAAGATCGGGCCGGGGAATCCCGCGCTCACCAGGTTGGCCACGGCCTGGTTTCCGTACGAGCCGGGGCGGGTGGAGGCGCCGACCACGGCGACGGATCTGGGAGCGAGCAGCCGGGCGGGTTTCACCCTCTCTACACTGGTTGGTTGACCAGTCAACCGTCAAGGCTAGGGTTGTATCCACGCGCCCGTGTGCCGCCGATCGCTGCGGTAGTCTTGGCGGCGTGCGCAGTGCGGAGGGCGCCCGGAGTAGCCGGGCCGATCAGGCTGATCAGCGCCGGGCCGAACTGCTGGACGCCGCCCGGCGTGTCGTGCTGGAGCGAGGCCTGGCGAGCACCAGGGTCGCCGACATCGCGAAGGCCACCAATGTCAGCGGTGGCTTGATCCACTATCATTTCGCCACCAAAGACGATCTCATCACCGCGATGCTCCGAGCCACCTCGGAAACCGAGGTCAAACGCCTCCGCGAGATCATCAGCGGCCCCGGCACGGCCGTGCAGCGCCTCGATCGGGTGCTGCGCTACTACATTCCCAGCTCCCGCTCCGACCAGAGCTGGATCCTCTGGCTGGACGCCTGGGCCCTCGGCGTCCGCGAGCCGCACGTCCGCGAGATCCTGCTCGAACTCGAAGGCGGCTGGATCGAGATCCTCGCCGAGGTCATCTCCGAAGGCGTCGACAAGGGCGAGTTCTTCTGCGACGACCCCATGGGCGCGGCCGAACGCCTCGACGGCATGCTCGACGGCCTGGTCGTCCGCTACACGCTGCACTCCGGCGCGATGTCCCGCAAACGCCTCCTCGAACACGCCCGCATCGCCGCCACCCACGAGGTCGGCATCCCTCGCTCCGCCTTCCCAGCCTGAACCCCGGCGGCTCGTCCACCCCGCCCCGGTGTTAGGTCGTGTTTCAGAAATGACGGCCGTCGTCTGCTAGGAGGACCTCGAACCGGGGACCTTGGCCACAGCCGTTGTGGAGCAGGCGGCAGCTCATCAATGGGATTCGGCGGCGGATCGGGGTGGGACCGGCGCGGTTCCCCTACCGCAACGGAAGACCTTCGGCGACTGGGAACCCCAGCTCGCGCCGGGCTGTAGAAGGGGCATGAGGTATGTGCAGCGCTATGGCAGGGCGGCGCGCTGGTTCCACGCCCTGGTATACACGGTGGTCCTCGTCCTTCTCACGACCGGCTGGTGGTTCGTCGTCGACCGGTATCGGCACCCCCTGCCGGGCCCGGACGGACTCCACGAAACCACCGGTCTTCTACTGATCGGCGCCACCCTCGCATACGGCATCGCGCGTGCCCGCGCAGTCGCCGCGTTCCTGGGCGAGTCGATCGAGTATCGGCGCGGAGACGGGCGCTGGCTGGCCGCCTGGCCCCGAGCCACGCTCACCGGACGGTTCCCTCACCACGACGGCCGCTATGACCCCGGCCAGCGACTCGCCAACGTCGTCATGGTGAGCACGCTGACCCTGATCGCCCTGAGCGGGCTCGGCATGCTGTACCTGCCCGCCGGAGCGGTGAGCTTGCTCGCCGCCGATGTCCACCGATGGGCGACGTTCGTGCTCACACCGGTCATCGTCGGCCACGTCGTCGTGGCCGCCGGGGTGCTGCCCGGCTACCGAGGGGTCTGGCGATCGATCCATCTCGGGGGCAGGCTGCCGCGGGCGGTCGCGCACCGCATCTGGCCAGGCTGGCTCGACGACTATGAACGGGCCACGAGCGGGCGCGACGGGACGTCATCTACCCGACGGCGCCGAGGAAACACAGCCTAGAGTCGCGCAGCGCATCTGGCCCCCGCCGATCTAGCACACCCTTCTGAGGACGCCATACAGGCGTCGATCACATCGGCGCCAAGAACGGCAGCGGCAGTCTGTTAGGTGCTCTAAGGGTGAGCGTTCGCTGCGGCGCCGTTCTATGGCAGGTCGGGTGCGCCGGTGATCGGTCAGTCTCCTTGGCGTCCGGTACGACCAGCACGTCCTCGGTCATGACGGACGTCCGCCGAACTGCCAGTCGTGCACCTCAATGTCGGCGTACCGGTCCGGGGTCAAGATGGCGCGTGCCGTGTCCGTGTCCGGCGCCCGGACCAGCGCCGCCGTACCCAGCCAGGTGGCGCCGTTGTCGGACAGCAGCGGCCCGTACGCAATGAGTTCGTCCCGGTCGGCCGGCACGGTGAGGTCGGCGGCCTGCCCTGAACCGAGGCCGAGCACCAGATAGCGGTTCCCTTCAGTCGGGCCGCCAGAGAAGTCCCACATGGTGCGCCCCAACGTGTTGCGCCACCGGCGCAGCAGCACGTCCCGGTACACGCCGGCCTGGTAGTTGGGCTCGTCGAAGGCGAACGCGCGGGCCGCGGCAGAGTCGGGCAGGTCGACGATATGCACGCTGCCGGTAGGCAGGTCGCGGTCGCCGGTGAGAGTCGGGCCGCGGGCGATCATCTCCGTCGCGTACCGGTCCATGTAGAACCAGTGCTCTTCCAGCAACTTGTCGCGCAACGCTATCGAGCCGGGCCGGTCGCGGTGATAGCAGAAGAACTCCATGGCCCCATTATCTCGATCACCATGCCTGATCCTGATCAAGCCGGTGCGGAGCGATGGCGTTGTCGCCGGGTTTGGAATGCTACCGCCGCTTTCACAAGGGCGTGGCGGCGCTGACGATCGCGAGCTGGATGCGCAGCTCGAAATACTCGTTGCCGTGTGCGAACGGCTCGCCGTTGAAGGCTTCGAAGCCCGGCTGGTGGTCGGGCACGTAGTTGCTGCGCGGGAGCCACGTCGTGTAGAGCCAGTCGAGTGCACGCAGCTCGATATCGACCGGACCGGCGATGTCGATCTCGGCAACTTTCATCGCCGGAAACACAGTCACGTTCACGTCCCCGTCTACCGTGGCCGTGGCGGGGATCTCCAGCCCGATGTCGTAGCGGCACCGGTCGAGCGGGACGATTTCGGGATCTTCCCACTGATAGCCAAACCAGTTCCCACCGGCGAGCCCGCGCTGTTTCGCCCACGCCACCATGCGCGCGGCCCCGACGCGCACCCGATCCCCCTCGTAGGGGCGGAGCACCCGTACGTACGCCATGCGGCGCTCCGGTAGCTCGCGCAGCCGCACGGCAAAGCCATCGGGGTTCTCGCCGACCGGTAACCGCTCGAGGCGGTTGCGGTCGTCGGGTGCCAGCGCAGCCAGCATCTGGTCGCGCTGCGTCCGGCGGAACTGCTCGATCTCGAACGCGCTCGGCGGCACTCCGTACTGGCTGCGAAAGGAGCGGGAGAACTCGGAGCTCGACGAGAAGCCGCACCTCAGCGCGATGTCGGTCAGCGACGATCCATCGTGGTGCGAGATCAGGTACAGCGCCCGTTCGAGGCGCACGCGCTTGACGAACGCGTGCGGCGTCTCCCCGATGAGCGCGCGGAAGATGCGGTGGAAGTGAAATGGGGAGAAGCAGGCGACTCGTGCCACCTCCTCGAGCTGCAACGGCTCACCGAGGTTGCGGGTCACGTGATCGATCGCGCGGTTGACCCGGTTGACGTAGTCGAGGTTCGCAAGATTTGGCAAGTCGTCCATGCGCGCTCCAGCTTAAGGTCTCGACCATGACGACCAAGCAAACGATGACCCTCGGGAACTTCTCAGTGAGCCTGGCGGTGAAGGACCTCGCAGCCTCACAAACCTTCTACCAGAAGCTCGGCTTCGAGGTTTGCGGCGGGGATCCCGTACAGAACTGGCTGATCCTCCAGAACGGCCCCGTCACGATCGGGTTGTTCCAGGGCATGTTCGAGCGCAACCTCCTGACCTTCAACCCCGGGTGGGACAGCAAGTGCGACACGCTGAAGGACTTCACTGATGTGCGCGAGCTCCAGCGCCGCCTGCGGTCGGCCGGCATCGAACCGACCACCGCCGCCGACGAGTCGAGCGATGGGCCCGCCAGCTTCATCATCGTGGATCCCGATGGCAACCCGATCCTCTTCGACCAGCACGTGTGACCCGTCACCTCACGGCTTGACGAGCTAACCAAGCTTGCGTCCGCGGCAGTTCCTGTCGGCACAAGCTCACCGATCGGGGAGGTGTTCGTGGGCGTTCCCCTTTGAGCGTGGACTCCCAGAGAGGTTCCGCCTCGACCGCACTGTCCCCGATAAGCCCGCCGGGCCCAACTCGATCAGCGTGATGCGCATGGGACCCGAAAAAGAGGGCGTGGTCGGCCTCCGCCGTACGGGCCTGCCCGTCGAACACGAGCCCGGCCTGTCGGTGCGCTTCATGGGCATCTACGACAAGGCCATCACCAGCTACCTGGTGACCGCCTACCACTCGGCGGCCGTCCTGGTACCCGGCGCCTGCGGCATCCTGGAGGACGTCGAGGTACACCAGCCGTGATCACCCCGCGCCGCCCGGGGCACCGTTCAGTCGAGCCGGTCGACGAAGCTCTTGAGCTGCCTGACGTTCCGGCATTCGAAAACGCCGTCGCAGTGCCGTGCGTACGCGCTCATCACCGAGTCACCGCTGTCCCAGGCGGTGGTGGGCTCTGGATTGAGCCAGTAGACCGAACCGGCGCGCTGGCGGATGACTGCGAGCGTCTCCGCGCGCGGCGCGTGGTAGTTGGTGCGGGCGTCTCCCAGGACGACCACGGTGCTGTGGCTCGTCAGCTGCCGTCCCCACCGCGTCCAGAACGTCTGGAGCGCGTTCCCGTAGTCGGACCGCCCGTCGAGCCAGACTCCGCTGGCGGCGGTGTTGATCCGCGCAGCGGCGTCGGCGATGTCGGACGACTTCGCGAACACGTCGGTGACCTCGTCCACTCCGTCGACGAAAACGAAGGTGCGTACGGTGGCGAACGCCGAGCCCAGCGCGTCCACCAGTTGCAGGGTGAAGGTCGCGAAGGTGGACACCGAACCGGAGATGTCGGCGATCACCAGGAGTTCCGGTTTGGCGGGGTGAGGCCGCCGGAAGATCGGCTCGGCGGGTACGCCGCCCGTCGACATCGACCGCCGGACCGTGCGCCGGAAGTCCAGCCCGCCGTGCCGGTTGTGCTCCCGCTTCCGGGCCAGCCGGCTCGCCAGCTTGCGCGCGAGTGGCTGGACGGTCGACCGCACGACCGCGATCTCCTGCTGGGAGGCGGTGAGGAAGTCGACGTCGTCGGGCAGCGGGGTGCGCAGCGTGCGGGCCACCGCCTGCGCGCCCCGGTCGGCCACCAGCCGCTGCCGGATCTGTGCCTCCACCTCGGCCCTGAGCCGGTCGAGGCGTGCCTCGGCCTGCTCGACGGCGAGCCGCCGGCCGAGTTCTCCGGCCGGGCCCGGGCCGAGCGGCTCGTCCGGCATCAGCCTGGCCAGCATCTCTTCCTGGTCGATCGCTCGCATCGTACGGAACAGGTAGTAGGTGCCGGCGACCGGCTGGCCGGGGACGATCCGCGCGTGCCGGTCGACGAGCAGACCGGCGATGAACCGCACCGTCGTCAGGTCGCCGGCGCGGAGGGCATCGATCAGCGGTTCCCTGATCTGCCGGTCGTCGAGGTCGGCCAGGCCGGTCCCGGCCGCGGGCGGATGGCCCGCGTCACCGCCCGGCGTGGCGAAGAAGAGGTCGAAGACGGTGTCGAAGGCATGCTCGTGCTGGTGTTCCTTGACCAGTGCCGCCCGGAGCGCGGTCTTGACCTCCTCGTAGTCGGCCAGGGACACGTGCGTGAGGCCGTGGACCGCGTCGATCTGCTCGCTCACCGAGACGGGGATGCCGATCGTCCGCAGCTCCCCGATCAGCCCCTCGATCGCCGCCAGCACCTGTTCACCTTCCATCCGGCGAGCCGGTCACGGGTCCGAACCGAGGTCGTCATGCGGGCAGGACCCCCAGTTCACGGGCGGCGAGAACGATGTCGGGCTGGTGCTTGAGCAATACGTGGAGGTGGGCGCCGACGGCCTCGGCGTCGGCCGTCTCGGCGCCCAGCAGGATCAGGGTCCGCGCCCAGTCCAGGGTCTCCGAGACCGAGGGCCGCTTCTTCAGGTCGAGGGCGCGCAGCGAGCGGACCACCTGGGCGACCCCCGCTGCCAGCTCCTCGGTGATCCCCGGGACCCGGGCGAGCACGATCTCCCGCTCGCGCTCCACGGGCGGGTAGTCGATGTGCAGGTATAGGCAGCGCCGCTTGAGCGCCTCGGACAGTTCCCTGGAGTCGTTGGAGGTGAGGAAGACCCGAGGGAGGGCGCGAGCCGTCATCGTGCCGAGCTCGGGGATGGACACCTGATAATCGGAGAGGATCTCCAGCAGCAGAGCCTCGGTCTCCACGTCCAGCCGATCGACCTCGTCGATCAGGAGGACGACCTGCTCCTCGGCGCGGATGGCCGCGAGCAGCGGCCGGGTGAGCAGAAAGCGCTCGCTGAAGATGTCTTCCTCGACGTCGTCCCAGTTCGTTCCGCCTGGTCCGGCCGAGGCCTGAATCCGGAGAAGCTGCTTGCGATAGTCCCACTCGTACAGTGCCTTCGCCTCGTCCAGGCCCTGGTAGCACTGCAGCCTGATGAGCCGGGCACCGGTAGCCGCCGCGACGGACTTCGCGAGTTCGGTCTTGCCGGTGCCGGCCGGCCCCTCCACCAGGATCGGCTTGCCCAGCCGCCCGGCGAGGAACACCGTGCCGGAGATCTTCTGATCCGCGAGGTAGCCGACCTCGCGCAGTCGCCGGGCGACCTCCGTCGCGGACTCGAAGTAGCCGACCGCCTGCGTCTCTGCCACCACTGGCCACCCTCCGCGTAGAACTATTAGATAGTCTAATATCTTTCAAACTATAGTTGCATGGCGGTATCGGTCAATCGTCCGTGTTCGTGCCCTGGTCGAGCGCGCTCCTGGGAAGAGTTGACCAGTGAAGATGCCAAAAGATACTTTTACAATCATCGAACCTCGTGGCTGTCGCGAGTGAGAAGCACGCAGTGAAGGAGCTCGCATGGATCTCGACCTGACGGCGGATCAGAAGCTCTTCCGGACCACCACCAGGAAGTTCCTGGACAACGAGACACCGCTGACCAAGGTGCGGGAGCTGTCCGAAGGCGCGGACGGCTTCGAACGTGACTGGTGGAACCGAGGGGCGGAACTTGGATGGGCGGCCATGCTCGTCCCCGAGGAGTTGGGCGGCGGGAGCGTCTCCGGGAACGGCCTCCTCGACCTGGCCATCGTCGCCGAGGAGATGGGACAACTCGTGTCCCCCGGGCCGCTGCTGCCGACGAACGCCGTCATAGCCGGCCTCGTCCAGGCCCAGCAGGACGGTCCCGATCACACCGAGGAGATCGAACGCCTGGCGGCGGGCGACGCGGTGGCGTCATGGGCGGTCTACGAGCCCGGCGCCGGCTGGCAACCCGGCAGTCCCGGTGTCACCGCCCGCGCGAAGGGCGACGGTTACGTCCTGGAGGGCGTCAAGGACCGGGTGGAGGCCGCGGGGCAGGCGGACCTGTTCCTGGTGACCGCCCAGGCGGAGGCCGGTCCGATGCAGTTCGTCGTGGACGCCACCGCATCCGGGGTCACGGTCCTGCCGTCGACGAGCCTGGACATCGCGCGGCGGTTCGGCGAGGTGCACCTGAACGGCGTGGAGGTGCCGCCGGACGCCGTCGTCGGCACCGCGGCGGGCACGCCGGCCACGATGGAGCGCCAGCTCCAGGTGGCGCTGGTGCTCCAGTGCGCCGAGACCGCCGGGGCCATCGACAGGGTCTTCGAGTTCACCCTGCGGTGGGCCTTCGACCGCTACTCCTTCGGCCGCCCGCTCGCCTCGTACCAGGCACTGAAACACCGGTTCGCCGACATGAGGGTCTGGCTGGAGGCCTGCCACGCCACGTCGGAGGCGGCCGCGCACGCCGTCCAGCACGAGGCGCCCGACGCGGCCGAGCTGGTCAGCGTCGCCAAGTCCTACATCGGCGGCCGCGCCCCCGAGATCGTGCAGGACTGCGTGCAGCTGCACGGAGGCATCGGGGTGACCTGGGAGCACGACCTCCACCTGTACCTCCGGCGGGTCACGGTGAACACCGCGCTGTACGGCACCCCGGAGGAGCACCGCCGCAGGATCGCCGACCTTCTTGACGTCTGAAAGGGAACCGACATGGCCGAACAGCTGGGAATGGAAGACGTCGAATCGTTCCGCCTCCGGGCCCGCGGGTGGCTCAAGGAGAACATGCCCCGCCAGCCCGAGCGCCGGGGCCCCATCCAGCCCGGTGACGACGATCAGGAGTGGCTGCGCGCCCGCGAGCTGCAGAAGATGCTGTACGCCGGGGGCTTCGCCGGGATCTGCTTCCCCACGGAGTACGGCGGGCTGGGCCTGACCCCGGCGCACCAGCGGGCGTTCACCGAGGAATCCCGCGGCTACGAGATGCCGCTGCTGCTGAACGTCCCCACGTTCTCGATCTGCGCGCCCACTGTCCTGGACATGGGCAGCGAGAAGCAGAAGCGCGAGCGCATCTCGGCGGTGATCCGGGGCGAAGAGGTGATGGTGCAGTTCCTCAGCGAGCCCAAGGGCGGCTCGGACCTGGCGGGCGTGGTCACCCGCGC
This sequence comes from Acrocarpospora sp. B8E8, assembly GCF_039871605.1. NCBI lineage: Bacteria > Bacillati > Actinomycetota > Actinomycetes > Streptosporangiales > Streptosporangiaceae > Acrocarpospora > Acrocarpospora sp. B8E8. Next base: position 200,897 of record NZ_JBDPLV010000011.1, on the reverse strand, counting down.
GACCCGCGACGGTGACGTGTGGGTGCTGAACGGGGCGAAGATCTGGAGCACCAGCGCCTATGCGGCGGACTGGGCGCTCTGCCTGGCCAGGACCGACTGGGACGCGCCCAAGCACCGGGGCCTGACCATGTTCCTGGTCAAGGTCCACCAGCCGGGCATCACCCTGCGCCGGATCAAGATGGTCAACGGTTCCACCGAGTTCTGCGAGGAGTTCTTCGACGACGTGATCCTTCCCGCCGACGCGGTCGTGGGTGAGATCAACGGCGGGTGGGCGGTCGCCACCCGGCAGCTCGTGCACGAGCGCACGGCCGTGGGCGGCGGCTCGCCGTACGTCAGCGGCGAGGGACGGCCCAACCTGCAGGCGCCCGGCTACGACTTCGTGGACCTGGCCCGCAGGACGGGGCAGGCGAACGACCCCCGCGTACGGGAACTGGTCGGCGAGGCCTGGGCCATGCAGAAGGTGCAGGAGCAGCTCATCGATCGGGTCATGGCGGGCATGGCGCATGGGCACCTGCCCGGTCCCGCGGTGTCGATCACCCGGATGTTCCACGCCGAGGCCGACTGGAAGAACGCGGACACGGGAGTTCGGATCGCCGGCTCTGCCGCGGTGACCGGCAGGCCGGGGGAGGCGGGCCCGCTCGACTACGGGCAGCAATACCTGTCGCGCCAGTCGGCCAGCCTCGGCGGCGGCAGCACCGAGATGTCGCGGAACATCATCAGCGAGCGCCTGCTGGGAATGCCGCGCGAGTACGCCGCGGACCGCGACGTGCCGTTCAAGGACGTGGCGCAGGGCCGTACCTGACCGCGGATCCACTGAGCAGGAGGGCCGGTACGCCCGGCTCTCCTCTTGACAGGGCCACAACAGCGAAGGGCGGGCCGTATCGGCCCGCCCTTCGCTGTGCCCTCGGGTCGTCCCGGAGCGGGAATCGATCGGCTCAGGAGTCGTCCTCGTCGCGGACAAGGCACAGCGCGTCGACCGCCAGGAACCCGGATGGGCTGTAGACCAGAGGGTTCAGGTCCAGGGACTCGATCCAGCCGCGCCCCGCCACGGCCAGCCGTCCGGCGGCCACCAGGATGCCCGCGAGCGCCTCCAGGTCCCAGCCCGGCCTGCCGCGGAAGCCGTGCATCACCTTCGTGTCGGCGAACTCGGCGATGAGGGATCGCGCGTCGTCCATGCCGAGCGGGGCCATCCGGCCGCCCACCCGGTTCAGCACCTCGACGAAGACGCCGCCGAGGCCGAAGACGACCAGCGGCCCGAGCTCGCTGCCGGCCTGGACGCCGATGAACGCCTCCCCGAGGATCTCGACCTGTGGCTGTACCACGACGACCGGGGACAGCTTGTGATCGGCGGCCAGCGTGCGCAGCTCGGCGACGGTGTCCGCGAGGCCGCCCGCCGATACGCCGAGGCGGACCGCCCCGTGCTCGGTCCGGTGCCCCACGTCCGCGAGCTTCACCACGTACGGCCCGCCGAACGGGACGAGGACCGCGCCGGGGGCCGCGTCCGGGGCGATCAGGTGATAGGGCGCGACCGGGATGCCGGCCGCGCTGAGCATCTCCAGGGTGGGCCCGAACGGGAGCATCCGGCCCTCGGGCAGGGCGACGGTCTCCAGGTCCGGGCGGGGGAGCGCGGGCACCGGAGGATTCCCGGGGCGCAGGAAGGCCTTCTCGCGGTGGCGGACGAACGCGCCCAGGGTCTGCAGCCCGCGCAGGGTCGGCCGCAGGCCCCGGCCGGCCGCGACTTTGCCGGCGGGCAGCCGGTCGGTGACGAAGGAGCCCAGCGCCCCGGAGCAGTTGGCCACCACGAACGGCTTGCCGCCGTTCTGGGCCGCCTTGACGAACTCCTCCACGAGGGAGATCGTCCCGGCGCTCCCGTCCTCGTCGGCCAGTGGATGGATGTACAGCAGAGCGTCAGAATCCGGGCAGGTGGCGTACCTCCGCACCACCTCGGGCCACAGGCTGGCGCCCATGCCGGTGGTGTCCAGGGGGTTCGCCACGGTGACGCCGGGGATGTTCTCGTGGACCCATGGCTCCAGGGCGGTGAGGGGCGGGATCGCCATGCCGTCCGCCTCGGCCAGGTCGACGGACAGCGACGCGAAGCCGCCGGTCATACTGATCACACCCAGGCTCTCGACCGCGGACCAGTTGGCCGGGTCGAGCTGCTCGAACAGGGCCAGCCGGTCGACGAGCTCCTCGGGGTCGGCGACCACGGCGATCCCGGCCTGGCCCAGTGCCACGTCGTACACCCACGCGTCCCCGGTCAGCGCGCCGGTGTGGGACGCCGCCATCCGCTGTGATCTCTTGCTGCGGGCGAGCTTGAGCACCGCGATCGGCTTGCCGGCCTCGGTGGCCCGGCGTGCGGCGGCGAAGAACGCCTCCGGCCTGCGGATCTTCTCCACGACCAGGCCGATCGCCCGGGTGTCGGGGTCGGCCGCCAGGAAGTCGACGTAGTCGGCCAGATCGGTGACCGCCTCGTTGCCCGCGCTGATCAGCAGGTTCAGACCGCATCCCGGGTGGTTCCACGCGGCCATCGCGACCCCGCTGAGCAGCGCGCCGCTCTGCGACACGACGGAGATGCCGCCGGGGCGGCGCTTGTGCGGGCTGGCGATGGTCAGGCTGATCCGCCGGGGGACGTTGATGTAGCCGAGGCCGTTGGGACCGATCAGCGGCATGCCCGTCCGCTGGGCGGCTATCACCAGCCGGTCCTGCAGGGCCGCGCCGGCCTCGTTCATCTCGGCGAAGCCGCCCGCGATGGACACCATGCCGCCGATGTCGAGGCCGGCCGCCGCCTCCTCGACCAGTGCGGTGGTGCGCTCCGCCGCCATCACCGAGATGACCGCGTCGATGGGACGGCCGATCGAGGTCAGGCTCGGATGAGTGGGGTGTCCGAGCACGGTGTCGTGCTTGGGGTGGACGAAGAAGATCTCGGCGTCGCTGTCCAGGGTCGGACGGATGTAGTCGCGGAAGCCCGAGCTGTCGCTGAGCCCGACGACGGCGATGCTGCGGGGCTTCAGCAGGCGGGTCATGGCCTCGTGGTCGGCGATACCGACCCCAGCGTTCACAGTCACCTTTCGAGCCCTCCTGCGGCAATATTTAGAGAGTTGTGAATGTATCGACAGACTAGGCCCGCTGTTCGGGCGGGTCAACAGCTCCGGGATCACGAGTCGGCAGATTCCGGCCCGCCCTGCGATTCCAGTCGTGTCATGGTGCGCCGGGGTGGGCGCTTGACGGCAGGCCAAACTATTCGATACTTCTACAACTAATAAAGACATCTGGAGGTGCACGTGCCAGAGACCAACATCTCCGCGGCGATGCGGACCGCCCTCGGCAGCGAGCTGGGCCGGCGGGTGAGCTTCCCGGTCTCCGAATCCGACATCCGGCGCTGGGCCATCGCGGTCTACTGGCCGGAGCAGTCCCCTCAGCTTTTCTGGGACGCGGCGTACGCGGCCGGGACCCGGTACGGGGGCATCGTGGCCCCGGAGGATTTCAACCCCTTCGCCTGGATGTCCGCCGAGGCATGGTCGCCTGGTGACGGCGAGGGCATCGATGCCAATGACCCCGATCGCACGGAGCTTCTGCTCGGCATTCCGGGGCCAGGGCTAAAGTTCCAGCTCAACGGAGGCATGAGCGTGGAGTACGGCGAGCGGATCCGGCCCGGGGATGTGATCACCAGTGTCAACCGACTGGAGTCGTACACCGAGCGGCAGGGGCGACTGGGCCTGATGCTGATGACCGTCACCGAGGACACGTGGACCCGTGCCGATGGAACGCTGGTCAAGCGCGGCCGCAACACGCTCATCCGTTACTGAAGGGAATTCAAATGACTAAGGTGATTTCCCGGTCGGATATCGAAGTCGGACAGGAACTTCCCGCTTTCTCAAGGGAGACCGGTTTTGCGGTCTGGAACCGCTACGCCGCCGTCAATGACGAGTTCGTACCGATCCACATGGATGACGAGGCGGGCCGCGCGGCAGGATATCCGTCGGCCTTCGGAATGGGCAATCTCCAGTGGGCCTACCTGCACAACGCCATCCGCGACTGGATGGGGGACGGCGGCCGGATCGCCGCGCTGTCCTGCCAGTTCCGCGGTGCCAACACCAAGGGGATGACGCTGACCGTGTCGGGAACCGTCACGGCCGTACGGGACGAGGACGGCACGCGATACGTCGATCTCGCCATGACCGTCAAGGACCAGGAAGGAAAAGCGCTGGCACCGGCCACGGCCACGGTGGCCTTCGACGGCTGATGGCAACGGCCGCTTACGCCGGGCGTCTTCCCACCGACCGGGGCCACTGTGCTGGGCGATCACCAGGTCAGGAGGACGCCCTCCCGGTCCGTGGTCTCGGTGGTCGCCGAGGCGAGGCGCTGTTTGGCGGTCCGTCGGCGCTTGGCGGCCCCGGACTCGTGGCCGATCCTGCCCTCCCGCACCGGGCGGGGAGTGGGAGCGAGCGCCCAGACGTCGTCCATGAGATCGTGCAACACGTTCCGGCGCAGCGTGTAGTAGTAATTGCGCCCGTCCTTGCGGACGTCAACCAGCCCAGCCTGAGTGAGGATCTTGGTGTGGTAGGAGATCGTCGGCTTGGAGACCGGCAGCGTGTCCTCAAGCGTGCTGCAGGCCAGCTCATCGACCGCCGCCATCTGACGCACGATCTCCCACCGGATCGGGTCGCCGAGAGCTTTGAAGATCTCGGTCGGCGAACTCGGTGATGCGGGGCTTCCGCTCACAGACTGCTCCTCCCCCTATGGCTGGGTCGTCCCCCCGCCAGCACGGTTAGAAATATTGTTGGATATCAATGTACCCGCTGTCGGGGGGGTTTTGAAACGATCGTGTAAACCCTGATCTGATCCCGGGTACGGCAGAGGCACATGGCCGGGTGAACCAGTTCAGTTTTCGGCGCAATGGACCGGTATCCGTACGTCCCCGCTCGTTCGGCCGGGCACCCGATTCCAGTTACACGCCATCGGCCCGGTACGGCTGCCGGGGCGGTGTCCTGATCGGTAGTATCTTCGATGGATTGGCAAGTATAGACACGTCGCCTGGCCGACTACGAGAGGGCCCGACCGATGACGTCGAACGCTGGTACGGCGGTCAGGACCATCGACGTCTTCAAGGCGCTGGGCGACCCCATGCGCTGGCGCATCGTGCGGCGGCTGGCGGAGGTCGACGAGCTGGCCGGCGGCACGCTTGAGGAGATCCTGCCGGTCTCGAAGCCCACGATCTCGTACCACATGAAGATCCTGGTACGGGCGGACCTCGTCTCGGTCCGGAAAGAGGGCCGCGACTCCTACTACTCGCTGCGCAGCGAGATCCTCCGCCAGTTCGCCGACGAGATGTGGCGGCTCGCGCCGGAGCCGGGCCTGGTCCGGGAGGGCGGGATCGATCACCAGGCCGGTGGGACCCGCCGCCGGTCCGCGGCTGCCGGGGAGAGGACCCCGCAGCGCGAGGTGATCCTTCTCACCTGGTGAGCCAAACCGCCACGAAGCTCGGCGGACGTTCGGGGACGGCCCCTGGTCCAGCGGCCCTTCCGGGATGGCGAAGCCCGCCGCGTCGACGATCGGGCTGCCGGACGAGGTCTTGACGTGACGACACATTACATAGATATTTATACAAAGTTAAAACTATTGTGGTCAAGGAGGCGAACCGTGCCCGAGACGAAGGGGTTCGAGCTACGGCGCAACGACTACTCCCTCAGCGAGGACCAGGAGGCGGTGCGGGGGCTTTTCGCGGAGTTCTTCGCCGCCGAGTGCCCCACCACCAGGGTGCGCGCGGCCGAGCCGCTGGGTTACGACGAACGGCTCTGGCAGGGGCTGGCGAAGATGGGCGCGGTGTCGATGGGGTTGCCCGAGTCCGCGGGCGGGGATGGCGCGACGATGGTGGAACTCGCGCTGGTTGCCGAGGAGTACGGCCGGGTCATCGCCCCCGTGCCGCTCATCGAGGCCGTCACCGCCGCTCGGACACTGGCCCGCTGCGGCGGCGGGTCGGCCGCCCAGTGGATCGCGGGCAACGTGGACGGTCTCCCGTTGACGGTCCTGGCGCTGCACCCGGTCGTCTCCGGAGCACGGCAACTGGTTCCGGCCGGCGCGATCGCCCGGGCGGTCGTCGCCCTGGACGGCGACGACCTGGTGCTGGTCACCTCAGCTGAGCCGCCACCGTTCGTCCCCAATCAGGGAACCGCCCCGCTGGCCTGGTGGGACCCTTCCGCCGGCGACCGCGAGGTGCTGGCCACCGGTGCCCGGGCGCGCGAACTCTTCGCGACCGCGCTCGGGGAATGGAAGGTGCTCACCGCCGCGGCCCTGGTCGGACTGGCCGACGAGGTCAAGCGACTGGGCGCCGAGTTCACCAAGACCCGCACCACGATGGGCGTGCCTGTCGGGTCCCTGCAGGGCGTTTCCCATCCGCTCGCCGACGTGGAGATCGAGGTCTCCGGCGCGCGTAACCTGACCCGCAAGGCGGCCTGGTTCGCCGAGCACGAGCCGCGCGCACGGCCCGAGCTGCTGCCGATGTCGTACGCGAACGCGGTCCGCTGCGCCACCCAGGCGGCGAGGGTGGGCCTGCACGTCCAGGGCGGGTTCGGCTTCACCCTCGAGTCGGACGTGACCCTGTACTTCCGGCGCGTCAAGGGCTGGAGCGCCCTGGCCGGCGATCCGTCCAACGAGCTGCTGGCGATCGGCGACGTGCTCGCGACGTCGGACGCCGCCGCGTCCTGGTCGCCGTCCGCCTGAACCCACGAGGAGTGTCATGGATTTCTCCGTCGTCGAGCTGGATGACGACCTTGCCGCGTTCGTCGCCGAGGTGCGCGAGTTCATCGCGACCTACGTCACGGAAGAGGTGCACGAGGAGGAGCGGCGCACCGGCGGGAGCTTCAACCTCAGGCTCCACGAGGCGCTCGGCGCCAAGGGCTGGATCGTTCCGCACTGGCCGGTCGAGAAGGGCGGCGCCGGCCTGGACCGGCTGCGGCAGCGCATCCTGGAGCTGGAGTTGGAGCGCGTCGACGCCCCCACCATCACGCTGAGCACGACCCGCCTGGTGCTGTCCGCCGTGGAGAAGTACGCCGAGCCCGGCCTGGCCGCCGAACTGCTGTCCAAGGTGGCCCGCGGCGATGTCCGCTTCTGCCTGGGCTACACCGAGCCCGACGGCGGCTCGGACATCGCCGCGGCCAAGACGCGGGCGGTGCGCGACGGCGACGAGTGGATCGTCAACGGCCAGAAGATCTTCACCACCGGGGCGCAGAACTGCCAGTACACCTTCCTCATCGCCCGCACCGATCCGGACCTGCCCAAGCACAAGGGCCTGACCATGTTCCTGATGCCGCTCGACGCGCCGGGCGTGGAGATCAGCCCTATCCACACCGTCGGCGGCGAGCGCACCAACGTCGTGTACTACGGGGACGTACGCGTCTCCGACCGGTACCGGCTCGGGCCGGTCAACGGCGGCTGGGGAGTCCTCCGCGGTCCGCTGGACGAGGAGCACTTCGGCGCCGGACATGACGACGGCCTGTCCGACCTGGGCATCGGCGCCAGCTGGGCACGGCTGCAGGGCCGCAACGTGGGGGCTGCGGTCCGCTGGGCCCGCACCACCCGACGGCCTGACGGCCTGCGGCCCATCGACGACCCGGTCGTGCGCGCCCGCCTGGGCGAAGCGGCGCTCGACGTCGAGGCCGCCCTCGCCACCCCAGGGCCGATGGGCCGGGTCCGGGTATCGGAGACCTTGATCGAGGGATCGGCGGCCCTGATCGACCTGATCGGACCCCAGGCCCTGTTGCCGCACGGCGCGGACGGCTGCCTCGAGGGCGGCGCGTTCGACTACGCCCACCGGTACGCCCAAGGCACCGCAATCTACGGCGGCACCACCGAGGTCTTCCGCAACATCATCGCCCAGCACGTCCTCGGACTACCCCGCCCCCGGTACCCCGGCGCCAAGACGCTGATCGCCGGAAACACCCGGACGAGTTGATCGAGAAGGGGGTGCGGCGACCTCACCCCCTCTCCGCCGTCCGCCCGGCCCTGGCGACCGCGGTGCCCGCACTACCCGGACGACGCCGCCCGGTCTTCTCTGGACGACGTGCTCACCTGGCTGGACGATCGCGTGTCGATGTGACAGGCGAACAGGAGCGCGGAGGCGATGCCGGAGCCCGCCGCCAGAAGCAGGAGCGCGACCCGGTAGCCGGCGAACGCCCCGTGCAGCAGACCGAGTACGAGCGGGCCGCCCGCCGTGCCGATGGTGGACACGAGGTTGAGCCGGGCGAACAGCCGGTCGAAGCGGCCCAGGCCGTACGCGGCGAGGATGTGCAGCGGCATGAGCACCACGGCATTGCCCACGGTCGCACCGAGGAGGGCGGTGCTGAGCACGAGGACCGGCAAGTCCCCGGAGACCGCGATGAGCGCCATCGCCGCCGCCTGCAGCGCCGCCACGGCACAACTGAACCGCAGCAGGCCGAAACGGGACAGCAACGGGATCCCGAGCAGACGTGCGCAGACGCTGGACACGGCCAGAGCCGTCAGGGCGAACCCGGCGCCCCCGACACCCGCGTCGCGTGCGATCGGAAGCAGGTGGGTCACCACCCCCACCTGGGACAACATGAGCAGCCCAAAGGCCAGGCTGAGGACCGGGAAGGTCCATACCGGCCGTGGCGGCTCATCTCCCGCGGGACTCGCCGCCAGCTCGGCCGCCATGGACACCGTCATCGCCGTCGCCGGTCGCGCCGCCGCGGTCGCTTGCGTCGCCGCCGGCGGGACCGCCGCGCCGTCGCGCGGTTCGCGGAGGATGACCGCGACGAGCGTGACGACCGTCACGGAGAGGACGGCGAGCAGACCGGTTCCGGTCCGCAGTCCATACCGCTCGATGAGCAGCACCACGAACGGCGACACGACCGCGCCACCGGCGGACATCCCGGTGGTGGCGATGGTGAGCGCCTTGGCCGGCGTCGGATGGAACCACCTCGTGATCAGCGACGTGCACGGGACGACGGCCATGAGCGCCCCAACGCCACCCGTGAGCGCGAACGACAACCACAGCGACGCCGGCGATTCCGCGAGACCGAGCAGGAACAGTCCGATCCCCGAACCGGCCGCCCCGATCAGCAACAGCGGACGCACGCCCAGCCGGGGGAGCAACCACGCGGCGAGGACGCCGCCGAGGCCGGCCAGGACAAAGGACAACGTCGGCCCGGAGGAGGCGGTCGCAAGGCTGAACCCGCGTTCCCCGGTGAGCGCGGCGACATACGCGGAGGTGGCGTAGAAGCCGACCCCCGTCGCCGTCGCGAGCACCACGAACACACCCGCGACCGCTATCCAGGCGGCGGCCCGCCGCCGCGCGCCGTCACGCGTGGCCCTGCCCACCGCGGGAACCTGAGCACTCCGTGGCATCGTTCACCGTTTCTTCAATGTGAATATCCGCGAACGTCCATCGCCGTGGGTTCAGGCCGACGCGCCCGCCTCGCCCATTCGCGCCCGGCGGACCGGCGGAGCCTGGTCCCACGGAGTGACACCGAGCTCCGCCGTGCCGACCGGGTAGCCCCCGGTGCGCTCGGCCCAGTGCGAGTGGTTGAGCTCGTGGATGGTGAAGCAGGCGTTCAGGGCGTTGTAGAAGCCCATGTTGTCGACGGTCTGGTTCACCGACTCCTTGATCATCAGCGCCGCCATGGTGTCGACGCGTGCGATGCGGCGCGCGAACTCCAGCGTGCGTCGCTCGAGGTCGGCGGCGGGAAAGACCTTGCTCACCATGCCCAGCCGGTACGCCTCTTCGGCGTCGATGGAGTCGCCGGTGAGCAGCAGTTCCTTGGCCTTGCGCGGACCGAACTCCCACGGGTGCCCGAAGTACTCCACGCCGCACATCCCGAGGCGGGTGCCGACGACGTCGGCGAACTCGGTGTCCTCGGCGGCGACGATGAGATCGCAGGCCCACGCCAGCATGAGCCCGGCGGCATAGACCTTGCCGTGCGCCTCCGCGATCGTGATCTTGCGGAGGTCCCGCCAGCGCAGGGTGTTGCGGAAGAAGTAGTGCCACTCCTGAAGCGTCCGGCCCTCGGCCGCCGGTCGCGTGCCGCCGTTGACGTGCCGGGTCGGGTGTTGTGCGGGGCCGGGATTCCACTCTTCCTGGAGCTCCGCCGACCCCATGTCGTGTCCTGCGGAGAAGATCGGCCCGGCGCCGCGGAGGATGACGACCCGTACCGTGTCGTCCGCCTCGGCGGCGAGGAACAGGTCGTTGAGTTCGACCAGAAGACCCCGGTTCTGCGCGTTGCGTGCCCGTGGACGGTTCAGCGTGATGCGCGCGATCGCGCCGTCGTCCAGGGTCTCGTACGTGACGTACCGATGGCTTTCCACGGCGTTCCTCTCGCAGAACTTGCGATTTAATGTTTTTAAAACTATAAAAGGTATATGCGGCCGTCAAGAGGGAGCGGTCGTCCTCGGCCGTGGCCGCTCCGGGCGCACCTGGTGAGGAGCCGATATGAACGACCAGACCGTTACCGCCTCCCGGGTGCCGTCCGGCGGACCCGGCGTCCCGCTGCTGTCGGCGCTCACCTTGGAGGAGACCGGTCCCGGGCGCTACCGTGCGACGAATGTGCCGTCCGAGCAGCGTGCGGTGATCTTCGGCGGGCAGTTGCTGGGTCAGCTCGCCCTGGCCGCCGCGGAGACCGTCGGCACCAAATCGGTACGGTCGATCCAGGCGCTGTTCGCTCGCGCGGGGTCCGTCACGCGCGACCTCGCCATCCGCACGGAGGTCGTGCACGACGGGCGGACGATGGGGAGCGTGCTCACGCGGGCCCACCAGGGCGACCGCACCCTTTGCACGGGCCTCGTCCTCCTCGACACCGAGGAACCGGACCTCATCCGGCACGCCGAGGTCATGCCGGCGGTCCCGGACCCCGAGGGCGCGGAGCCCGTCGAGGCCGAACACGGCTCCGAGCTGCGCCTGGTCGGCGGACGGGCGATCCTCTCCGCCGAGCACACCGGGCCCGCCGAGGTGCACGCCTGGGCCCGCTTCCCTTGCGCCCCGCGGGGTGCCGCCGACCTGCACCGCGCGCTGCTGTGCTGGTACACCGACGGCCTGCTGATCGGGACGGCGATGCGCCCGCACCCGCTCGGTCAGGACATGGCACACCAGGCGGTGTCGACCGGAGTCCTCACCCACACGATCACGTTCCACGAGGAGTGCGACGCCTCCGAGTGGATGCTCATCACGCAGAAGAGCACGTACGCCGGCAACGGGCGGTGCTACGGCACCGGTGCCGTGTTCACGGCGTCGGGTGTCCTGCTCGCGTCATTCGCTCAGGAGGGCATGATCCGTGCATTTCCCCCAGGCCGCCCGCGCGGCGGTACGAGCATGACGATGTGAGTACGGCCGGGGGTTGGCACGGCGTGGCGCTCCCAGGTCGCGCGGGCGGTTCAGTTTCCGGTGAAGATGGGGGGCCGCCGCTCGCGTTTGGCCTGGATGCCTTCGTGGACGTCGGAGGTCGCCAGGGTCACCGGCTGGGCCAGAGCCTCCCATTGGAGGGACGCGGCCAGGCCGTTGGCGGACTGCTCCAGCCCGGCCTTGGTGAAGCGGGTGGCGATCGGCGCCGCCGTTGCGATCTGCTGCGCCACCTTGAGCGAGTGTTCCAGGACGTGGTCGGCCACTCCCGACACCAATCCCCACGCCAGGGCCTCTTCCGGCAGCAGTTCGCGGCCGGTGTAGAGCATTTCACGGGCGCGGGTCACGCCGATCGCCTCCGGGAGCAGCCAGGTGGCCGCCATCCCGCCGTGGGTTCCCAGATAGATGAAGGGCGCGCTGAACCGGGCCGAGGTGCTCGCGTACCGCAGGTCGCAGGCGAGCGCGGCACACAGCCCGGCGCCGACGGCGGGCCCGTTGATCGCGGCGATCACCGGGAACGGCAGTTCCCTCGGGGAGAGCCAGGTGCGGTAGAAGGGCAGCATGCGATCCCGCATGCGGGCGGGCGTGGTGTCCTGGGACGCCCCCTGGTCCAGCCAGGAGAGGTCGGCTCCGGAGCAGAACGAACTGCCGGCCCCGGTGACGACGAGCGCGCGCACGTCGCCGTCGTCGGCGACCTTCGCGATCGCGGCCGTCCACGCGGCCGTCACCTCCGCGGTCATGGCGTTGCGCACCTGAGGCCGGTTCAAGGTGATCAGGCGTACGCCGGGGGCCGGGTCCTCCAGGAGGACGGCATCGTCCGAGCTCATCTCCGTCTCCTCCGTTGATGCCCGCGAGAGGCGTCTCGGCTGGCTCCGGCGCCTTGGGGAGTGATTCGATCATCTCACTGTAGCGCCGGAGCCGATGTGTCCAAGACGCCTCGTCAGTGTGTTGTGGATTGGCGGATTCAGTCGGCGGGGAGCGCTTCGTACAGAGCCATCACCGGCGGGCTGCTGGTGTCCAGCGCGGGGGTGAAGTCGATGCCGCCGGCGGCCGCGGCCGTGTTGATGGCCTTCACCACCCCGGCGGGGTCGTCGGCCTCGATCTCGTAGAGGGCCAGATACCGCTCGGGCAGGGGCGGCCGGTCGGGGGAGGCCACGTACCGGGTGGCCCGTACGATGCCGGGGATGCGCTCCAGCAGTTGCGGGATGTGGACCCGTTCGTACCAGGTGTTGAACTCCGCCTCCTGCTCGGGACTCGCGGCGTTGGTATGGACGAGAAGCAGTGCCTTACGGCTCATCGAGTATCTCCTTCGAATCGGTGCGGGACTGCGGGCCGCCGGTCAGCCGGCCGTCCGCAGCCAGGTGTGGGTGGCGCGGTCGCTGCGCAGGTCCCGGTCGCCGGGGACGGCGGAGTCGAACGCCGTCAGCACCGCGTCGCGCACGGCGCGGACCGCGTCCGCCCCGGACCCGGGCAGCAGGTCGTCGATGACTCCAAGACGCCGCAGGTCCGGCCCGGTGATCCGCATCGCCTCCGCCATGTCGGGGGCGCGGCTCGGGTCCCGCAGCAGGATCACGGCCGCCGCCTCCGGCCCGATCACCGAGAACACCGCGTCGTCCAGCATGAACGCGCGGTCGGTGTAGGCGAGGGCGAGAGCGCCTCCGCTGCCCCCCTCGCCGACGCAGACGGAGACGGAGACGCTATGGGTCCGGGTCATGCTCTGGAGGGTGCGGGCGATCTCGGCCGCGATGCCGTCGGCCTCCGAGCGCGGCCCGGGCTCCGCGCCCGGCGTGTCGATGAGCGTGAGTATCGGCAGGCGGAGCTGATCGGCGAGCGCGATGGCACGCTGCGCGAGCCGGAAGCCGGCCGGACCCGGCCGCGCCGCGCCGTCGGCCCATGCGTGCCGGTCCATCGCCACCACGATCGCGCGGCGGCCGTCGATGGTGGCGAGCCCGGCCCGGATCGCCGGGTCGGTGCCGTGCAGGTCGACCCAGGAGGAGCAGAGCGCCGCCGCCCACTCCAGCCCGGAAGGGCGGTGCCGGCGGCGGGCCGCGAGGATGGTCCCCCAGCCGCCGGCCGGGGCGCCGCCGACCGCACCGACGGTCCCGATCAACCCGTCCGGCGCGACCAGCGCCGGGCGCCACCGGTCTAATGCGAGCCGCCGGTCCCGTACCCCGAGCACCGCCTCCAGCCAGGCGAACTCGTCGTCCGGGACCACCACCGCGTCCACCAGCCCGGCGGCGTAAGCGGACTCGGCGGTGTGCGAGGTGGGGGGCGGCATCTGGCCGGTGACCTGCTGCACTACGCGCGGCCCGCCGAAACCCAGCACGGCACCCGCGGACGCCGCGCGGAGGTCGGCGAGCGAGCCCCAGGAGGCGTAGACGCCACCGGTCGTGGGGGAGTGGTACACCGCCGCCGTCAGCAGCCCGGCGGCGGCGTGCGCACTGCGTGCCGAGGTGGTGCGGCCCATCTGGATAAGCGAGATCATGCCTTCCTGCAGCCGGGCTCCGCCGGTGGCGATCAGCGCCACCACGGGGAGACGGAGGTCCGTGGCGTGCCGGAAGGCGCGCGCTATCTTCTCGCCGGCGGCGGCGCCCATCGTGCCGCCGAAGTTCTCGTACCGGCTCTCGATCAGGGCGACCCGTCGCCCGCCCATTCTCGCGAGCCCGGCGCGCACGGACTCACCCGGCGTGTCCCGCAACATGTCGGCATACCCAGGAAAGCGCAGGGGATCGGTCGCGCGCAGGTCGGCGTCCCAGCACGCGGTCAGTTCGAACATCGACGCCGGGTCCGCCGCCGCGTTCTGCTCTTCGATCCTTCCGGTCACTTGCACCATCCGGTACTAGTTTGTTCGATATACATAAATCTACTGAAATATAGGCTAAGGGAGGGCTGAATGTCCAGACCACCGATACTGCTGGTGCACGGGTTCGCCTCGTCGTTCGAGCACGGATGGCGGCGGACCGGCTGGGCCGATCTGCTGGCGGACGAGGGACGGGAGATCGTCGGGGTGGATCTGCCCGGCCATGGCCGCGCCGGCCGCTCGTCCGATCCGGCCGACTACCGTGACGTGGAGGGCCGGGTGAGCGCCGCCATCGCGGATCACCCGGTCGCCGATGCCATGGGCTTCTCCGCCGGAGCCGTGATCCTGCTGCATCTCGCCACCCGGACCCCCGGCCGGTTCGGACGCCTGGTGCTGATGGGCGTGGGCGACGGGGTGACCCGGGAGCAGGACGCCTCCGCACTGGTGGCGGCCGTGGAGGGGGCGGCGGACCCGGCCGACGTCGGCGCGCGTCTCTTCCACCGGATGGCGCGGTCCGACGGCAACGACCCCCCGGCGCTGGCGGCCTTCCTGCGGCGCAGGGTCGGCCCGCTCACAGAGGCGCAACTCCGCGCGGTGGACCGCCCGGTGCTGTTCCTCATCGGCGACCGGGATCCCGCGGGCGCGCCGGAGCAGCTGGCGGCCACGATGCCGCGCGCCCAGGTGCGGGTGTTGCCGGGGGCCGACCACTTCTCCACCCTCACCGACCCGCGCGGCATGGAGGCGGCGTTGAAGTTCCTGGCCGGCTGACGTGTCACCCCCCGTTCGGCGAACGGGGGGACACGGTTCCTGGCGTCAGATGCTGATGCCCACCAGCTTGGTCTCCAGGTATTCGAGCAGCCCTTCGTGCGCGCCTTCACGGCCGAGACCGCTCTCCTTCACGCCGCCGAACGGCGCGGCGGCCGATGTCGGGTTGATGTCGTTGATGCCGATCATCCCGAATCGCAGAGCCTCGGAAACCCGCAGCGCCCGGCTGAGGTCGCGGGTGTAGACGTACGACGCGAGCCCGTAGCGGGTGTCGTTGGCCATCGCGATCACCTCGTCCTCGTCGTCGAAGACGATGATCGGGGCGATCGGGCCGAAGGTCTCCTCCCGGTAGATGTCCATCTCCGGGGTGACCTCGGTCAGGACGGTGGGCGCGTAAAAGTAGCCGCCGTCGACGTCCGCTCCGGTGAGGCGCCGCCCGCCGGCCACCAGCAGGGCCCCCTTGGCCACGGCGTCGCCGACCTGCCGGGTCATCCGCTCGTAGGCGGCCTCGTCGATCAGCGGTCCCACGCTCACCCCTTCGGTGAAACCCGAGCCCGCCCGCATGGCGGCGACCCGGTCCCGTAGCGTCTCGACGAACCGGTCCTTGATCGAGCGGTGCACGAACAGGCGGTTGGGGCAGATGCAGGCCTGCCCGGTGTTGAGGAACTTGACCAGGGACGCGCCCTTGGCGGCGTGGGCGGGGTCGGCGTCCTCGAAGACGATGAACGGCGCGTGGCCGCCCAATTCCAGCGAGACCCGCTTCATCTGGTCGGCCGCGCCACGGGCGAGCAGCTTGCCCACCTCGGTTGAGCCGGTGAAGGTGAGCTTTCCCACCGCCGGGTCGGTCAGCAGAACCTCGCCGACCGGGACGGGATCCTCGCAGGTGATCAGGTTGGCGACGCCCGGAGGCAGGCCCACCTCGTCGAGGATCCGGAACACCTCGATCGCGCACAGCGGAGTCTGCTCGGCGGGTTTCAGCACGACCGTGCATCCCGCGGCCAGCGCGGGCGCGAGCTTACGGGTGATCATGGAGATCGGGTAGTTCCACGGGGTGATCGCGCCGACCACCCCGATCGGCTGGTGCATCACCAGGAACCGCTGGTCGGCCCGGGCGGACGGGATGGTCTGGCCGTACATCCGCTTGGCCTCCTCGGCGAACCAGATGAGGAAGTCGGCGGCGTACCGCACCTCCGCGCGCGCCGCGCGCAACGGCTTGCCCTGCTCGGTCGTCATCAACTTCGCCAGGTCCTCCGAGCGCTCCAGCATCAGCCGGTAGGCCTCGTAAAGGTAGGCGGAGCGTTCGTACGCCGTCCGCGCGGCCCAGCCGGGGAAGGCGGTCGCCGCGGCGGCGACCGCCGCGGTGGCGTCCTCGGCGCCGCCCGCCCCGGCCCAGCCGATCAGCGCCCCGCTCGCCGGATCGTGCACGGCGAGCCTTCGGCCGGATGCGGAAGGCCGCCATGCGCCATCGATGTACAGCGACGCGACGTCGGAGTCGCTCTCCGCGCGCGGATTCGGGACGGTCATGGTCGTGCCCTCCAGGCATCCGTCAGAGATTGATTCGATAGTTTACTATATGTCTAACAATCTTAGCGATGCCCAGTGGCGTTCCCAAGAGGGATGGGATGTTTGACCCAGCCCATACGCTTCGATAGATTTGTGAACATCTACATGATCTTTATGGCGCCCGCGCATCCCGGGCGTCGCGCGCTTCTCGACCGAGGGGCCAGCGTCAACACGAAGGAGTCGATCGTGCTGAGAGTAGTCGTGCTCGTGAAGTACACCCCTGACCTCGCCGGGAGCATACGGTTCGCCGAGGACGGCACGGTGGACCGGGACGCAGTGGACGGCCAGCTCTCCGAACTGGACGAATGCGCCACCGAGCAGGCGCTGCGGATCGCCGACTCCACCGGTGACGCCGAGATCGCCTACCTCACCATGGGACCGTCCGGAGCGGTGGGCGCGCTGCGCAAGGCACTGGCCATGGGCGGGCACAAGGCGCTGCACATCCTGGACGGCGCGCTGCACGGGTCCGACGCGATCGCCACGTCGCGGGTGCTGGCCGAGGCCGTGCGGAGGCTCGGCTACGACCTGGTGATCTGCGGCATGGCCTCGACTGACGCCGGGATGGGCGTGCTTCCGTCCATGCTGGCCGAGCACCTCGGCGTTCCGCAGCTCACCTACGCCCGGGCGCTGACCCTCACCGATGAGGGGGCGCGGATCGAGCGGGAGACCGACGCCGCCGTGGAGACGGTGGTGTCGTCGCTGCCCGCCGTCGTGAGCGTCACCGACCGCAGCGGCGAGGCGAGGTATCCCTCCTTCAAAGGGATCATGGCGGCGAAGAAGAAGCCCGTGGAGACCTGGACCCTGGCCGATCTGGGCCTGGCCGCCGAGGAGGCCGGTCTCACCGGTGCCCGCTCGGCGATCCGCTCGATCACCGCCCGGCCGCCGAGGCAGGCCGGCCCGCGCGTCACCGACGACGGCGACGGGGGAGCGGCGCTGGCCGACTTCCTCGCGACGCGGAAATTCATCTGAGGAGGCACCATGTCCCACGTTCTCGTTCTCGTCGACGCGGCCGACGGCCCGATCCGTAAGCCGGCGCTGGAACTGCTCACCCTGGCCCGGCGATTCGGCCGGCCCGCAGCGGTGATCTTCGGCGCCGTGGGCGGCACGGCCGTCGAGCACCTGGGCCGGTTCGGCGCGGCGACCGTGTACGTCGTGGACGACCCGGCCGTGCGGGAGTATTTGGTCCTGCCGAAGGTGGACGTGCTCGCCGAGATCGCCGGCCGGCTCCAGGCGACCGGCGATCTGGCCGGCGTGCTGGCCGGCGCCGGTCCCGAGGGCAAGGAGATCGCGGCCCGCCTGGCGATCCGGCTCGGCTCCGGCATCATCACCGACGCCGTCGACGTCACCACGGACGACAACGGGCGGCCGGTCGCCACGCAGTCGGTCTTCGCGGCCTCCTTCATCGTGAAGTCGCAGGTGACGGTGGGCGCGCCGGTCATCGTGGTCAAGCCCAACGCGGTGGCCCCCGAGGAGGCGCCGCGGACCCCTGAGGTCGAGCAGGTCAAGGTCACCCTGTCCGACCTGGCCCGGGCCGCGCGGATCACCTCCCGCGCCGTCAGGGAGTCCTCCGACCGCCCCGAGCTGACCGACGCCTCGGTCGTGGTGTCCGGAGGCCGAGGGCTCGGCGGCGCGGAGGCGTTCGGGCTCATCGAGCGGTTGGCGGACCAGCTCGGCGGCGCCGTCGGCGCCTCGCGGGCCGCGGTGGACGCCGGGTGGTATTCGCACAGTCACCAGGTGGGCCAGACCGGCAAGACCGTGTCGCCCCAGCTCTACGTCGCGGCCGGGATCTCCGGCGCGATCCAGCACCGGGCGGGCATGCAGACCTCCAAGACGGTGGTCGTGGTCAACAAGGACCCCGAAGCGCCGATCTTCGAGCTGGCCGACTTCGGCGTCGTCGGGGACCTGCACGTGGTGCTGCCGCGACTTTCCGAGGAGATCGACCGCCGCCGGTCCTGACGGCGGGCGCGTGGGGTGAGCAGAGCCACCGAATCCGGCACTGAAGACAGGAGTAGCAGCGTGCAGATCAAGAGCGTCGGTGTGATCGGCGTGGGCACGATGGGGGCCGGCATCATGCAGGTCGCCGCCCAGAACGGACTGGAAGTGATCGGCGTCGAGCGGGACGAGGCGGCGGTGGAGGGCGCCCGGCGCCGTCTGGAGGCCGGATTCGCGCGGACGGCGGCCAGGGGAAAACTGACCGAGGCGCAGGCGGCCGAGGCGCTCGGCCGGATCACGGTCACCACGGGCCTGGAGGCGGCCGCGCGGGTGGACCTCGTGGTGGACGCGGTGTTCGAGGACGTGGAGCTGAAGCGGAACCTGCTCGGCCAGATCGACGAACTGGTGCCGCAGGAGACGCTGATCGCCTCCAACACGTCCACGATCCCGCTGGTGATCCTCGCCGGGGCGACCAGCCGTCCCGAGCGGGTGGTGGGGCTGCACTTCTTCAACCCCGTGCCGGCCATGAAGCTGGTGGAGGTGATCCGGACGCCGGTGACGCTGGACGAGAGCGTGGAGACGCTGCGCCGGTTCGCCGTCGACCTGGGCAAGGAACCGGTCATCGTCAACGACGTCCCCGGTTTCGTCGGCAACCTGCTGATCGTGCCCTACCTCCTCGACGCGATCCGGGCCTACGAGCGCGGCGTGGCCGGCATGGAGTCCATCGACTCCGTCATCAAGCTGGGGTTCAACCATCCGATGGGCCCCTTCGCCCTCAGCGACCTGATCGGCCTGGACATCGTGCATGACATGGCGGCCTCGATGTACGAGGAGTACAAGGAGCCCAGGTACCATCCGCCGACGCTGCTGAAGCAGTACGTCCGGCTCGGCTGGCTGGGGCGCAAGACCGGTAGGGGCTTCTACAGCTACGACGGCTGAGGCGCCCGGAAGCGGACACGCCGCGCCGGACATTCCGGAGCACGCATACCGAAGCCCCTCTCGCGGGAGGTGAGAGGGGCCGGATGGGGCGGGCTCAGAAGTCGGATTTGATGTCTTCCACGAGCTTCACCAACTGCGGGCTGCCGCCCGTCCACTTGATGATCGGGATGTCGTGGATGAGGTTGTGGTGCTCGTCGGCCTTGATCTCGCCGCAGGCCCCCTGGAGCGTCGTCTGCTCGATCGCGCCCGCGACCTTCTGCGGGTCGGCGGAGCCGGCCTTCTCGATCGCCGCCTTCAGCAGGTAGACCGCGTCGTAGTAGCGGGGGGAGTTGGCGTCGGTGGGGCTCTCGCCGAACGCCTTCTGGTAGGCCGCCATGTACTGCTTGGGCCGTTCGCCGTCCAGGGCGTACGGCGCGCACGACGACACCGAGGTGATCTTGTCGGTGAGCAGGTCCTTGGGGATGAGGCCTCTCAGCGCGGCCGTGCCGACCGAGAAGGTCATGATAGGCACGCCGACGTTGTTCTGCGCCGCCTGCTTGACCATCAGCGCGTCCGTGGTCGCGTATCCCCACTCCCAGATGGCGTCGCTGCCCTTGGCGGCCAGGACCGGCTCGGTCAGGTCGGTCGTGGTCGGCGGGACCGCCCGCTCCACCGTGGCCACGCCGACCCTCTTGGCGTCGGCGATGATGGCCGCCGCCCCCTCGGTCGGCGCGGCGTCCTGGGTGTGCACGATGGTCAGCTTCTTCACGCCGAGGTCGTTGAAGAGGTAGGAGTTGGCCGCCAGCGCGTACTGGGTGGTGGTCGGGCCGATTCGGAACGTCAGCTTGGTCTTCAGCGAATCGGGGCTGGTGAGCTTCGCGAGGGTGCCGTGGATGACCGGCACGCCGGCCTTGTTGACGGCCGCGACCGAGGCTCGCAGCCCGGAGGACACGCCATAGCCGATGATGACCGAGGGCTTGTAGTCCAGCGCGAGGTTGGTGGCGCGCGCTGCGGCCTCCGGTGTGATGTCGGTGTCGAACTTCTTGTACTCCAGCTTCCGGCCCTTGACGCCCCCCGCCGCGTTGATCTCCTCGATCGCGAGTTTCAGGCTGTTGTCGCCGCCCGTGACGGCCTGCGGGCCCGAAAGGATGTCCATGAAGGCGATCCTGATCGGCCCGCTGTCGGATACGGCGCCTTCGTTCGTTGTTCCGCAGGCGGTGAGAACGGCGCTGATCGTCAGGCCGGCGGCCAGGTAACCGGTGGGCTTCTGCATCCGGTGACTCCCTCGGTACGGGTCCAGGAACGACCTGGGCGGTGCGGTAGCGGTTGATGGGGGAACCTAGCCCGCCCATCAGATCAGGTCAATACATTGATAACTATAGAAATATTGGCGTGATGTTGGTCAGGGGGAGGGGTGCTCGGGCCTGCGGGCCTGGGCGCGAGAGGGGCGTCTCAGGTGCGAATTTTCCCGATCGCACGGCTGAGCGGCGGCTTGAGACGCATTGATGAAAGTTATTGACCTATCGAACTATTAACGTTAGCGTAACCGCACTGAAGGCGCCACGCCAGACCTATGAGTGGGGTGCACAACGTGGACCGGTTCGTCTCGATCCTGGCCAGCGGAGTAGCGTCAGGAGCGATCTACGCTTTGATCGCTCTGGGGATCGTCCTGCTCCAGAACGCCACCGGAGTGATCAACTTCGCCCAGGGTGATCTTTTGACGCTGGGGGCCTACATAGGCTCCTTCTGGATCGTCACCTTGGGCAACGGCCAGCTGTCGATGTACATCGTGATGTTCGTGGCGCTCTTCGCCGTCGGGGTGCTGCTGGAACGGGTGGGCTACGCACCACTGAGAACGCGGTCGCCCCTGACGATCGTCATCTCGACCTTCGCCCTGGGGCTGGCCATCCGAGCGGTGATCGTGCTCTGGCAGGGCACGGATCCGAAGTACCTGCCCTCACCCGCCGGTGAGGGGACGTTCGACCTGGCCGGAGCCGCGGTGCCGTACCAGTCGCTCATCACCATCGGCGTCACGGTGGTGGTGGGAGGGCTGCTCTTCCTCGCGTTCCAGCGCTCGGCCGTAGGACGCCAGGTTCGCGCCCTCGCCGCGGACCGGGAGGCCGCCCTGCTGCAGGGCATCCGGGTCAAGCGGCTGTCGCCGGTGGTCTTCGGGCTGTCCGCCGCGCTCGCCGGGCTGGCCGGAGTGCTGATCGCGCCCGTTATCTCAATCACGCCCAACCTCGGGTTCGGGCTGCTGCTCAGCGCCTTCGCCGCGGTCATCCTCGGCGGCGAACGCCTCGGTGGAGTGGCCTTCGCGGCGCTGTTCGTGGCCATCGCCCAGGCTCTCCTCGGGGCCTACCTGTCCCCGGGGTTCATCGACGCCTACCCCTACCTGATCCTCGTCGTCGTGCTGGCGGTACGCCCGCAAGGCCTTGTCCGGATGGTGAGCGGTGTCCGTTTCTAAGCTTCTTCCCGAGGGGCGGGTCTTCGCCAAGGACGCCACCGCACGCGTCGTGCCGCCGCCTCCCATCTACTCCACGCATCCGCTGCGTTTCCTGGCGATCGTGACGGTGATCGCGATCCTCGTCCCCTTCCTGTTCGGCGGCGACACCTACGCGATCGACCTGCTGAACTCCGCCCTGATCCACGCGATGCTGGTCCTCGGCTTCTACTGGTGCTTCACCCTGGGCGGCCGGTTCACCTTCGGGGTGTTCGCCGTCTACGCCGCCGGCGCCTACATCTCGGTCTGGGCGGCCAACCAGCTGGGCGGGTTCTGGGCCGGGCTGATCGTGGCCACCCTCGCGACCGCCGCCCTGGGCTGCCTCATGCAACTGCTGTTCGCGCGATCCTCGCTCATCTTCTTCGCCATCGTCACGATGGCGGTCGGCGGGCTGCTGCTCATCGTGTTCCGTGAGTGGACCGCCTTCACCGGCGGGTACGAAGGCCTGTCGGAGATAGCCGTACCGTCGGTCTTCGGCTTCACGCTGGACTCCCACGACTCGATCTACTACCTCGTGCTCGGGGTGCTGGTGCTGTTCCTGCTGGCCACCGCGCTGTTCCTGCGATCGCCCGCGGCCCGCGACCTGACGATGGCGCGCGACAAGGGACCGGTGGCGGCGGTCGCCGGCCTGCGGCCCAAGCACCTGCAACTCGTCGCCTTCGGCGTCGGATCCGGCATGCAGGGGGCGGCCGGCTCGCTGTACGCGCACAGCACGGGTTACTTCAGCCTCGAAGCCTTCAACATCGACGTATCCCTCCTGGTGCTGCTGATGCTGCTGCTGGGCGGCATGAACTCGATGTACGGCCCGGTGATCGGCGCGGTCGTGCTGGTCTACCTGCCGGAGCTGCTCCGGGAGGTGCAGGACTACGCGGACTTCGTCTACGGCGTCGCGGTCCTGGTGATCGTCGTCGCCTTCCCGTCCGGGATCGCCGGGCTCAGGCAGACCGTCGAGAGGAGGCTGCGCCATGCTGGCAGCCAGTGACATCAGGGTGCGCTTCGGCGGCGTGGTGGCCGTCGACCAGGTCTCGCTCATCGTGCACGACCACGAGATCGTTGGCTTGATCGGGCCGAACGGGTCGGGGAAGTCCACCCTCATCAACGCGCTTACCGGCCTGGTCCCGGCCGAGGGCTCCCTGGAGGTGGACGGCAAGCCGGTGCCGCTGGGCCGACCCGGCGCGGTGTCGCGGCTGGGCGTGCTGCGCACGTTCCAGACACCGCAGGTTCACGACGCGCTGACCTGTCTGGAGAACGCCCTGATCGGGCTGCAGGAGTGGAACCTGCGCACGCTCGCGGCGGCTTGGCTGCGCCGCCGCGCGATGATGCGGGCGGAGCGCGGCCGGTGGGAGCGCGCGCAGGAGGCGCTGGAGTTCGCCGGGCTGGCCGACAAGTCCGACGCGCTCGCGGGAGCACTCTCCTACGGCGAGCGCCGGCGGCTCGAACTGGCCAGGGTGTACCTCGGCCGCCCCAGGACGCTGCTGCTGGACGAGCCGGCGGCCGGTCTCAACCAGGTCGAGACCCAGACGCTGGTCCGGCTGCTGAAGAGCTGGCGGGACGCCGACGGTCCCGCCCTGCTCCTGGTCGAGCACAAGATCGACTTTCTTGAGGAGCTCTGTCATCGCATGATCGTCCTCGAACTCGGCAAGCAGATCGCGGCCGGGGAACCCGCGGAGGTCTGGGCCGATCCACGCGTCATGGACGCCTATCTCGGATCGGTGGTCATCGATGCTTGAGGCGAAGGATCTCCGGGTCTCCTACGGTCTGACCCAGGCGGTGGACGGCATTGACCTCGCGGTGGGAGCCGGAGAGGCGGTGGCGCTGCTGGGCGCCAACGGCGCGGGGAAGACCTCCACCTTGCGGGCCCTCTCCCGGCTCATTCAGGGCGGGGGCACGCTGCGGTTCGACGGCGCCGACGTGACCGGGCTGGCACCGGAGGAACTGGCCCGCCGAGGGCTCGTGCACGTGCCGGAGGGTCGGCGCATCTTCACCACCCTGACCGTGAACGACAACCTCCTGGTCGGCGGCACGGCCCAGGCGGGTCGTCCCCGGCAGTTCTCGCTGGACGACGTCTACGAGCTCTTTCCCGCACTCGCGCTTCTGCGCAAGCGGCATGGCTGGGCGCTGTCGGGCGGCGAGCAGCAGATGGTCGCCATCGGGCGGGCGTTGCTGGCCTCGCCCAGGCTGCTGATACTCGACGAGCCCTCGCTGGGGCTGGCGCCGATCGTCGTGAAGACGGTCTATCAGGCGCTGGCCGAGGTCAAGCAGCGGATCTCGATCCTGCTGGTGGAGCAGAACGCCTCGCTCGCGCTGGGACTGTGCGATCGGGCGTATGTCCTGCTCTCTGGCCAAGTGGTGCTGCAGGGGGCCGCGTCGGAACTGGGCGATCGCGAGGTCCTGCTCGACTCCTACCTAGGTCACGGCACGGAGAAGGAGGACCGGGACGTCGCCGAAGACCAAGCTGTCGAGCACCGGAACGCGGCGGATGCCGCGACCCGCTGAGACCGCGCCCACTCCACCCGGGCTCCTCAACCCGAGCCGTCCGTCAGAGGAAGAATCCAGTAAGGAGAAAACCGTGCAGAAGGAAGTCAGGAAGACCGGTGACTTCGGCATCGGCCTGATGATCCACTCGGTTCACATGACCGACGATGTGCCGGCGTTGAACAAGTTCTACGAGGAGGTGTTCGGCGGCTTGCTGTTCATGGGAGTGGACGAGCCCAACTGGCTCGAGGTGGAGGACCGGTGGGCCGGTCTGATCATGATCAGTGACCTGTGTATCGAGACGATGGCCCCGAACGTCCCGGTCGACCCGGCTAAGCCGGTCGGCAAGTTCTACAGCAAGTACGGCCAGCATCTGCACTCGGTCGGCTACAAGGTCGACGACCTGATCGGGCTGGGCAACCGGCTGATCCAGCAGGACGTGTACATCGGGGCCCCCGGCGGCGGCAAGATCCAGGAGATGGACCCGTCGACCATGTATTTCTACCCCAGCCCTCGAGACATGTTCGGCCTGATGGCGGAGCTGTGCGCGGTCGACATGCCCGACGATCCCCGGCAGCTGAACACCTGGTCCTCGCAGCTGAAGATGTGGGAGCACGGGCACCCGCTGACCATCAGGCGACTGGCCTATATCACCCTGGGCGTCAGAGACCTGGACGCGGCGGTGGACACCTACGTGAACAAGCTCCAGGCGGTTCCCGTGGCCAAGGGCATCGACGACGAGGCCCGCTCCCGGTACGAGATCGTGCAACTCGGCGACTGCCTGCTGCAGATCGCCGAGCCGCTGGAACAGGACTCGGACCTCGGCCGGCACGTCGCCCGGTGGGGCAACATGATCTACGGCATCACCTTCCGTGTCGCGGATCTGGACTCGGCGGAGAGCTGGCTGAGCCGCAAGGGCGTCCGCACGAAGCGGACCAGGCCGGGGATGCTGGCCGCAGACCCTGAGGACTGCTACGGAGCCC
Organism: Acrocarpospora sp. B8E8; assembly: GCF_039871605.1. NCBI lineage: Bacteria > Bacillati > Actinomycetota > Actinomycetes > Streptosporangiales > Streptosporangiaceae > Acrocarpospora > Acrocarpospora sp. B8E8. The sequence continues at coordinate 175,614 of NZ_JBDPLV010000011.1, read as the reverse complement.
CGTACTTCTTCACCGCCGAGGCCATCCAGAACGATCCGTTCGAATCCTGATCCCCTGGCGCGGCCCATCTCGGCACCGCCGCGGCGCCCGCCGGTCCCAGGACCGGCGGGCGCCGCACGGCCCCTGGGCGCCGAGAATCCGAGGTCCGTGTCGCGACAGTCGCTGACTGCCTTGTCCTGACCGGGAGTTCCGGCCCGTCCGGCGATGACCGGACTCGCCTTGTGCACGCTCCTGAGCGTGTCTTTCATTTTCAGGCCCTAAACACGCTTGACAGCGCCTTGGCTTCGCTATTTGACTGGATGACCAATCAGTTAAGGAGTCCGGTATGTCGCTGGTTCAGCTGACGGCGGAGCAGGTTGAGTTGCGGGAGCGGGCCAAGGCGTTCGTGGACGACGTCCTCATTCCGCGTGAGGAAGCCGCCGAGCGGGCCGGTGGACGGCTGCCCGAGCATGACGTTCAAGAGATCATGAAGGCGGCGGTGGCGGCTCGGCTCAACGGGGGGCGGCACGCGCCCGAGCATGGCGGCCAAGGGTGGTCCGCCGTCGACTATGTGCTGGTTCACGAGCAGCTTGGGCGGAACACCAATGGTCTGTGGTGGTGGATCCCGGATGCGTACAACGTCCTGGCGGCCGGAACCCCCGAGCAGATCGATCGTTACCTGCGTCCCGCGCTGAAGGGTGACGCCTGGATCTCCTACGCCGTAACTGAGGAGCACGCGGGTTCCGACCCCTCCGGTATCGCCACAACTGCCGTACAAGACGGGGACGAATGGGTCCTGAACGGCGAGAAATGGTTTGTGACCAGCGGGGATGTGGCTGCGGCGCACATCGTGGTGGCGATGGTCGAGGGGCATGGGCCGACGCTGTTCATCGTCGATGCCGATACCGAGGGCGTGGAGTTCGTGGATGAGCCGTTGTTCACCCATACCTTCCCGCATGGGCATCCGACTGTGCGGCTGACCGATGTGCGGGTGCCGGGGGACGCGGTGCTCGGCGGTCTCGGGCAGGCGGACGCGCTGCAGCAGAGCTGGTTCGTGGAGGAACGTCTGGGTATCGCCGTGCACTGTGTCGCCGCGATGGGACGGCTGCTGGAGGAGGCGGTCGCCTGGGCCGGGACTCGTGAGCAAGGGGGAGCCCGGCTGATCGACCACCAGGGGGTCGCCTTCCCGCTGGCCGACTCGGCCGCCGACGCCACCGCCGCGCGGCTGCTCGTGCACGAGGTGGCCGCCCTGGCCGACTCCGGCGCGGACCGGAAGATCGTGCACGCCAAGGCGTCCGTGGCCAAGCTTTTCGCCAGCGAGGCCGCCTACCGGTGCGCCGACCGGGCGGTGCAGACCTTCGGGGGGCGAGGATATATCCGTACCAACGTGGCGGAGCGGTTCCTGCGCGAGCTCCGGGTGGACCGGATCTGGGAGGGGACCAGCGAGATCCAGCGATTGATCATCAGCCGTTCGCTGGAACGCCGAGGCGTCCGGCAGGTAATCGCATAAGGGCTGAAACACTCGTGCTCTTCCGGACATGTGTAGGAATGAAGTGTCACCTCCGGAAGGGTGCGATGTGGGCCTCAGGCAGCGGTTCGAGGAGCTCTACCTCGCGCATTATCCGGATTTACTGGCCTACGTCCGCCGCCGCACGGACTCGCCGGACGACGCTGCCGACGCGATCGCGGAGACCTTCACCACCGCATGGCGGCGGATCGGCGAGCTCCCGGCCGGGCCGCAGGCCCGCCTCTGGCTGTACGGCGTCGCCCGCCGCGTCCTGGCCAACCAGCGCCGGGGCGAATCCCGCCGGTCGGCCCTCGCGCTCCGGCTCCGCGAGGAGCTGACGGTCTGGGACGAGGGCGCCCCCGCCGCCGACCAGGACGCCGTGCGCGCCGCGTTCGGCCGGCTGAGCCCCGACGACCGCGAACTGCTGTCACTGGTCAGCTGGGAGGGCCTGACCGCCCCCGAGATCGCGACCGTGCTCGGCTGCTCCCAGGGCGCGGCCCGAATCCGCCTGCACCGCGCCAGAAAACGCCTGGCCAGAGAACTCGACTCCGCCGGCCTCGATCTGTCCAGGTACGGCTCCCGCGCCATGAAGCTCGCGGAGGGCCAGCCATGATGCGCCACCTCGTCCCCGATCTGTCCGGGTACGGCTCCCGCGCCGTCAAGCTCGCGGAGGGCCAGTCATGACACGCAGAATAGACCACCTCGTCGCCGGTCTCGCCCGCGATCCGGGCCCTGGCCTGACCCCCGGGAGCCGCGAGCTCCTCGACGAGATCACCCGGCTTCCAGCCGCCGCCCCGATTTCGGCCGCCGTGCCCCCTACCCGGCTTCCGGCCGTCGTGCCCGCCACCCGGATTCGCAAGCGGCGGATGTGGGCGCTGCTGCCCGCCAGTTTCGCGGTGGTCCTGGCCTGGGCGCTGACCGCGCCCGCGCAGGCGGCCCTCGACATCAGGCGCGAGGGTGACTTCTTCATGGTCGTGGTCAAGGACCCGCACGCGGACCCTCGCGTCTACAGCTCCGAACTGCGTTCGGCGGGGCTGCCGATCCGCATCGTCACCGAACCGGCGTCGCCCAGCCGCGTCGGAACCTTCACCACCGTCCCCGCCTCGGTCCCGGATGCCCCACTGACCTCCAGCAGCACGCCGAGCCCTGCGGCCACCCCGACCGGGGGCAGCGCGGATCTGCCGTGGCAGGGGAATTCAGGCCCGATTGGGATTTCCGGGATCGAGTCTCTGGGGTCGTGCGTCGCCGACCAGCCCTGCGTGCTGGGCGTCCGGATCCTCGCCACGGCAACCCTCCAGACCGTGATCAGTCTCGGCCGTCCCGCGCGTCCCGGCGAGATCTACCGATCCACCGCCAAGCTGGACATGCCCGGCGAACTCCTGCACTGCGTCCCGTTCGTCAACCGGACGGTGTCGGAGGTCCGCTCGCTGGTCGTGCGCAAGGGCGTACGCACCGTGAAATGGGTGGACCAGGCGGCCGGCAGGGAGCTGAACCCGCCGCCGGATTCCTGGTTGGTGCACGAAGGCTGGCCGTATTCGGCCGACACGGTGCTGTTCTACGTCGGACCAACTCGAACCGAGGCCGTCGACACCTGCTGATCTGAGGCCGTCCGCCGGGCGGACTCCGTCCCAGATCGTCTGATCTGAGGTTTCTTCCCGGACGCTGACCTGCCCCTTTAATCCTTTTCGCCAAGGACTGATTTCGCCATGCTCACCGAGGTTCGCTTCGCGCTGCCCGAAAACGCCCGGCCATCCCGCCATCGGCTGTTCATCGCCGTCCTGGTGGCCGCCGCCACGCTCCGCGTGATCACCATGCTCGGCTACCCGCCCGCCCAGCTGTACTGGTACGACTCGTTCACCTACCTGGACACCGCGCACAACCTGCGCCCATCCGCCACCTTCCACCCGGTCGGCTACCCGCTGTTCCTCCGGCTGCTCGCGCCCTTCCACAGCGTGACCGTGGTGGCGGCCGTCCAGCACGTACTCGGCCTGGCCACCGGCTTGATCATCTACCTGTCCCTGCGCCGCCATCGCCTGCCCGCCTGGGCCGCCACCCTCGCCGCCGTCCCGCTCCTGTTCGACGCCTCGTTCCTCCGCCTCGAACACGCCGTGCTCTCCGACACGCTGTTCATCTTCCTGATCGTCGCCGCACTAGCGCTCATGGACCGGACACCCCTCGCCGCCGGACTGCTGCTCGCACTCGCGGGCCTGACCCGCACGGTGGCGGTCCCGCTGATCCTGCTGGTCCTGATCTTCTTCCTGGTACGCCGCCACTGGCGCCCCGCCCTCACCTTCGCCCTGGCCGCAACCCTCCCGCTACTCCTGTACGCCACCTGGTACCAAACCCACCACGGCCGTTTCGCCCTGAGCGGCGCCGACGGCGTGGCCCTCTGGGCCAGAGCGATGACCTTCGCCGACTGCCGGGTGATCGACCCCCCACCCGACGAAGCCCGACTCTGCCCCACCGAAGCCGTCCAGGACGCCGCGTCCGAATACGTCTGGGACCCCGCCGCAGCCATCAACCGCCTCCCCGGCGGCCGCTTCACTCACAACACCCTCGCGCGAAATTTCGCAATAAGAGCCATCAAAGCCCAGCCGTTCGACTACCTCCGCGAGGTCCTCAAAGACACTGCGATCACCTTCGCCTGGACCCCCATCCTGCACCCCGCCCGAGTCACTCCCGCCTTCGGCTTCGCCCGAGGCACCCAGACCCTCCCGAACCAGCCCCTCATCGGCCAAACCTTCCGGAATTACTCCGACATCCGAGGCATCCAGAGCGTCGAACCGTACGCGAGCTTCCTGATCGCGTACCAATACCCGGCCTACCTGCGCGGCCCGATGATCGCGGTGATTCTTCTCGCAGGGGCGTACGCCGCGTTAAGACGCCCACGCCTCGCGGCCCTGCCCTTCGCAACGGCGATGTACCTCCTGCTGGCCCCGATCGCCGTCCTCGACTTCGACCACCGCTACGTCCTGCCGATGATCCCCGTCGCCTGCTGGGCCGCCGCACTCGCCTTCAGGCCGAAGGACGCCCAGCCAGAAAGTCCTGAACCGCCCGTTTGACCCGCTGAACCGGCTCACGAATACGGCGATCGCGCCACTGCGATCGCGCGAGTTTGTACGGCTTACTGCGGTAACGCCAGCGAGCCCACGGCGAGCCCGGGCGAGCGAGACGGATCGCTCCGATCAGCGCGAGGGGAGTCAGATAGATGCCGAGCAGCCCGGTCCAGACCTTCCCTTTGATCAGGCTGAGGGCGGCGAACAGGATGTTCGTGCCGATGACAAGCACCACCTCGTCCCGGGAGAGGAGCTTCCCCGACTGGTCGGCGGTGAAGGCCTGTCCAACCTCGAACGGGCTGACACCAAGCAAAGCCAGCCCGCACAGGGCGACCGCGACAAAGACCGCATCCACCGAGAGCCGCCCATCCTCCGTCCAGTAGACGTCCTGCAAGCGCAGGATCAGGGCGAACTCATCCAGGACAAGCGCGGTGCCGGCCCCGAACAGCATGGCCAGGAGCGCAGCCGTCACCGATCCACTATCGGTAACAGCCAAGCCCCCGATGCCACCCAGACACATGAACACCAGCCCGAAGACGACATGGTGGATATGGGTGCCCCCCGGCGTGATGTTCCCCGGCCACCAGCTCACGCCAGCCCTGATCATGCGGACACTGACCCGGATGAACAGGAAGGCAAGAATGAACGCCACAAAGAAACAGAACAGCCGCAACTTGCCCGGATCGACGATCTCCCTGAGAAACCAGTTGCGCACGGCACCCCCCATCACCTGGGGGATTACCTGCCCGATTCTAGAACGTCACTTTGGCGCGTGGGACGCCAGGACGAGCAACTCGTCGACGGACCATTGGTCGTAGGCGTGCTCGCCGTACTTGGCGGCGAGCACGTGGCCGTCGCGGCCGATCAGGAAATCGGCGGGAAGGCCGAATCGGCCGCCGTGCGGCCGGGCAGCCGGTGCGCGATCGCGGCCGCGGAGGATCCCCCATGCGCTCACCGCGATCGCTCGGAGAATCGTTCCCCACACGCGTGGATCGAGCAGCGCGCGGGTCGCCGACTCCACGCCGAACTCGACGTACAGCCGCTTGCCGGGATCAGCGATCACGGGGAACGGCAGGTGCGCCGTATGCTCAGCCAGCTCTTCGGCGGGTGAGTGGAAGACAACGACCTCGCGGACTCCGGCCGCCTTGATCTCCTCATGCCGCCGCACCACGGAACGCAGATGCAGGTTGCAGACCGGGCAGCCCGCGAATCGGCGGAACTGCAGATGGATCAGCCGCTCGCGGTCGGGGATGGCGATCGGCTGGCCGGAGACCGCGGTCAGCTCGCGAGCGGCGAGCACGGCCCCGTTCTTCATCGCGGTTCGCATCGGGCAGCCCTCCCTGTAGGTGTACGGCATACGCTTAAGACGCTAAAGCGTATGCCGTACACTGTCAATCGCCATGCCGCGCCCGCGTTCGCTCACTCCCGCTCAACTGGCCTCGGCCGCACTCCACGTGATCGACCACGACGGACTGGCCGGACTGTCGATGCGCGCGGTCGCCCAGCAGGTCGGCATGAGCACGATGGCGCTCTACCGATACGTCGACGACCGGGACGAGCTCGAACAACACGTCATCGAACTCGTCCTCGGCGCCGTCGACACCACCCCGCCCGCCACGGACAGACCCTGGCACAAGCGAATCGAAATCATGGCCAATCGGGTCCGCGACATCGTGGGCGCCCACCCCGGGGTCGTCCCGCTGATCATCGCCCACCGGCACCGCTCCACTCGCCTGCTGCGCTGGTCGGAGACAGTGGTCGGCATCCTCACCGAAGCAGGCTTGACCGGCCGCGAACGCGTCATCGGCCTACGCTCCCTGCTCGCCTACGTCGTCGGGGCAATCCAACTCGAACACCTCGGCCCCCTGGCAGGCCCCGGCACCCAGGCCATCGCCGACCTCCCCCCAACCGAGTTCCCCCACATGTCCGAAACCGCCCGCCACGCCCGCACCGTCAACGCCGACGAGGAGTTCCGCGGCGGCCTGACCAACCTGCTCCGAGGCATGACATCTGAGTCGCCTTGAAACAAGACCGGTGACGCTCACGAAGTGGGGTGTGGCGGACCCCCTGGTGGTGACCGCTGGTGGTGCTCTCCGGGACGCGTCCAGCCGGTAGCGTCCGGGGGGTAGCACCCTCGACACCGCTGTGCGCCCGGCGATGTCATCCGGGCTATGACTCCTCCTGGCCGCACCGGCGACCTTGCTCCTGGCCGGCCTCCTGGCCGGTCTACTGGCCGACGGCCCAAGCAGGACCGCCGCCCCCCTTCGGGTGGCCGAGATCCTCAACGCCGAATACTGGATGGAAAGCGGGGAGCCGCCGCCCGCGGTGCGTGACTGCGTGAAAGCCGTGCGCACCTGGGCGAAGTGGGGCGCGTATGAATATTGGCAAGATTGAGAGCCGTAGCCAGACAGTGAGAAGAGGAGCCGCAGCCATGTCCTCCGTTCGAGGTGACAGGCTGAACTGGGTGCCTGCCGCCATGGCCGTTCTCCTGTGTTCGCTACTTCTAGTCGCCGGATGTCGTTCGGAGTACTTCCCTAGGACGGTCAAGGCCGATCCCGGCGCTGTCCGTGAGTTACGCGACGTGGGTACGGTCCTTGAGGAGACCAGGTTCGAGATCGCATGGGACGGTCTGACCACCGTCTCGGAAGTGCTCATCGTCGATGCGGGGAGTTCGGACACGCCGGAGGCTCTTGGCAAGGCGGTGGAGGTCCTGCGCAAGAGCGGCTGGGAGGTCACAACCGATCGGCTTCCTGAATGGGTGGAGCTGACGTCGGCTAAGTGGGGGAACGCGTCGGTCTCGATGCAGGGGATCGACGACTATCAGTACGACGAGCTCTTCGATCCGCAGGTGGGAACGGCGATCAAGGACGCCAGGGCTCGGGCCGGGACGGGTGCGCTCATGGTTTTGGAGGCGTATCCCAGCGACGAATGACTGTGCAAAAGGGAGATGACGCTCGGTTCAGGCTCGAACGCACCCTGGATCATGGATTGGCTCCGGCACGCGAATTGACCTGGACGAATAAATTATCAGCACTCAAACAGTTCTCGCAATCGGCCGACACGGACACAATAGTCCAGCCGGGCAGTGGGTAACATGCAACAACGTAAATCCTGACCCAATCGGGAGTATGTGGGCACTGAGGGGGTGGCTGCAGAACAACCAGGAATACCCGGTTCGTTGTCGACTGTAGAGGATGCAGCATCTCGGTGAAACTTCGCTACCGCTTTGGGCTCTTCATTCTATGCCTCCTAGCGATGGCCGCGTTCACGTTGTATTCCCTCGACAGAAGCATGTTCCTCTCAGAGGAATGCTCTTCGGAAAATATGGAGATCGCCCCTGGGCTGGCGTCGTATGAAATCTTCGACGTGCATCCCGAAGGAGCTTCATCAAGCGGGGGTGCCTCTGTCGAATGCGATGAGGACGATGATTATGTATATGCCGGAAAGTCCTATAAGACCTCGGATGGGAATGCTGACATCCTGTCGTACTATAAAGACGCGGCCCAGGCAGATGGGTGGCGACCCATGGTCTCCAATGCACCTTCCCCGCCACCAGGTGGATCCAACTCGCTTTGCTTCAGCAAGCCCATGGGCGATACGGCTGCCTATTTCAGTGTGCATCTCGATGGCGAGGTCGGCGCGCAGACTCGATCCTATTGGTTGATGGTCGCCGCAGCCCATGACTACGCGCCTCAAGACGGCGACGGGTTGTGCTGAGGAAATCCGTAGGCGATCCGGTCGCGTCTACGAAAACAGCGACAAGCTAGATCGAATCCGGATGGTAGTAATATCGGGAGCAAGTGACGGCTTGCAATATCGACGCATGTTTCTTGAACCAGAAGGTGGCGCAAATACACTTTGGCGCGAATTGCTGAACTGTTCGACATGATCGGGCACCCGCTCAGGCGGCCGGCCCACGTGGACTGGGCCGAGATGGAGTCGGACCTGGGCCTGGAGTTCCCGGACGACTACAAGCAGTGGCAGGCTCGCTACCCGGACGTGCGGTTGGATGAGTTCCTCTACATCTATCAGCCGAAGAGACGGGGCGGGCTGTCCGTGCGGGAGCAGGCGCTCCAAGCGGTGTATTCCCTCCGTGTTCTGGGGCAGGATAGTGATTTTATCTGGACGATGGACGACGACGGCGAGTCAAGGCGGGCCCGGCCATTCCCGATCTATCCCGATCCCGGCGGGGTTTACCCATGGGGAGTGACCGACAACGGTGACAAACTGCTTTGGCTTACGGATCCGGATCCGGAAAAGTGGACGGTGGTCATCACCGATGGAGGCGACTGGTGGCACTACCAGGGATCCTTTTCGGAATTCCTGGTAGGCGTGTTGACCAGGGAGTTGGTATGTCCAGCGTTGCCCGATGATTTTCCCGAAAGCACCAACATAGAAGAGCTCGAAGACGAGGAGTAAGATTAGCTCGATCGCGGTCAGCCTGCCCGGAACTTCTGTCGAGAAGGAGTTTGTCTTCCTCCGAATCCCAATGTTCGGGATGGGGCTTCAGGGGAAGGTATGGGAGGTATATAGTCGACCTTGTCTTGAGGGAGAGCAGGTACGAGTCCATTGGTTCGGTCGCCAGTTTCGGGCGAAAAATGTTCTTCGAGTTGGTTGAAGCAGTGGACGCCAAAGGAGCGGGCGTCTCATGAGAAGGGGTATCGCTATGCGGTAGCGAGCCTTTACCATGACGGAAGAATCGGATAATTCCGTAGGAGATTCGGTCGCGTTTACTCAGATCGGCGCCGATAGCTGGTCGGCTTCCCCGGGCCGCCTATCTGCTCGACCAGCCCTCTGGTTCGGAGTTCGCGCAGTGCCTTGCGTATATTAGGCTTGGACAGTCCGAGGGTATTCGTGAGATCTGTCACGCTTCTTGCCGTGCCGGCAAGCGCGTCATAAATCATCAGTTCGGTTGCGGTCAGGTCCTCGCCCGGCCTGACGGGCTGGGCTGGCTGTTGAAGTACGACAGTGAATCGGATGGCGGCGTCGACATAATGCGCAGGGGGGAGATCGGCTTCGGCTAGCGCGCTTGTCACGATCGGAATTCCGGTTGCCAGGGCCTCGATCACCCTGGCTCCGCTCCCCGGCGTGCGGACGTGCTGGCAGATGGCGACCAATCGTGCGTTCCTTGCCGAAGTGACCGCATCCTGGCCAAGCCGATCCACGGTTATTCCATACAGCCCGCCGGGATTCGATACGATCAACCGGTTTCTTCGTAGCCTGACCTCCACGGCCATTCCGATTGACCATTGGTCGAGATCGCGATGGATGAGCGCGTTGGAAATGATCTCCCGGAAAGCGACATAGGGATAGACGGGAACGTCGCGGACTATGCCGCTCGGGTCGGAGACGATCGTCGAATCAAAGGTACGTCGTGCCCATGTCAGCGCTTCGTCCATCATTCGCGGGATCGGGCCCGTGATGGTCATCTGATTGCGCGCACGTGAGCCGACAGGATCCGTGTCCAGCGGCTCTGCTGACGCTTGGATAACATATCTTGGGAACCATTCCTGCGGATATGTGCCAAGTGCCAGTAGACCTGCCACTGTTGGCGTGCCATTGGTCGTTGTCACGCCAGCACGGCGCAGTAGTTCGGCATCGTCTTGGAAACGTCCCAGGCCGTGAGGGTCTCGTTGCCGTACCGACTTGAGGTATTCGGCGATCAACTCTCGATCAAGGTCGTCCCGATTCGCCCCTGGGACGGGTTGCCGGTCGAAAAGCGGTGGTTGCCTCGCCGCGAGGAAAGCCTGCTCCTCCAGCGCCGATATCTGGAAATCGCCGTCGTATCCTCGTACATAAGCCGCGCCTGACGCCGTGATTCGGCAGGGTTTCATCGAGGGATCGCACTCATGAACCTGGGCGACGATCACCGGTTCCCCATCGATCTCGCCATCCGTCACCGTGAGATTCACCGGTGGCGTGAACGCGGACCTGCTCTTGTGTGCAAGACCTTGTTTGAGCGCCTGCGGATCCGGAAGCGGCACGGGCCTGAACCCTGTTGCCTCATCCAGGCCCAAAATGATCAGTCCACCCCCGGGATGGTTCGCCATGGCGCTCAGGGTGGCCAACAAGGACGCCGGCAGGCCGCCTGCGCCCGACTTCACCTCTACCTCGGCGGTGTCGCCTCCGGTCGCGCGCAGGCGGTCGACCAGCTCGATGAGATCGTGGATCACGAGTCAAATGTAACCGGTTCGCAGTTACATTTGCCTAGGTTCTGGTTACATTTACTCAGGATCCGGTTACATTTTCTGAGGATCTTGAGCCCATCGGCGTCGTCTGATGGCGTTAGAAGGAGGCCATTTGCTCCAGGGCTTTGGTGCCTGTGCGGCGGCGGAGGACGAGCCAGGCCAGGATGAGGGCTAGGGCTGAGGCGGCCAGGAGGAGGGTGGCCAGGGCGTTCAATGCGGGGGTGGGGGCGTTTCTGACTGCGGTGTAGAGCTTGATGGGGACGGTGGCTGTGGAGGCGTCGGGGGAGAGGAAGGCGGAGATGACGAAGTCGTCCATGGAGGAGGCGAAGACGATCATGGCGCCGGCGAAGATGGCGGGGGAGAGGAGGGGGAGGAGGATCAGGCGGAGGGCTTGGAGGCGGTTGCAGCCTAGGTCGCGGGCGGCGTCTTCGTAGTCGGGGCCGATGGAGGTCAGGCGGGAGCGGACGATCACGACGACGTACGAGACCGAGAAGGTGACGTGGCCGAGGACCTGGGCGGGGAGGCCGAGGGAGACGAACAGGTAGAGGTTGGTGAAGACCAGGTAGAGGGCGCTGCCCATGACGATTTCGGGGGTGGCCAGGGGGAGGAGCATGAGGCCGTTGGCGGCGCGGCTGGTGCGGCCCTTCCAGCGGGACAGGCCGAGGGCCATCGCCACGCCCAGCGGGGTCGCGATCAGTGTGGTGAGGACGGCCAGGATCAGGGTGTTCGTCAGGGCCAGGCGGAGGGAGGGGTCCTCGGCCACCGAGCCGGTCCCGCCGACGTACCACTGGGTGGAGAAGCCCTGCCAGGCGCTGCGGGATTTGCCGTCGTTGAAGGAGAACTGGATCGCGATCAGCACCGGCACCAGCGACCACACCACATAAGCCCAGGTCAGCGTGGCTAGGAAGATGGGACGCCGTCTCATGCGCCGACCTCCTCGGCCCACCGCGAGGCCACCAGGTCGTACGCCAGGAAGATCGGACGGCGTTTCATGCGGTCGCCTCCTCGGCGCGCCGGGACGCCACCAGGTAGTAGGCCATCAGGACCATCAGCAGCGCCGACATGAGCAGCACCAGCGACGCGCCGAGTTCCTTGCGGTTGCCGCCGAGCAGGTAGAACTCGATCTGGTTGGCGACCATCGTGGTGGTGGGGGAGCCGGAAACCAGCGTGTTGGTGTAGTAGTCGCCGAACATCGGCAGCGCGGTGATCGCCGCCGCTGTCATCAGGCCGGATCGGGACAACGGAAGCGTCACATGCCAGAACGCCCGGCGGCTGGAACAGCCGAGATCCCGGGCGGCCTCCAGCAGCCGCTCATCGATCCGGTCCAGCGACGAGAACAACGGCACGATGAAGAACGGGATATATCCGTAAACGAGGGCCAGGACCACGGTCATCGGATTGCCCGACAGCCACCGCACGGGCTCGTCCACCAGGCGGGTGAGCAGCAGCAGGTCGTTGACATACCCGTCGTCCTGCAGCAGGTTCAGCCAGGCCAGCATCCGGGTGATGTAGTTGACCCACCACGGTGCCAGGATCAACGCCAGCAGCAGCCCGCGCCGCCGCCCGGCATGCCTGGCCAGGTAGTACGCCACCGGATACCCCACCAGCACGCAGATCGCCAGCGCCACCAGCACGTAGAGCAGCGTACGCAGGAACACCGGCCGCAGATCCCCGGAGATCGACCGTGACAGGATCTCGCCGAACGCCGTGAAGTCCCAGTAGCGCGGGTCCCACTCCGGCACCGGCGAGTTGAACACCGGATCGGTGTATCCGAAGGCCACGGCGGCGACCGCGTAGAACGGGACCGCGAACAGGGCGATGATCCACAGCGTGCCAGGGGTGGCCAGTGCCGCCCACAGTCCGATTCGTGTCCTGCGTCGCGGGACACGACGTGGAGGCCCAGACACGGGGGTCATGTCGGCGGACCAGCCATCGCCGGCACGGCGACAGCGGCCGGCCGTCGGGGAACAGGGTCCTGGACATGGAGCCGGTCCCTGTGGTTCCCGGAGGTCGCGTTCATCGAGGCGCTGCCGGCGCGCAGCCCACGACGGGTCACTGGCCTGCCTTGAACTTGGCCCACGAGTCGTTCCAGAGCGCCTCTGCGGCCGGGGTGATCTGGAAGATCTGCTGGCTGCGCGCGTACACGTCCGGGGTGACGATCGCGCTCTTCAGCTGCTCGGTGACGAACTCGTCGGTGACCATCTTCTCGGGGGTGATCGCGGTCAGCGCGGGCTGGTAGCCGGTGTAGGAGAAGTTCTCCTGGCCGACGGCGTTGTCCAGGAGGTGGTTGAGGAGCATGTGGGCGAGGACCGGCTTGGTGGCCGTGCGGGGGATGGCGATGGAGTCGGTGCCGACCACGCCGGTGGTGTCGCCGGGGTACCAGTAGCCGAGGACGTCGGCCTTGACCCCCTTCGGCAGGTACGACTGCGCGTTGATCATGTCGCCGGACCAGCAGTGGTGCACGGTGGCCTGGCCCTCGGGGACGTACTGGTAGGCGGTGATGCCCAGCTTGATGTTCATCAGGTCGACCAGCTCGGTCAGCCAGCTCCCGGCTTGGGCGATCTTGGCGGGATCCTCGGTGTTGATCTCGATGGACCCGTTCTTCAGCATGGCCAGCGACAGCGCCTCACGCGGGTCGTCGATCAGGTACGCCTTGCCCTTGTACGCCGGATTCCACAGCAGGTCATACCCGGTCACGTCCGTGACCTTGTCGGCCCGATACCCGATCCCGGTCGTGTACGCGTTGTACGGCACCGAATACCGCGCGCCCTCGTCATAGAACGGACTCTGCAACTGCGGCCAGGCGTTGCCCAGATTCCCGAGATACGTCTTGTTCAACGGCAGCAGCAGCTTGCCCACCGCCGCCTTGCCGATCACGTCGGGCGTGGGGAACCACACGTCGAAGGAGGCTCCGGCCGTACGCAGCTTGGCGATCGCCTCCTCCTGCGTGGTGAAGGTGGTGATCTCCACCTCGACCCCGTGCTCCTTACCGAACTTTTTCACCACATCAGGGGAGATGTACTCGGCGTAGTTGAGCAACTTCAGCGTGCCACCCGTCTCCGGCGACAGGCCGTTGGCGATCATCGGCACATCGTCGTGCAGGGGGAGTGCGGCCGGGGAGTCGGTCCGGCTGAGTGGTACCGCGGAGGCGGCGGAGGGTCTTCTCGGCCGCTCGGATCCGCACGCGGCGGTCACGCTCGCGAGGGCGCTGACCAGCAGGAACTTACGTCTATCTATCGAGGGGGGCATGGCGGTCTCTCTTCTGGAACCCAAATCACCTCTTGCCAGACTGACTGGTTGCCCAGTTAGTCTGTCGCTGAGGACCAAAGGCCACAAGGCTTGCGGACACAAGTTTTCCGGGTCGTAACGCCGCGCAGAAGGGGTTCTCGCAGTGGACCTGAAGCAGACCGACCTGAAGCAGACATACGACGCCATCATCGTGGGCGGCGGGCACAATGGGCTCGTCGTCGCCGCGTACCTCGCCCGCGCGGGCCTCAAGCCCCTCGTCCTCGAAGCCCGCCCGGTCACCGGCGGCGCCGCCACCACCGAGACCCCCTGGGGCCCCGACTTCAAGGTGACCGCGCTCTCGTACGTGATGAGCCTGATGCCCCCCACGATCCTCAACGACCTGCGCCTGCCCGAACACGGCTACCAGGTCATCCCGATGGGCCCGAGTTTCGTCCCGTTCCCCGACGGCAGATCCCTGCTCACCGAAACCGGCGACCCCGCCCACGAGCACGCCCAGCTGGCCACCTTCAGCCCGAAGGACGCCGAGAACATGCCGAAATACGAGGCCTGGCTGCGCGGCATCGGCGATGTGCTCTCCCCGCTGCTGATGAAGACCCCGCCGAATGTCGGCTCCACCCGCCCGCGCGACCTGCTGGAGCAGCTCCGCCTGGCCTGGGGCATGCGCGGCCTGTCGACCCGGGGCGCCGCCGACGCGGTCCGCCTGTTCACCATGTCGGTCTCCGACCTGCTCGACGAGTGGTTCGAGTCGCCCGAGGTGAAGGGCACGATGGCCATCAACGGCGTGATCGGCACCTGGGCCGGACCGGCGGAGCCCGGCACCGCCTACGTGATGATGCACCACACGATCGGCGACGTCGGCGACGGCAAGATGGGCAGCTGGGGATACCCGGTCGGCGGCATGGGCGCGGTCAGCGCCGCGATCCGCAGCTCGGCGGAGGCTTTCGGGGCGACCGTGCTCACCGACGCGCCGGTGGCCCGCATCCTGGTGTCCGGCGGACGCGTCACCGGCGTCGCCCTCCGCGACGGCCGCGAATTCCAGGCCGGTACGGTCGTCGCCGCCACCCACCCGAGGATCACCTTCCTGGACCAGCTGGACCGAACCCACCTCCCGGACGATTTCGTCGCCGACATCGAACGATGGCGCTCCCGCAGCGGCGTCGTCAAGATCAACGTCGCCCTTTCCGAACTCCCGAAATTTACGGCAAATCCGGACCTGACCGAGGAGCAGCTCAGCGGTTCCGTCGAGCTCTGCCACTCCATCGAATACGTCGAGCGAGCCTTCCAGGAAGCCCGGGAAGGACGCGCCGCGACCGCCCCCTTCGCCGACAGCGTGATCCCCTCCACCCTCGACCGCACCCTCTGCCCCGAAGGCACCCACATCATGTCGATGTTCACCCAGTGGGTTCCGCACACCTGGGCCGGCGAACCGCACACCGAGGAGCTCGACGCCTACGCCGACCGCGTCATCGAGGGCTACGACCAGCTCGCCCCCGGCTTCAAGGCCTCCGTGCTGCACCGCCAGGTGATCGGCCCGCACCAGATGGCCGAGGAGTACGGCCTGGTCGGCGGCAACATCTTCCACGGCGAACTCTCCCCCGACCAGCTCTTCCACCTGCGGCCCGCCCCCGGCTTCGCCGACTACACGACCCCGGTGAAGGGCCTCTACCAGTGCTCGTCGGCCACCCACGGCGGTGGCGGCGTGACCGGCATCGCCGGATATCTGTGCGGCAAGCGGATTCTCAAGGACAGGAAGTGGCGGCGATGACACCGGCTCCGTTGGACCTCGATGCCGTCCGGGCGTGCCTGGAGCCGCCGGGGATGATGCTGCCGCGGGAGGCGTACACGAGCGACGAGGTCCTGGCCTGGGAACGGCGCGTCGTTTTCGGCGGCGGCTGGGTGTGCGCGGGCCGGGCCAACACGCTCGCGCCCCGATCCCGGATGGCCGTGGCCGTCGGCGACGACTCGGTGCTGCTGGTCCGGGACGGCGACGGCACGCTGCGCGGCTTCTACAACGTCTGCCGCCACCGCGGGCACGAGTTGCTGCCGTGCGGTTCCAGCGCCACCGGCCGGTTCATCGCCTGCCCGTACCACAGCTGGGTCTACGACCTGCGCGGCGACCTGCACAAGGTGCCCCGGGCCGAACCGCCCAAGCTCGGCCTGGTGCCGGTGCCGGTGGTCGAATGGCATGGGTTCGTGTTCGTGAACGCCTCCGGCGACGCGCCGCCCATCGGGGAGTATCTGGCCGGTCTTGAGGAGATCGTCGCCCCGTACGGCATGGCGGGCCTGGAGGTCGCCGCCTCGCACGACTACGAGCTGGACGCCAACTGGAAGCTGGCCGTCGAGAACTACCACGAGTGTTACCACTGCCCCGCCATCCACCCCGAACTGTGCCGGGTCTCCCCGCCGGACAGCGGCGACAACTACCGCCCGGAAGGACTGTGGGCCGGGGGCAGGATGGACCTGGTCGAAGGCGCGCAGACCATGTCCATGGACGGCTCCTCGGGGGCCGGGCCGCTGCCCGGGATCACCGGCGAGCGGCTGCGCATCGTGGAATACGTGCAGCTGTTCCCGAACCTGCTGCTCAGCATGCACCCCGACTACGTCATGACCCACGTGCTCGAACCGGTCAGCGGCGGCCGGACGAAGGTCACCTGCCAGTGGCTGTTCCCGCCGGGCACCACCGAGGTCGCCTACGCCGTGGACTTCTGGGACGTCACCAACCGCCAGGACTGGTCGGCCTGCGAGGGCGTGCAGCGCGGCGTCAACTCGCGCGGCTACCTGCCAGGCCCGTTCACCGTGGACGAGGACGTCACCTACCAGTGGATCGCCACCATGGCGACCGCGTATCTCACGGGCCGAGCTCCGGCCCTTCCCGAAAGGATCTGACATGTCTGTCGTCAGCGAGCCCTTGGTTCGCCCGGACAGCTTGGCACGACTGGACAGCATGATCGAGGACCAGGAAGCCGCCTTCCTGGCCCGCACCGGCGAATCCCGGCGCATCCGCCGGGACTGCGCCGACGTGCTGGCCGGCGGCGTCGCCTCCAACTGGCAGGACGCGCCCCCCGGCGCGGTGTGGATCTCGCACGGCTCCGGCTCCCGCGTCGTCGACGTGGACGGCACCTCCTACGTGGACCTGCACGGCGGCTTCGGCGTCGGCCTGGTCGGCCACGCTCACCCGGCCATCGTCGAGGCGGTCGGCGCGCGGGTCCGCAAGGGCACCCACTTCGCCCAGCCGACCGAGGACGCGGTCGTGGTCGCGCGGGCGCTGGCCCGCCGGTTCGGCCTGCCGATGTGGCGGTTCGGCAACTCGGGCACCGAGGCCACCATGGACGCGGTGCACCTGATGCGGGTGGCAACCGGCCGCATGAAGATCATCAAGGTGGAGGGCAGCTACCACGGCCACCACGACTCGGTGCAGGTGTCGGTCTACCCGTCGGCCGAGGACGCCGGGCCCGCGTTCCGGCCGCGTTCGGTGCGGCAGGGCCTGGCCGTGCCCCCGGATCTGGCCCGGCTGACGATCGTGGTGCCGTTCGGCGACCTGGAGGCGGTCGAGCGGGTGCTGATCGAGAACCCGGGGGAGATCGCCGGGATGATCGTCGAACCGATCATGATGAACATCGGGCTGATCCCGCCGCCGGACGGTTACCTGGGGACGCTGAAGGCGCTGCTCAACCGGTACGGCGCCTACCTGGCCTTCGACGAGGTCAAGACCGGGCTGGCGGTGGCTCCCGGCGGGGCCGGCGAGCTGCTCGGCGTGGTGCCCGACCTGATCTGCCTGGCCAAGGCGCTCGGCGGCGGGTTGCCGTGCGGCGCGATCGGCGGCACCCCCGAGCTGATGGGCCTGATCGCCGAGGGCGTGTACGAGCAGGTGGGCACCTTCAACGGCAACCCGCTCACGATGGCTGCGGCCAGGGCGGTGCTGCTGGACGTGCTGGACGACGGCGCGTACCGGCACTTCGAACGGCTGCGGGCGATCATGTCCGAGGGCGCGGTGGCGATCCTGCGGGCGCACGGCCTGGCCGGATACGTGCAGTCGTTCGGCGCCAAGGGCGCGGTGATCTTCCATGACCGGCTGCTCCGCAACTACCGTGACTTCCTGGACTATCCCGACCAGTGGGGGCAGGCGCACTGGCTCTACCAGCACAATGGCGGGGTGTTCCTGCCGCCTTGGGGCAAGTGCGAGCAGTGGACGGTGTCGGTCCAGCACGGCGAGGACGACGCCAGAAGGTTCCTGGTGAATCTGGAGCGGATGGCCCGCGACTACGCGGGCAGCGCCGCCATCAGGTAGGCGAGCCGGGCGGCGGCGTCCTCGACCGAGTCCACCGTGCCGAGGCGGTAGCCCCAGGAGGTGATGAAGGCGCCGCGCTCGGTGCAGGTGACCGTCTCGGTGAGGTTGTCGCTGAACCGGTTGCGGACCTGCACCCGGGGTGGGGCCGCGGTCATCACCCGGACCGAAAGATCGATGTGCTCACGTGTCGCGGCAGCGAACCGCTCAAGGCAGGACATTGTGTCCAGCATTGCACAATCACCTCCCGGTTAAGGGAAAAGGATTGCACGGCTGACTTCTACACTGCAAGCAATTGTTGCCGCTAATCCACCGATTGTTTCGCGTAGTCGTCGGCGGCCCGCACCAGAACCGACCGTGCCTCCTCCCGGAAGGCGGCGACTTCGGCGAACTCCTCGAATGCGCGCGCGTAAAAGGCGATGTCGTCGGGGTCGCGGAGCAGGATGTCCTTGGTCCTGGTGGGCACCGCCACCAGCGCGTCGTTGTAGATCCAGAAGGCGTTGAGCAGGGCCGAGGGGAGCGGGGTGGTGAACGGCAGGATGCCGAACTCGACGTTGGGCAGGGTGGTGACGGCCAGTAACCGGTCGAGCTGGCCGCGCATCACGTCGATCGGGGCGAGCCGGTAGTAGAGCACCGACTCCGGGATGATGAAACGGAACGTGCGCGTGGGGTCGTAGAGGATCTCCTGGCGCTGCATGCGGACCCGGATGGCGGCGTCCACGTCGTCGGTGGCCTCGTAGAGGCGGCGGACTTTGGCGAAGATGTGGCGGGCGTACTCGGAGGTCTGGAGCAGGCCGATCACCACCCCTGGCTCGAACGCCCGGAACGTCCGGGTTCGTGACTCTAGGTCACGAATGTCCTCCTGGAGTGCGGCGAGCCCGCTCTTGTGCCGCCCGCGCCAGGAGTCCTGCCGCTCCACCAGGCCGACCGCCTGCTGGATCAGCCCGTCCACCACCGCCGGTTCGGCCCGTACGACCTGCGCCCACACCACCACGTCGTCCTCGGTGGCGGTCTGCCGCGCGTTCTCGATCCTGGACACCTTGGAGGGCTGCCAGTTGAGCCGTTCGGCGAGATCCTTGCCCGACAGGTGCGCGCTTTCCCGCAATTGCCGCAGCTGCAACCCGAGATCGATCCGCGCCTGCTGGAACCCGCTCACCAATAACCTCCGGCCGTAGTGCGCTCAAAGGTAGACGCGCGACCGCCGGTCAGACCATAGGGAACTCCCTAACAGTCCGATCAACTAAGCACCCTTCTAGCGATCTCGACCAGCAGTTCCCGTGGGACCTCCACGGCGGTCTCCCCGTCGAGCACGTGCCGCAGATCGGCCCGCGCGTCCGCGTCCACCAGTTCGAGTCCCTGGACGACGATGGTGCCGCGGTCGGTCTCGTACAGTGAGGGGCAGGCTCCCGCCTCGGAGGTGGAGCCTAGAAATCGGAGTCGCATGACGACGTCCTTCCCCGAACAATTGCCGCAATTGCGGGCAATTGTAGGTGGTTTGGCCGCGCCTGTGTCTGGACTGAGGAACGCAGGTCGCGAAGCGGCCGGAGAGACGAGGGAAGACACAGGCTGAAGGCGGCCAAACCCGCCGATCCGGAGGATCGGCCATTAGCACGGCTCATGTTTCTGCGGTATGTCATTCAGAAAACTCACAAACTGGGCAAAGGCACCCGAACTGCTCTTAGGCGTTCGCCTAGGGCCTTGGCCTGGGGGTCGAGTCGCGGGCTGGCGGCGACTCCTTGGCCGAGCAGGCCGTACACCAGGAAGTTGAGGGCGAGCAGGTTGGGCAGGACGAACCGCTCGATGGGCCGGTCGCGGACCTCGGGCAGGAGTTCGCGCAGGCGCTCGACCGTGAGGTAGCCCGACAGCCAGGCGTACTCCTCGGGGGTACGGACCCAGACGCCGAGGTTGGCGTCGCCGCCCTTATCGCCGGAGCGGGCGCCGGCGATGCGGCCGAGCGGGACGGTCTCCTCGGTCACGTCGGCGGGGAGGGGGAGCCCGGCGGTGGTCCACGGGCCGACATGGGTGCCGTACGGGAGCCCGCTCGCGGGCGCGGCGGGGAGGGGCAGGGGTCGCGGGAGATCGTCGGGAGGGATCGGGATCTCCCGGCCGTCCAGCCACACCTGGACGTGGACCTTGTCCCTGGCGATCGAGGACGGCGTGTAGACGCCGTAGGCGGTGGCGTCGCCGGGCGGGGTGAGGCCGTAGAGGCCCGGGTAGGAGGCCAGGCCGGTTTCCACGACGGCGGAGGAGAACGCGCGCCCGGCCCGCTTCCGGTCGGGGTCCATGACAGTGATCCGGAGCAGGGCGGTCTCGCCGTCCAGCGGGGTGAGGTCCATGTGCGCCTGCTCGAAGGACTCCTTCGGCACTCTGGCCCAGATCGCCTCTTCCGCGAGCTGGGCTTTGGCGGCCAGGTCCAGGCCGGTGAGCACGAGCGTCATCGTGTTGCGGTAGCCGCCCAGCCGGTTGACGGCGACCTTGAGCGTCTCCGGCGGGGGTTCGCCGGTCACGCCGGTGACCAGGACGCGGTTGGGGCCGATCTGGGTGAGGCGGATGGTGTCGAAGCGGGCGGTCACGTCCGGCCCCAGGTAGCGCGGGGACGCGATCTCGTACAGCAGTTGCGCGGTGACCGTGCCGACGCTGACCAGGCCGCCGGTGCCCGGATGTTTGGTGATCACCGACGAGCCGTCGGGACGCAGCTCGGCGATCGGGAAGCCGCAGCCTGCCAAGTCGGGCACCTCCTCGAAGAAGGCGTAGTTGCCGCCGGTGGCCTGGCAGCCGCACTCGATGATGTGCCCGGCGACCACGGAACCGGCGAGCGCGTCCAGATCGCCGGGGCCCCAGCCGTGCCGCCACATGCCGGGCCCGGTGACCAGGGCGGCGTCGGTGACCCTCCCGGTCACCACCACGTCCGCGCCCGCCGCCAGCGCCGCCGCGATCGGCCGCCCGCCCAGGTACGCGTTGGCGGTGACCGCCCCCTCCCCGGCCAGCTCCCGCACGTCATCCCCGGTGACGTGCGCGATCCGCAGCCCGTGAATGCCCAATCGGGTCGCCAGATCGGCGACCGCCTGCGCGCACCCGGCCGGATCCAGCCCGCCGGCGTTGGAGACGATCTTGATGCCGCGTTCCTGGCAGCGCCCGAGCACCTGCTCCAGCTGCGTCAGGAAGGTCGGCGCATAACCTGGCCGACCTTTCAGCTGGTTTCCCGCCAGGATCAGCATGGTCAGCTCGGCCAGCCAGTCGCCGGTCAGGACGTCGATCGGGCCGCCCTCGACCATCTCCCGCGCGGCCGACAGCCGGTCGCCGTAGAAGCCGGAACAGTTGGCGATCCGCAGCGTGTTCACTGGACAGCCCAGGACGGGGGCCGTTTCGTCAGGAAGGCGCTCATGCCCTCGCGGGCTTCGGCCGAGGAGAACAGCTGGGCGGACCGGGCGGCCATCTCCGCGCCGCGCTCGGCGAGGGCGTGCCTGACCTGCTCGGTGACCAGGCGCTTGGATTCGGCCAGCCCCTGCGGCGAGCCCGCGCGCAGGCCCGCCAGGACGGTCTCGACGGCCGCGTCCAGCTCGTCGGCGGGCACGGCTTTGGTGAGCAGGCCGATCCGCTCCGCCTCCGGCGCGCCGAACGTCTCGCCGGTCAGGAAGTAACGCCCGGCGGCGCGGGCGTCCAGCCGGGGCAGCAAGGTGAGGGAGATCATCGCCGGGCTCAGGCCGAGCCGCGCCTCGGTGAACGCGTAATCGCCCCGGTCGTCGGCGAGCACGATGTCGCACGCCCCGAGCAGGCCGAGCCCGCCCGCCCGCGCCTTCCCCGTCACCTTGGCGAGCACCGGCTTGGGCAACTCGACGATCAACGTCAGCAGATCGATCAGACGCCGGCTGCCCGCGTCCATGCCCTCGGCGGCGGCCTCGCCCAGATCCGCGCCCGCGCAGAACACCGTGCCGGTGTGGGTCAGCAGCACCGCGCGGACGTCCTCGTCGGCGGTGGCGGCCTCCAGGTGGCCGGACAGCTCCTCGATCAGCTGCCGGGACAGGGCGTTGCGGTTGCGCGGTGAGTCGAGCGTGACCGTCGCGATGCCCCGGCTCGTCTCCAGGTGAACCACACTTTCCATGCGCTACTCGCCCTTCTGGATGACCGCGAGCACGGTCCCGCCCTCGACATGATCGCCGGGGGCGACGTTCAGTTCCGCTACGACGCCCTCCGCCGGGGCGAGGATTCGATGTTCCATCTTCATGGCCTCCAGCACCACGACCGGCTGGCCCTGGGTCACCGGGTCGCCCGCTTTGACCTCGACGCGGAGGACGGTGCCCGGCATGGGGGCGGGCAATGACCCGGGGGCGGCCTTCTCGGTGGGTTCGGGGAGGCGGTCGAGGGGCGTGAGCCGTACCGGGCCGAGGGGGGAGTCGACGAACGTCGCGCCCGGGTAGGCGGCGATGTCGAACCTGCGGCGGACGCCGGAGGTGTCCAGGACGACCTGGGTGTCGTCGGCGCTGATCAGGCTGACGCCGGGGAGGGAGTGCAGGCCGTCCCGGGTGAGGCGGTAGGTGATGGTCTGCTCGGTGAATTCGGTGCGCTGGGGTTTGGCGGGCACGTTG
Source organism: Acrocarpospora sp. B8E8 (assembly GCF_039871605.1). Lineage (NCBI taxonomy): Bacteria > Bacillati > Actinomycetota > Actinomycetes > Streptosporangiales > Streptosporangiaceae > Acrocarpospora > Acrocarpospora sp. B8E8. The sequence goes on along the minus strand of NZ_JBDPLV010000011.1, from coordinate 152,764 downwards.
CGCCAGCCGCTCGGGAGGCCGCCGAGGACCTTGGCGGTGGCGCGGTTCGCGGCGGCCTGGGCCAGCGCCGCCGCCAGCGCGGAGACGCGGACCGCCTCGTGGCCGGCGAGCGGGGCGGTGAGGTCGTGGCGGTCCAGGAAACCGGTGTCGATCGTGCCCGCCCGGAACTCGGGGTGGCGGAGCACGTTGACCAGCAGGTCGCGGTTGGTGGCGGGGCCGTGGATCCGGGCCCTGGCCAGGGCGGTGGCGAGGCGGCGGGCAGCAGCCTCGCGGGTGGGGGCGTAGCTGATGAGCTTGGCCAGCATCGGGTCGTAGTGGGTGCCGATCGCGGAGCCGTCGATCACGCCGGAGTCCAGGCGCAGGCCGCTCACGGTGAACTCGGATTCGACGCCGGGGATCTCGAACCGGTGCAGCGGGCCGCTGCCGGGACGCCAGTCGTGGGCGGGATCCTCGGCGTACAGGCGGACCTCGATGGCATGGCCGACCGGGCTCGGCGGCAGCCCGGGGAGGGCGGCCCCTTCGGCGATCTCGATCTGCAGGCGGACCAGGTCCACGCCGTACACGGATTCGGTGACCGGGTGCTCGACCTGGAGACGGGTATTGGTCTCCAGGAAGTAGAACCCTTCGTCGGCGAGCAGGAACTCCACCGTGCCCGCCCCGCGATAGCCGATCGCCCGGGCGGCGTTCACCGCCGCTTCGGCCAGCTCCTTGCGCAGCTCCGGGGTGACGGCGGGGGAGGGCGCCTCCTCGACGACCTTCTGGTGCCTGCGCTGGATCGAGCACTCACGCTCGCCGAGCGCCCAGATCGTGCCGTGCGCGTCGGCGAGGATCTGCACCTCGACGTGCCGCGCGCCGACCAGCAACCGTTCGACGAACACGTCGCCGTCCCCGAACGCGGCCTCCGCTTCCCGCCGGGCCGATTCGAGCGCCTCGGGCAACTCCGCCGGATCGTGCACGATCCGCATGCCACGCCCGCCACCCCCGCCCGACGCCTTGACGATGAAGGGACCGGCGTCCCCTTCCGACAGGCCGGGCAGCACGGGCACGCCCGCCTCGGCCATCAGCGCCTTGGCCTCGATCTTCGAGCCCATCGCCGCGATCGCCTCCGGCGGCGGACCGATCCAGGTCAGCCCCGCCTCCAGCACCGCCCGCGCGAACGCGGCGTTCTCCGACAGGAACCCATACCCCGGATGTACGGCATCCGCCCCCGAAACCCGCGCCGCCTCCACCACCAGCCCGATGTCCAGGTACGCCTTCGGCGACCCGTCGCCCAGCAACACCGCGTGGTCGGCCTCCGCCACGTGCGGCGCGCCGGCGTCCGCATGGGTGAACACCGATACGGTCTCGATGCCCAGGTCCCGGCAGGTACGGAACACCCGCCGCGCGATCTCGCCCCGATTGGCGACCATAAGTCTCTTGACGGTAAGCCTCTGCACGGTCATGCGGCTCACATCCGGAAGACGCCGAACCCGGCGGGCTCGGGCTCGGCGGCGTTGTTGATCGCGGACAGGCACAGGCCCACCACGGTGCGGGTGTCGCGCGGGTCGATCACCCCGTCGTCGTAGAGGCGGCCGGACAGGAAGAACGCCAGCGACTCCGCCTCGATCTGGGCCTCCACCATGGCCCGCATCGCGGTGTCGCCCTCCTCGTCGTAGACCTGGCCGCGCGCCTCGGCCGCCGCCCTGCCGACGATGGAGAGCACCCCGGCCAGCTGGACCGGGCCCATCACGGCCGCCTTGGCGCTCGGCCACGCGAACAGGAACCGGGGATCGAACGCCCGGCCGCACATGCCGTAGTTGCCCGCGCCATAGGAGGCCCCCATCACGATCGTGATGTGCGGGACCGTCGAGTTGGCCACCGCGTTGATCATCATCGAGCCGTGCTTGATGATCCCGGCACGTTCGTAGTCCCTGCCCACCATGTAACCAGTGGTGTTCTGCAGGAACAGCAGCGGAGTCCGGGACTGGTTGGCCAGCTGGATGAACTGGGCCGCCTTCTGCGACTCCGCGCCGAACAGCACGCCCTGCGCGTTGGCGAGCACCCCGATCGGGTAGCCGTGCAGTCTGGCCCAGCCGGTGACCAGGCTCGCTCCATAAAGCGGCTTGAACTCGTCGAAATCGCTTCCGTCCACGATCCGGGCGATCACCTCGCGCGGGTCGAACTGGACGCGCAGATCCTCGGGGACGACGCCGAGCAGCTCGTCCTCGTCGTAGTGGGGGTCCTCCGTCGGTTCGGACAGGCGGCCGAGCTTGCGCCAGTCGAGGCGGCGGACGATCTGGCGGCCGATGCGCAGGGCGTCGTGCTCGTCGGCGGCCAGGTGGTCGGCCAGGCCGGAGTCGCGGGCGTGCATCTCGGCGCCGCCGAGCGACTCGTCGTCGGCCTCCTCGCCGGTGGCCATCTTGACCAGCGGCGGGCCGCCGAGGAACACCTTGGCGCGTTCCTTCACCATGACGACGTGATCGCTCATGCCGGGAACGTACGCGCCCCCGGCCGTCGAATTGCCGAAGACCAGCGCGATGGTGGGAATCCCCGCCGCCGACAACCGGGTCAGATCCCGAAATATCCGGCCGCCCGGGATGAAGATCTCCTTCTGCGTCGGCAGGTCGGCGCCGCCGGATTCGACCAGGTTGATGAGCGGGAGCCGGTTCCGCAGGGCGATGTCCGCCGCGCGGAGGGTCTTGCGCAGCGTCCACGGGTTGGACGCGCCGCCGCGCACGGTCGGGTCATTGGCGACGATCACGCATTCGACGCCCTCGACCACGCCGATGCCGGTCACCACGCTCGCCCCGACCGGGAAATCGCTGCCCCACGCCGCCAGCGGCGACAGTTCTAGAAACGGCGAATCCGGGTCGATCAGCAGCTCGATCCGCTCCCGGGCCAGTAGCTTGCCCCGGGCGCGATGCCGGTCCACATACTTCTCGCCGCCGCCCCCGACCGCCTTCTCCTGCTCGGCCGTGAGCTCGGCGAGCTTGGCCAGCATGGCGGCCCGGCGCGCCTCGTACTCGGCGGCGGACGTGTCCAGCCGGCTGGTGATCACACTCATGAACCCTCCCCTCGTGCGATCTATATTGTGACCGGCCTCAGTAGCCGCAGTGCGACCAGGCGCTCTTCCAGGTGGCCTGGCCGTAGCCGCCGCCCCAGATGACGCATTTGCCCGCGGCGGGCAGCTTGATCGGGCCCGTGTGCGTGCTGTGCCTGCGCCAGTCGCCGGCGTTCTGGCCGCCCTGGACCCGCAGCGAGACCCCCATCCTGACCTTGCCAGGCATCACGTTGGTCGACAGGGTGACCACGCACGCGCGGCCGGTCGATTCGTTGACCAGCAGGTACGTGGTGCCCTTGCCGTTCCAGCCATGGGAGTCGACGATCTTGAAGGCCCAGCCGCAGAGCCCGCGCGGGTTCCGTGGATTCGGCGTGGGCGGCGCGGTGGGTTTCACGGTGGGCGTCACGGTGGGCGAGGGGCTTGGGGACGGCGTGGGCGAGGGTGACGGGCTGGGTGTCTTCACCGGGAGCGCTTGTTTCACCGGGACCACCGTGCTGCGGGTGGGGGCGGGCTGCTGCCGTACGGACCGGGTGGCGGACGGGCGGCGAGGGCTGGGGGACGGCGGGGGAGCGGCCGAGGGGAGCGCGGCGGCCGGGGTCGGCGAAGGTCCGGCGGGTCCGGAGGGGCGCAGCGTGATCACCGCCGCGGCGGTCACGGCGAGCGCCGCCGCGGTGACGGCCGCCGCCAGGAGCAGCGGCCTTCGGCGCCTCCCGGGCACGGGCGAGGTCAGGTCGATGGCGGGACCGCCGGTCAGATGCGCCACGATCGCCTCGGCTGTGGGCCGCTGCGCCGGATCCTTGGCCAGGCAGACCCGCATCAGGTCGCGCAGCGGCCCGGACATCTCCCCCAGATCAGGCGGGCTCGTGAGGATCCGGTGCATCACCTGCGGGATCGAGTCGGCCCCGAACGCGGGCTTGCCCGTCGCCGCGTAGACGATCGTCACCGCCCACGCGAACACGTCCGAGGAGCCCGTGGCCACCCCGGTGCTCATCAACTCAGGCGCGAGATACGACGGCGTCCCCATCGTCGTTCCGGTTCCCGTGGTCTGCGGCGAGTCCAGGGCCTTGGCCACCCCGAAGTCGATCACGACCGGACCTTCCGGGCCCATCAGCACGTTGGCCGGTTTGAAGTCCCGGTGCGTGATCCCCGCCCGGTGGATGGCGGCCAGCGCGGTGGCCGTGCTGATCGCCAGCCGATCCAGCGCCGCGCCCCGGCGCGGGCCCTCCTCCTCGACCAGGTCGCGCAGGGACTTGCCGGGCACGAACTCGCTCACGATGTACGGCTGGTTCCCGGCCAGGTCGGCGTACAGGACGGGCGCGGTGCAGAACCGGGCCACCCGCTGGGCCAGCGCCACCTCGTGCAGGAAGCGGGAGCGGGCGTCGGCGTCGGCGGCCAGCCGGGTGTGCAGCAGCTTGATCGCCACCTGCTCGCCAGACGGCCCCTCCCCGAGGAAGACGACCCCCTGCCCGCCCTCGCCCAGCCGCCTGACGATCGCGAACGGCCCCAGCCGACTCGGATCGCCTTCCACTACACCCCCCGAAATTTCGTGACTAGTGTGGCAGAACGGTACCTCAGATGGCTTTGCCCGGGTTCATGATGTTCAACGGGTCGAAGACGGCCTTGATCTCCCGCTGCAGGCCGGTCACCACCGGCCCGGCCTCCAGCGCCAGCCAGCGCCGTTTCAACAGGCCGACCCCGTGCTCCCCGGTCAGCGTCCCGCCCAGCCGCAGCGCGGCCCGGAACACCTCGTCGGCCGCGGCCCACACCTGCGGCGGCGGCTCGGCGAAGCCCCGGTCGAAGACGAACACCGGATGCACGTTGCCGTCTCCGGCATGCGCCACCGTGCAGATCAGCACGTCGTGCCGGGCGCCGGCGGCCTCCACCGCCGAGATCATCTCCGGCAGCGCGGACCGGGGCACGCACACGTCCTCCACCAGGCACGCGCCCAGCCGCTCCTTCGCCTCGTACGCCAGCCGCCGCACCGCGACCAGCTCCTCGGCCTCCTGGGGCGTGCTCGACACGGCCGCGAAGGTCGCGCCGTTCTCCTCGCAGAGCTCGCCCATCCTGGCGATGGCCGTGGCCGAGTCGGCGGCGTCGGACTGGCCGATCAGCATCGCCTGGGTGGCCGCCTCCAGGCCGATGTGCTTCCAGTCGTCGATGGCCTTCAGGGTGGCCCGGTCGAGCAGCTCCAGCATGGACGGCTGGCACCCGGCCGCGATGATCGCCGCCACCGCCGCGGCCGCGTCCCGGAACGAGGTGAACTCGGCCGCGATCGTGGCGGGCGGCTCGGCGGGCGCGCGGCGCAGCCGCAGGGTGGCCTCGGTGATCACGCCCAGGGTGCCCTCGGAGCCGACGAACAGGCCGGTGAGGTCGTAGCCGGTGACGCCCTTCATGGTGCGGCGGCCGGTGTTCAGGACGCGCCCGTCGGCCAGCACGACCTCCAGGCCGAGGGTGGAGTCGCGGGTGACGCCGTATTTCACGCAGCGCAGGCCGCCCGCGTTGGTGGCCAGGTTGCCGCCGATGGTGGAAATTTCATAGGAGGAGGGGTCAGGGGCGTACATCAGGCCGTGGGCGCGGGCGGCCCGGTCCAGGTCGGCGGTGATCACTCCGGGCTGGGCGACCGCGATCTCGTCGGCCGGGGAGAGCTCGGTGATGGCGGTCATCCGGTGCAGCGACAAGATCAGGCAGCCCTCGATGGCGGTGGCCGCGCCCGCGAGGCCGGTCCCGGCGCCGCGGGGCACCACCGGCACCCGGTGCGCGCTCGCCCACTTCAGCGTGGTCGCGACCTCGTCGCGGGTGCGGGCGAGCACCGCTCCCGCGGCCTGGCCAGGGCCGAGGAACGTGCGGTCGCGGGCATAGGAGTCGATCACGTCCGGATCGGTGACGACGCGGCCTTCCGGGAGTGCGGCGATGAGATCTTTCACAGTTTTGACCCTATGGCCGGATTCCGAGTGAGTGCGAACACCCCGAAAGGATGTTCTGGCCTTTCCGAAGAGCCATAGCGGTGCTTGTGTGGAAAGCACCCTTGATCTCGGAAGGAGGGCGAAGATGACCGGAACGCGCACGACCTTCCATGACTTACTCGCGCCCTGCGGACGGAAGGGTGGTGGTGAGCACTTCGTCGAAGAGGACGGCGACGGGCTCCTGATCCGGGACGACTACTTCGACTGCGGCTGCCGCAGGATGCGCCACGAATACCACGACGGCAGCATCCACGTGCACGCCACCCGCCACGACGGCCGAAGGGTCAGCGACGAGTTCGGCCCGGACCATGGCTGCTGAGGAAGTAGACGTCCTTATCGTGGGCGGCGGCGGCGCCGGTCTGCGCGCGGCCATCGCGGTCGCCGAGGCCGAGCCGGACGCCACGGTGGCCATCCTGTCCAAGGTCTACCCGATGCGCAGCCACACCGTGAGCGCCGAAGGCGGCGCCGCCGCCGTGATCGGCCTGGCCGACAGCCTCGACGAGCACGCCTACGACACCATCTCCGGCGGCGACTGGCTCTGCGACCAGGACGCCGTCGAGGCCTTCGTCCGGGAGGCCCCGCGCGAGCTGATCCGGCTCGAACACTGGGGCTGCCCGTGGAGCAGGGAACCGGACGGCCGGGTCGCGGTCCGCCCGTTCGGCGGGATGAAGCAGCTGCGCACCTGGTACGCGGCCGACAAGACCGGCTTCCACCTGCTGCACACCCTCTTCCAGACCACCCTCAAGCACACCGAGATCAAACGGTTCGACGAGTGGTACGCCACCCGCCTGGTCACCGACGGCGAGCGCGTGCACGGCGTCACCGCGATCGACATCAGAACCGGCCGGATCGACACCATCGCCGCCCGCGCCGTCATCCTGGCCACCGGCGGCTGCGGCCAGGTCTTCCCCTTCACCACCAACGCCGCCATCAAGACCGGCGACGGCATGGCGCTCGCCTACCGGGCCGGAGCCCCGCTCAAGGACATGGAGTTCATCCAGTACCACCCCACCGGGCTGCCGTTCACCGGCATCCTCATCACCGAGGCGGCCCGGGCCGAAGGCGGCTGGCTGATCAACAAGGACGGCTACCGCTACCTGCAGGACTACGACCTCGGCGTGCCCACCGACACGCCGAAGCTGCGCAGCATGGAGCTCGGGCCGCGGGACCGGCTGTCGCAGGCGTTCGTGCACGAGATGCGGCGTGGGCGCACGGTGGAGACCCCGTACGGGCAGGTCACCTACCTCGACCTGCGCCATCTCGGCGAAGCCAAGATCAACGCGCGGATCCCGTTCGTGCGGGAGCTGTGCCTGAGCTACGAGAAGCTCGACCCGGTCACCGATCTGATCCCGGTGCGGCCGGTGGCGCACTACATGATGGGCGGCGTGCACACCGGCGTGGACGGGGAGACGCCGCTGCGGGGCCTGTACGCGGCGGGGGAGACCGCGTGCGTGAGCATCAACGGCGCCAACCGGCTGGGGTCCAACTCGCTGCCCGAGTGCCTGGTGTTCGGGGCGCGGGCCGGGGTGGCGGCGGCGCGGTACGCCGTACAGGCCGGAGCGCCGGACCACCAGGCGGTCCGGACGCAGGGCGCGGACGAGCGGCGGCGGCTGGAACAGGAGCGGGACGGGCGGGACGGCGGCCGGGAGCGGATCTCCGAGGTGCGCGCGCTGATGCGGCGCACCCTGGAGGAGTCGGCCGGCATCTACCGCGACAGAGACTCCCTGGAGAAAGCCGCCGGAACCCTCGCCGACCTGCGGGAACGGGCCGCGGTGGCCAGGCTGGACGACCACAGCGCGGCGTTTAACACCGAGTTGCCGGCGGCGCTGGAGCTGGATTCGATGCTGGACGTGGCCGAGGTCATCGTGGCCTCCGCGCTCAACCGGGAGGAGTCGCGTGGTGCCCACCAGCGCACCGACTTCCCGGCTCGCGACGACGCCGCGTTCCTCGCGCACACCCTGGCCCACCGCGGCCGTGACGGGCACCCGGCCCTCAGCCTGCTGCCCGTCACGATCACGCGTTGGCCTCCGGGAGAGAGGGTCTACGGACGTTGACTGTTCCCTCCCGCAAGGGAGGGATTCCTGCTTCATCGCCGGCTGCCCGCCAGAGAGGGAATCTCCTTGAGGTCTTACGTCAGCTCCACAGGCGTTTCACCTGTCCGCCAGCCCGGCGGCCAGGGCATTGCCTCTCACGTTGCAGGCGGCTTGGTTGTCGCCACCGTCGAACATGTTACCGAAGAACGCGGCCTCGCACCGCGTTTCCGCCCTGGCCTGCGGGAGGAACGATGATCCTGAGAGTGAGCCGCTACCGGCCGGGCGTGGACGACGCGCCGGTGTTCCAGGACTACGAGGTGCCGGACCGCGAGGACTGGGCGATCCTGGACGCCCTCACCCACATCAAGGACACGGTCGACGGCACGCTGTCGTTCCGCTGGTCGTGCCGGATGGGGATCTGCGGGTCCTGCGGCATGAACGTCAACGGGGAGCCCAAGCTGACCTGCGGCACGTTCCTCACCGACTACTCCGGGCCGGTGACGGTGGAGCCGCTGCGCGGGTTCCCGGTGATCAGGGACCTGGTGGTGGACATCGACCCGTTCCTGGCCAACCTGTCGAAGGTCAGCCCGTGGCTGGTCCGGGAGGGGGAGGAGCCCGAGACGGAGTTCGCGCAGACGCCGGAGCAGTTGGAGGCGTACAAGCAGTATTCGATGTGCATCAACTGCATGCTCTGCTACTCCGCCTGCCCGGTCTACGTGCTCGACCCGGACTTCCTCGGGCCCGCCGCGATCGCGCTGGCGCAGCGCTACAACCTGGACTCGCGGGACATGGGGGACCGGTTCGACGTGCTCTCCGCCGAGGAGGGCGTGTGGGGTTGCACGTTCGTCGGCGAGTGCACCTCCGCCTGCCCGAAGCACGTGGACCCGGCCGAGGCCATCCAGCGCTACAAGCTGACCGCCGCGATGCGCAGCGTGTTGCCGTTCACCAGGAGGCGGTCGTGAGCTACTCGCCGCCGCGCGACCGGCTCTGGTTCCTGCGCCGCCGCGCCTACCTGGTGTTCGTGCTCCGCGAGCTGACCAGCGTCTTCGTGGCCTGGTCGATCGTCTACCTGATCCTGCTCCTGGACGCGGCCACCGCCGGCACGCTGCCGGAGTTCTGGGCCTGGGCGGGCGCCCCCTGGGTGGTCGCGGTGAACGTGCTCGCGTTCGCCGCCACCGCCTTCCACGCGGTCACCTTCCTCAACCTCGCGCCGAAGGCCACGGTGATCCGGCTGGACGGGTGGCGGGTGCCCAACTTCATGATCTCGGGCGGGAACTTCTCGGCCTGGCTGGTGGTCTCCGCGCTGATCCTTTGGGTGCTGTCGTGAGCCCGCTGCGACGGCGGGCGGAGCCGTACCTGTGGCTGCTGTTCGGGGGCGGCGGGGTGGTGTCGGCGATGACGCTGCCCGCGCTGTTGCTGATCCTGGGCGTGCTGGTCCCGCTCGGGGTCCTGTCAAGGCCGGACCTGACTGCGCTGCTGTCAAATGTGCTGGTCCGGCTGGCGCTGGTGGGGCTGGTTCTGCTCGCCCTCTTCCACGCGGCGCACCGGATCAGGTTCACCGCCGAGGAACTGCTCGGAATAGCCCGCTGGGACCGCCTCATCGCGCTGACCTGCTACGGCCTCGCCCTGGCCGGAACCGCCATTACCGTGTTGATCTTGTTCTGACTCCCCGTGTGACAAATACAGATCGATTACGGTTTCGCAACATCACCAGTTGACTTTACCAATGCATTACCCGTTCATCTAACGTCCGGCATGCGGCGTGTGTGGCCTTATGTCACATGCGTCGTAATGCGGCGTAGGCAGGCTTCGTCCTGCCTGCGTCGCGTGGGCGCGCGACATCCCTAGCGCGTCTCGGATGTCGCCCGGTAACCCCGGGCAGGGAGGGACATACCTTGTCAGGCAGAACATCCTCAGGACGGGCCCGGCGTCTGGCCGCCATCGTGCCCGCCCTCGGCCTCGCGGCAGCGGGACTGGTGGCCATTCCCGGGGCCACGGTCACCATCGCGGCGGCCGACACGACCGTGGCCAGCTACATCCCGTCAGCCAGCGACCACTACATCAACTACGCGCCTCCGATGGTCCAGGGAGACGTCGCATCCCGGGACGAGGAGCGCATCACCGCCGGCTCCCAGAGCCGGGCCGGCCGGTCCGCGCAGCAGACCACCGCGCACACCTTCGACCGCAAGTACGCGGGCGGCAACCCCGTCGCGGCCCGCAGGCTCGCCGACAACGAGCGGCGCGCCGTCAGGACCGGCAAGAACCCGTTCGAGTTCATCTTCAAGAAGGCCGGCACCAAGCAGACCGCGAAGCTGCTGACGCTGCTGGTGGAGTTCAACGAGAACGCCAACGACGACTTCTCCGGCTTCAGCCGTCAGGAGTCCACCGCCACCCCGAACACCTGCGTGGTGGAGCCGGCCGGAACCACGATCAACGGCCCGCTGCACAACAAGATCCCGAATCCGGCGACCCTCCCTGGGCCCGGCAAGGACAACAACTCGATGTGGGTGTCGGACTTCAGCACCGACCACTTCAACAAGATGCTCTACACCGACAAGGGGATCACCACCCGGGTCCGTCCGGACCTGAAGGACCCCCGCGACGGCAGGAGCGGCATCGACATCTCCGGCTTCACCATGAAGAAGATGTACGAGGAGATGTCCAAGGGCGCCTACACCGTCACCGGCGCGGCCGTGGGCTGGCTGAAGGTCCCCCACTCCGAGGGCTGGTACGGCGCCGCCGAGTGCAACCCGGCCGGCAACAACGCCCCGCAGAACATGAACGGCCACCCCGACAACCCGGCCGGCCCGGCGCAGCTCGGCATCGACGCGGTCAACGTGCTGGCCGCCCAGCAGCCGAACTTCCCGTGGGCCGACTACGACGTCGAGGACGTCAGCGACGCCGACGGCGACGGCAACCTCCTGGAGCCGGACGGCGTCATCGACCACCTCGTGCTTGTGCACGCCGGTGAGGACAAGTCCGGCGGTGGCGGCGCCGAGAACACCTACGCCATCTGGGCGCACTCCGCCACCATCCCCGGCGGCTACACCATCCCCGGCACCGGCAAGCGCATCTCCAACTACATCGTGCAGCCCGAGGACTCCGGCGTCGGCGTCTTCGCCCACGAGTACGGCCACGACCTCGGCCTGCCCGACCTGTACGACTCCACCGGCGGGGGCGACACCAGCGTCGAGTTCTGGGACCTCATGTCGACCGGCTCGCACTCCGGGCCGATCTTCCAGTCGATGCCCGCCCACATGGGCATCTGGGACAAGTGGGTGCTCGGCTGGGTGAACCCGAAGGCCTTCAACCCCGGTGACGGCACCAAGCTCGTCACCGTCGGCCAGGCCTCGCGCACGCCCAAGCTGACCGAGGACGGCGTCCGCATCAACCTGCCGAACAAGTCGGTCACCATGACGACCCCGCACAGCGGCGCCAACGCCTGGTGGACCGGCAACGACCAGAACTGGGCCGACGTGCGGCTCACCCGCACGGTCGACGTCCCGGCCGGCTCCGACGTGAAGTTCTGGATGTGGAACGACTACGTCATCGAGGCGGACTGGGACTTCGGCTTCGTCGAGGTCTCCACCGACGGCGGCGCCACCTGGACCGAGCAGAAGATCTTCACCGAGGGCGGCGCGCTCGTCTCCACCGACGACGGTTACGCCGACCCCAACAACCGCATGCAGGACTTCGGCGGCAAGAAGTACGGCCTGACCGACCACACCGAGGGCTGGCGGCACGACTACATCGACCTCGCCCCGTTCGCGGGCCAGACCGTCCAGGTCCGGCTGCGGTACGCGACGGACGAGGCGTTCGTGGAGCGCGGCTGGTTCGCCGACGACTTCTCGCTCACCAACGGCGGCACCACCGTCTGGAGCGACGACGTCGAGGGCGGCGCCAACGGCTGGACCCCCGCCGTCACCACCTTCACCGACACCCGGGGCGCCGGCTGGACGCGGCACTCCGGCACCGTCATCACGGAGCTGTTCTACCTGGCCGAGTGGCGTAACTACGACGGGTTCGACCAGGGCCTGGCGTACACCTACGACACCACCTACCAGCGGAACAACGTCTGGAAGGTGGAGAAGGTCAAGTACAACGCGCCAGGCCTGCTGGTCTGGCTGCGGGACGCGTCCTTCGCCGCCAACAGCGTGGCGGCCAACCTGCTGTCGCTGCCGTCGCTCGGCTCCAAGGGCGAGATGCTGCTGGTGGACTCGCACTTCGACCCGCTGCGCCGGTCCGGTGTCGCGGCCACGAAGGACACCAGCGTCCTGAAGAACATCCCGATGCGCCCGCAGGCCTCCAACGCGGCCTTCGGCTTCACCAAGACCTACCCGTTCAAGGAGTGCCTGGAGGCCGCGGGCGAGCCGTTCAGCGAGTACTGCACCTCGTTCCCGGCGCAGAACCCGGTCAAGGCGTTCACCGACGCCAAGACCTGGTACCCGGGCATCGAGGACCGCGGCGCCCAGGGCCTGTTCGCCCGTAACCGCGACGCCTCGGCGGTCGTGCCCTCCCGGGACGACCAGCAGTACAGCGTCCGCGTGGTCAACCCGGACGGCTCCCCGGCCACCGGGCTCTACGGCGAGGACTTCCTCGGCTTCACCCTCGGCACCGGCAACCCCGGCGACGAGGGCAAGCAGCTGGGCGCGCAGATCAAGCTGATCAGCCCGCTCCCGCTCAACCTCGGAGTCATCCTCCAAGTGACGGCGGCGAAGAAGTAACGCATTAGCATGTGATCATGCGGAGCAAGGCAGACCATACGGCGGCCGTCCGGGAACACCGGAGGGCCGCCGTAGTGGTCAACACCAAGTCCCGGCGCGGGCGCAGGCACTACGACGAGGTGCTGCGCCTGATCCGGGCCGCCGGGTTCGCCCCCCTCGGGGTCTTCCCGGTGGACGAGCCCAAGCGGCTCCCGGCCACCCTGGACGAGGCCCTCGCGCTCGGCCCCGACCTGCTCATCGTGGGCGGCGGCGACGGCACGCTGAGCACCGCCGTCAAGCAGCTGGCCCACCGCGACGTGGCCCTGGGCGTGCTGCCCCTGGGCACCACCAACAACTTCGCCCGCAGCCTCGGCCTGCCGCTGACCCGCACCGGCGCGGTCCGGATCTTCACCGCGGGCAAGGTCGCCGACGTGGACCTGGGCCTGTGCGGCGACCGCCCGTTCGCCAACCTGGCCAGCTTCGGCGTCTCGGTGGAGGTGGCGGGCACGGTGAAGCCGTGGCTGAAGCGGGCGCTCGGCCGGGCCGCCTACCCGCTCACCGCGCTGACCATCCTGCCGGGCCACCACGCGTTCCGCGCGTTCATCACCGTGGACGGCGTCCGGCACGAGCTGCTCACCCACCAGCTCAACATCGCCAACGGCCGGTTCCACGGCGGCTGGCAGATCGCCAGGGACATCAGCATCGACAACCGGCGGCTGGTCGCCTACCAGCTGGGTTCCGGCAAACGTTTGAGGCTGCTGGTGGAGACCATGAACCGGGCCACCACCGGCAAGTGGCGCAGCCTGGCCGGGGGCCCCTTCGTGATCGGCCGGGAGATGCTGATCGAGACCGACCCGCCGATGGCCGCCGACATCGACGGCGAGGTACGGCTACGCACCCCCCTGACCCTCACCACGATTCCGAACGGCGTCCGGGTGATGGTCGCCCAGGACTTCGTCGACAACTGACGCCAGCCGCCGGTAGGCCGGGCGGAGCAGGTCCAGCAGCGGGATGTGCCTGATCTTGATCGGCGGTGGCTCCAGCGCGCGCAGCAGCAGGTCCGCGGGCGTGGCCACGCTCGGGTGCTCCTTCAGCCGGGCCAGCGAGACCGAGGGCCCGTAGAAGTCGTCAAGCCGCTCCTCGAACGGCACGTCCTCGACGTCCAGGGGATCCATCAGCGCACCGCCTCCGGGCTGAGCCGGAACAGCTCGCGCAGCTGGTCGGCGGACAGGTCGGCCAGCCAGTCCTCGCCCCCGCCGACCACGCTGTCGGCCAGGGCCAGCTTGCGTTCGATCATCTCGTCCACCCGCTCCTCCAGCGTGCCCACACAGATGAACTTCCTGACCTGCACGTTCCTGGTCTGCCCGATCCGGAACGCGCGGTCGGTGGCCTGGTTCTCGACCGCCGGGTTCCACCAGCGGTCCACGTGGATGACATGGTTGGCGGCGGTCAGGTTCAGCCCGACGCCGGCCGCCTTCAGCGACAGCAGGAAGATCATCGGCTCGTCGTCGCCCTGGAACCGCTCCACCAGCTCGTCCCGCCGCCGTTTGCTCAGCCCGCCGTGCAGCCACAGCACCGGCCGATCCAGCCGGGCCTCCAGGTACGGCTGGAGCATGGTGCCGAACTCCGCGTACTGGGTGAACACCAGCGCCTTGTCGCCCTCTTCGATGATCTCCTCGGCCAGCTCCTCCAGCCGGGCCAGCTTGCCGGAGCGCCCGTCCAGCCGGGAGCCGTCCTTCAGCAGGTGCGCCGGATGGTTGCAGACCTGCTTGAGCCGGGTCATCGTGGCCAGCACGTTGCCGCGCCGCTCGATGCCGTCGCTGCGCTCGATCCGGCCCATCATGTCGGCCACCACCGCCTGGTAGAGCCGGGCCTGCTCGGGGGTGAGCGTGCACCAGACCTTCATCTCCTGCTTGTCCGGCAGGTCGGAGATGATCGTCTTGTCGGTCTTGAGGCGGCGCAGCACGAACGGCCCGGTCGCCCGGCGCAGCGCCCGCATCGCGTTCTCGTCCCGGCGGAGCTCGATCGGCTCCTGGTAGCGGGTCCGGAACGCCCGGGCGGGGCCGAGCAGGCCGGGATTGCAGAACTCCATGATCGACCAGAGCTCGGCCAGGTGGTTCTCGACCGGCGTGCCGGTCAGTGCCAGCTTGGTCCTGGCCCGGATCTGGCGGACGGCCTGGGCCTGCCGGGCCGCGCTGTTCTTGATCGCCTGGGCCTCGTCGCAGACCACCCGCTCCCAGCCCTGCCGGGCCAGCGCGGGCAGGTCGCGGAGGGCGGTGCCG
This sequence comes from Acrocarpospora sp. B8E8, assembly GCF_039871605.1. NCBI lineage: Bacteria > Bacillati > Actinomycetota > Actinomycetes > Streptosporangiales > Streptosporangiaceae > Acrocarpospora > Acrocarpospora sp. B8E8. Next base: position 137,743 of record NZ_JBDPLV010000011.1, on the reverse strand, counting down.
TAGGTGGTGATCACCAGGTCGGCGGCCCCGATCGTGGCGGCGAGCTCCTCGTCGCGGTGGCGTCCGCCGCCGTGGTGGATGTAGAGACGCAGGCTGGGCGCGAACCTGGCGGCCTCCTTCTGCCAGTTGTTGATCAGCGACATCGGGCAGACCAGCAGGGTCGCGGCGGGCCGGGCGTCCTCGCGCTCGGCCAGCAGCAGCGCGAGCGTGGTGATCGTCTTGCCCAGGCCCATGTCGTCGGCGAGGATGCCGCCCAGGCCGAGCCCCGACAGGAAACCCAGCCAGGCCAGGCCGCGCTCCTGGTAGGGGCGGAGCGCGCCGTCCAGGGTGGCGGGGGTGGGCACGGGGCGCAGGCGGCGTTCGGTCTCGCCGGAGAGCAGGTCGCCGAGCAGGCCGTCGGCGTCCACCTCGACCAGCGGCAGCTCGTCCGCGCCGCCGAGCACGACCTCCCTGATCACGTCGCCCACGGTCAGCTCGGTGACGCGCCGCTCCTCGACCGCGCGCAGGGCGGCCTTCAGCTGGCGGTCGTCCAGCTCCACCCATTCGCCGCGTACGCGGACCAGCGGCACCTTGAGCCGGGCCAGCTCGGCCAGCTCCGCCTCGTCGATCACCTGGTCGCCGACGGCCAGGTCCATCCGGAAATCGACGACTTCGCGGAGCCCCAGGTTGGGCGGCCCCGGCCGGGACCGGGTGGTCATCTTCAGGCCCAGGCGGGTCCTGCCCGCCCAGGAGGGCAGCCGCACGCCGTATCCCGCGGCCTCCAGCAGCGGCGCGGCGTGGCGGAGGAACGCGAACGCGCCCCGGGTGTCCATGCTCAGCCGCGCCGGATGGGGAACGCGCAGCGCCCAGTCGAGGTCGGGGTAGAGCCTGACCGCCCGGCGCAGCCCGCCGGCCAGCGTCTTCTGCGGCTCCGGCGTCGCGGCGAACTCGGCGCCCGCCCACACGTCCTCCGCCGCGATCCGCACGTCCGGGTCCTCGGCCGACCGCAGCCCGAACTCCACCCGCCACTTGTCGTCGGCGCCCGGCTCGACCAGCCGGAAGTCCACCCGGACCGGGCCGCCAAGACCGCGCGCGGCCTCGAACCACGCCGCCAGCGCGGTCCTGAGCCGCGCCGCCTCGGCCTCGTCCACCTCTTTGTCGTCCACCTCGTCCAGCCGCGGCTCCGGGTCGGTCAGCGCCAGCAGCCAGCGATCCGCCAGCGCGCTCTTGCGCCCTGGCCGGTACGCGCCGATGAGCTTGTCCGGAAACGCCCGCCGCGCGACCCCATCCACCAGCTCGGTCAGCGCCCCCAGCAACACCTCACTGGACCGCCCCTCCTCCTGTACGGCCCTGCACACCGGCGGCATGGCCGCCGCCAGCTCCCGGAACCGCGCGGCATCCACCCCCGTCAGCACCGGCCGCCACCGCGCCTCGTCCCCGGTGAGCCACGGCAGGATCCGCCCCCTCCGGACGAGATCACGCGCGAAATCCCCAACAATCCCGAAATATCGCACCGAAGGCCCAGGAATCGCGTCGAGCTCCTCCGGCGTGTACGGCAGGAGCGGTACCCGCCAGCGCGCGACACGCGGATTCCTGACGGTGATGTCCGCCCCAAGCTCGGGGGAGGGGGCGGGGCCGCGCCCCGAACTCGGCAGCAGCAACACGGCGGAGGGCTGCGCGTGCGTCACAGGACCGGAACTCGCGAGGCCCGGCCGAGGGGCGGCGCGAGCCCGGCGCCCGGACAGCGGGCCGCCGGGTGCCGTGGCCTCGTAGGCCGTGGCCTTAGGTGCCGTGACCTTGGCAGTCGTGGGCGTTGTGAGTTTGGGCAGGGCGGAGGCGGGAAGCGCGAACGGGTGGTCGCGGATCTCGGCGCGGGAGGTGGTGGTCAACGGCAGCGTGCTGTCCTCGGCCCACAACGCCAGACGGCCCTCCGCCCAGACCGCGTGCAGCACCCTCGTCACCGGATACCTACAGCGTGGAGCTCCCGTCCTTCAGCACGGGGAGGGAACGTGGAACGGTCCGGCATGGTCGGGTCCCGGTTTTGTCGGTGGTGGCCGCTAGGTTGATCGGCATGTCGCGCTACCGGCTCCAGCCCACGCCCGCCCAGGAGGCGGCGCTTCTGGAGCACTCCGGGCATGCGCGCTTTGTGTGGAATCTGGCTGTTGAGCAGCACGCCCATTGGAGGCCGGGCCGCAAGAGCGCGCCGGGGTTCGCCGAGCAGTGCCGTCAACTGACCCAGGCGCGAGCCGAGTTCGCCTGGCTCGCGGCCGGGTCGATCATCGTCCAGCAGCAGGCATTGAAGGACTTCGCGCTGGCGATGGCAAACTTCTTCGGCGGCACCCACCGCCGTCCGACCTTCCGGAAGCGGGGCCACGGGGAGGGCTTCCGGATCGTATCGGTCAAGGCGCACGATGTTCGCCGCCTGTCCCGCAATGTGGGCGAGGTCCGCGTCCCCAAGGTCGGCTGGGTGCGCTTCCGATGGTCGCGGGCAGTGCCGGAGGGCGTCAAGTCCTACCGGGTCACCCGCGATCGGGCGGGCCGCTGGTTTCTCGCGTTCGCCGCGATCCCCCAGTCCGTCCCGGCACCGGGAACCGGTGAGATTGTCGGCGTGGACCGGGGAGTGGCGGTCAGTGCGGCGCTGTCCACCGGCGAATTGCTCAACGCGCCCGCCCTTGGCGAGCGGGAGAGGGCTCGGCTGCGACGGCTGCTGCGGAAGCTGGCGCGGGCGAGACGCGGGTCCAACCGGCGGAGCAAGGTCAAAGCTGCGATCGCGCGGTTGAAGGCCCGCGAGACCGATCGGCGCAGGGATTGGGTGGAGAAGACCAGTACCGACCTGGCCCGGCGCTTCGACGTCATCGGCATGGAGGACCTGAAGATCTCCGATATGACCCGTTCCGCCAGGGGCACCATCGAAGCGCCTGGCCGTAACGTCTGTCAGAAGACGGGCTTGAACCGGGGCATCCTCGCCAGCGGATGGGGCCAGCTGTTCGAACGCCTGGAGCAGAAGGCTCCCGGCAGGGTAGTCAAGGTCAATCCCGCGTACACGAGTCAGCGGTGTTCGGCGTGCGGGGTCGTGGATCGGGAGGCGCGCGAGAGCCAAGCGTGTTTCCGGTGCAGGTCCTGCGGATACGCCGGCAACGCTGATGTGAACGCGGCCCAGAACATCGGACACGCGGCAGGGCATGCCGTGTCCGCGCGGGAAGGGCCGCGGGTTGCCGGGCCGGTGCACCGCGAACCTCAACGCGATCTCCTCCTGGTGGGGTAGCCGCTGTTGGAATCCCCCTCGTTCGCTGGGGGGGAGGATGTCAACACGCCGTTCAAGCTAGCAGCGCCGGTGGAGTGCCAAGGAACCTCCTCCCCGTCCCCGGTCGTTTCCCGTTAGCAGTTCGTAGTCAGATCCACATGGCGGGTATGCCCGCCGTTGAAAGGATCAGTGCCTGTGATCCGGTTCTCCCTGGTGCCGATGTCGTTGCGACGGCGGTACACGATCGAGGCGCTTCTCGCCCAGGACGAGGAGAGTGACCTCTATCTCGCCCAGCCCAGAAACGGCGAACCCAGCCCCATCGCGTTGCGCGTCTACCAGCCGGGGCGCTGGCTGGACGAAGGGGTGCTCGACCGCCTGGTCGGCCAACCGGTGGCCGGGCTGGTCGGGTACGGGCGGGCGGGTTCCGGTGACGGCGACCTGCCCTGGCTGGTCCAGACCCACCTGGGCACCGATTCGCTGCGCGGCCTGATCACCGGCGAGCCGTGGAACGAGGAGCGGACCAAGGAAGCCGTCGCGGCCGTCGCCGCCCTGGTCGCGGAGTGGCGGGCCGCCACCGGCCAGGAACTGGGCGACTTCCGCCCCGACGACCTGATCGTCACCGGCCTGGAGCCGCTCACCCTGCGCCTCGGCCTGATCCCCCGCCCCGACCGGTACGGCTGGTCGCAGCCCCCGCCCCCGGAGAGCGCCGCCGGTGCGCAGGACGCCTGGTGGGCGCTGGGCGTGCTCGTGCACGAGCTGCTGACCGGGCGGCCACCCCGGTTCGAGCCCGGCGACCCCGCCGTCGAACTCGGCGACACCGGCCTGGGCCGCTGGCAGCACCTGCTCGCGGGCCTGCTCACCGTCGACCCGAACGCCCGCTGGACCGGCCGCGAGGTCGCCGCCTGGCTGGCCGGCGGCACCCCCGCCGTCACCCCCGACCGGGTGCCAAGACCGATCGCCTTCGAAGGCCGCGAGCACCGGACCATGATCTCGCTGGTCACCCACATGACCGCGCACCCCGCCGACACCGAACGCTGGTGGCTGAACGGCGGCGACGTCCTGCTCACCAACTGGCTCGACCTGGACCTCGCCGACGAGACCCTGGACCGCACGCTCCTGGACACCGCGCCACCGCTCGTCCTGACCGGCCTCGCCGCCACCTACCTCGCCGGGCACCGCCCCCGATACCGCGGCTTCGCCGTGGACGCCGCCGGGCTGACCGAACTCGCCGCGGGCGAGTCCACCGGGCACCTGGTGCTCGCCGAGGCGGTCACCTCCGGCGCGCTCGCCCACGCCGCCCGGCACCGCTGCGAGCACCGCGCGTGCCACTCCGGCGGCTTCGACGGCTGCCGCGAGATCACCCGCGTGCTGACCGACGTGCCCATCATCCTGGGCCAGGCCCGCGACGTCCTCGACCAGATGCGCGAACGCACCGGCGAGATCGCCGCCCGCGAGTGGAACCGCGGCGTCGCCGTCGCCGTCCAGACCACCCTCGACCCCGCCAGCGTCCGCCGCCACCGGCGCAGGCTCCGCGTGGAAGGGCTCACCTCCCTCGGCAAGGGCGGCCCCGCCTGGGTCGGCTGGTGGCGGGAACAGCGCAGATACGCGCTGGACGGCCGCGTCGACGAACTCGGCACCCGCGTCGCCCTGATGGTGGTCGTCCTGCTCACCGCCGGAGCCGACGTGCTCGGCAAGCAACTCGCCGAGGAGAACAAGCAGGAGATGCTCCGCCGCCGCGACGAGGCCACCGACCAGGGCCGCGCCCTGCTGGCGCGCGGGCAGGAGGGTGCGCTGACCCTCTTCGGCGAACTGCGCAGGCGGCTGCCCATCCTGCTCCGGCGGCTCGCCCTGCTGCTCATGGACGGCGGCGAGCGAGCCCGCGCGGGCGCCAAGGTCCTGCGGACCCGGGCGCGGCACCGGTACGCCCGCTACCAGCACAGCCGCCGTGGCTAGGGAATTCCGCACCACACCGGGGCCAGCGGAATCGCGATCGGCCCGCTGAGGAGCAGACCTCCGACCAGGTACGCGGCCGGGGAAACCCAGCGCGACCGTGACCGGACACCGGTGAGCAGACGTTCCACCCGCTCGGCCGCCGCGGGACCCGCCAGCGCCATCGTCCCCGGCGCCGAATCGCGGCGGGCGCTCATGTGCCCGATGGCCTGGGCCAGCTCGAGGCTGCCGTGCGCGCGTCGCGCCTGATCGTCCGCGAGCAGTTCCAGCAGCACGGGGACGGCTTCCCGGGCGTGCCTGGCCGCGGGCAGCCAGGGGAAGGCGTGGGCCAGCGCGATGAACGGGAGCAGGAGCAGGTCGTGCCGCCCGTAGAGGTGGGCGCGCTCGTGCGCCAGCACCGCCTGGAGCTGGCCGCGGTCCAGCACGTCCAAGGTCCCCCGGCTGAGGACGATCCGCGGCTCCGAGCCCGGGACGCAGTAGGCGACGGGCATCATCGCGAGTCCCGATCGCACCGTGCACCCCTTCCCCACCACGACCCCCGACCCGGCAAGCCATCCATTGGCGGCCACACCTCAGCAGCATGAACCGGCCAGGACTTACTACGGTGGCCGGAGCAGCCAGGTGGTCTTCATCGTGCCGTAGGCAGAGCTCATGCATGTGACGGAACAACACGACGGCCGCGATCAGCGCCAGTAGCGCGACACCTGCGATCGTCTTACATGTGGGATTCGGCGTACGGCGTAAGTACTCGGTTCCACCACCGCTCAGCCCTCCCAACCAGGGAGAACGAGCCGGGTGGACGCCGTGAACAGCATGTACGTATCGAAGGTGTCCGCCCTCGGACACAGATAAAGCCCTACTCAGCGGGGCTTTCTTCATGTCGGGGTTGCAACGCGGGGATGCAACACAGCCTGATCTACGTCAGGCGAAGAGAGCGGACACGGTTTCGGCGGCTTCCGCCCTGCACGCTGGATGCGTCGGCGCAGCCTCCCCGATCAGCAGGCTGGGCGTGCCGGCCGGGACCAGGATGGTGCTGATCCCGGGGCCGTTTCCCTGGCCCGTCTCGCCGGTGCCGGTGATGGCGGCCACCCGATCACGGCAGTGCCGGTGGTGGCCATTCGAGTATGTTTGCGCTAACATTTTTGTCAACAGTGTCGAATTGTTAACGATAACATGAATATCTTCACGCGTTCCTGTTATCAACAGGCAATTGCACGGTTCCTTGGCGTGGCAGCGTCGGCATGGCTCTGCGCACTGCGACGTGCGCCGCAGGTCAATCGCCGACGAGCACCCTGTTATAACATGCGGGTTTCCGCTGTGTTTCGACCAAAGTGTCATCAACGATGCGGCGACTGTCAATACGCCGAGCGGCTCGGCGCGCTGGATGACGTCGCCGACCTGCTGTGCAACCGGGGCGACTACCGCGTCCAGCAGGCGGTCGGCGAGGCCCGGGTCTGGTACGTACGCGCCGTCGAGGCGGCCCTGGCCGGGCCACTACCCGAAGGTGCCCGAGCGATCGAGGCCCTCGCCGGAATGGCCCTGGCCGGGAACGACGCGGCGGCGGCGCGGCTCCTCGGTGCCGCCACGGTGCTGCGGGGCGCCGCCCGGCCCGGCTCCGCGAAGCTCGCCGCCGCGGCACGTGCCGCCCTGGGCGACTCGCCGTACCAGGCCGCCTATCAGGCCGGTGCGCTGCTCCCCTTGGCCGACGCCCTTCGCCTGGCCGGCGTACCCGAGTCGGCCATCCACATGCTGGCCGAGAACATGGGCAAGAAGGAGCCCCGGCATCCCAAATAGGAGTCTTAGATACCACTTTGATACGGTTCTATCGTGAGGCTGACGAAGTTCACCGATCTCGCGTTGCGGGTCACTATGCGTCTGGCGGTCATCGATGGGGCGACGACGCCCACGTCGAGGGAGGTGGCCGAGTCGGTAGCCGCCTCGTATACGCACATCGCGAAGGTGGTGAGCCGGCTTCAGCATCTCGGGGTGGTGGAGGCGAAACGCGGGCGAGGTGGCGGGCTTGAGATCACAAGCGGGGGCCGGCGGGCGTCTGTCGGCTGGCTGGTGCGCGAACTCGAAGGCCCGGGCGATGTGGTCGGCTGCGAAGACTCGCCGCCCTGCCCCCTGCGCGGAGCGTGCCGTCTGCGCGGCGCGCTCCGTGAGGCGCAGGAAGCGTTCTACGCCGCGCTTGACCCGCTGACCATACAGGACCTCGTCAGCGAGCCCACGCGACCGGTGCTGGTCCGGTTGCTCACCCCCGCTCGCAGATAGCGAGATCAACATCCACGTCAGCCGGGGATTTACGGCCAAAAATAAGAATCTAATATGCATATTTAGGAGATGTCATGCTGTCCGAGCAGTCCACCGGCCTCGTCCGCGCCACTCTGCCGATCATCGCCGAGACGATCGAGCAGATCACCCTCGCCTTCTACCAGAGGATGTTCACCGCCCACCCCGACCTCCTCCGAGACCTGTTCAACCGGGGCAATCAGTCAAACGGCACCCAGAGCCGCGCACTGGCGGGCTCCATCGCGGCCTTCGCCTCCATGCTGATCGACCATCCCGAACACCGTCCCGACCAGCTGCTCGACCGCATCGCCCACAAGCACGCCTCGCTGGGCGTCACCGCGGAGCAGTACACGATCGTCCACCGGCACCTGTTCGCCGCCATCGCCGAGGTGCTCGGCGACGGCCTCACCGACGAGGTCGCCGCCGCGTGGAACGAGGTGTACTGGCTGATGGCCGGCGCTCTGATCGCACGGGAGTCGCGTCTGTACGCGCTGACGGGGATCTCGGACGGAGATGTCTGGCGGCCCTGGCGGGTGGTCGGCCGTATCGAGGAGACCCCTGATGTGGCGACCTTCATGCTGTGCCCCGCCGACCGCGGCCCGATCCCCCCGTTCCGGCCCGGCCAGTACGTCTCGGTGCAGGTCGAACTCCCTGATGGGGCACGCCAGATCCGGCAGTACAGCCTGTCGTGCGCGCCGGACGGCACCGCCCGGTGGATCGCGGTGAAGCGGGTCACGGGCACACCTGAGGGTGAGGTGTCGAACTGGCTGCACGCCAACATCCGTGAGGACGACGTGCTCCGTGTGAGCGCACCGTTCGGCGACGTCGTCCTCGACGACGAGGACTGCCCCGTGCTGCTCGCTTCAGCGGGCATCGGCTGCACTCCGATGATCAGCATGCTGGCCCATCTGGCCGCCGCCAGCACCATCCGGCCGGTGACCGTGGTTCACGGCGACCACTCGGAGCGCACCCATGCGTTCCGCTCCGACCTTGGACTGCTCACCGAGAAGATCCCCCAGGCGGCCAGCCACGTGTGGTACGAGAACCCCGAAGGGCCGTGGCCGGCGGAACGCACCGGCCTGGTCGACCTGTCGGGTATCGAAATCCCCGAAGACACCCGCGCCTACCTGTGCGGACCCGTGCCGTTCATGCGCTCGGTGCGCGCTCAGCTCCTCCAGTACGGCGTTCCCGCCTCCCGCATCCACTACGAGGTCTTCGGCCCCGACCTGGGCCTCGACTGAGAGGTAACCCCCATGACATCGGTCGATGCGCCGATCAAGCCGCGCTCGCGGGGCGGGCCGTCTCGTCCTCGCGCGCCATGGCATCTGCGGGCGAACGCGGTCGTGGTGTGCTGGCTTGGGTTGACGGTCGTGGCTGCGCTGGCGCAGGAGGGGTTACCCGCTCCCCGCTGGCTCCTGATCCACGTCTTCCTACTGGGCGCGGTCAGCAACGCCATCCTCATCTGGACCGAGCACTTCGCGGTCACGCTGCTCCACGCGAGGGAGCCGGACCCGCGCCGAAGCCTCATCCGTCTCGGCACGCTTAACGTCGGCGCGTTGGCAGTACAGTACGGCACGGCGGTCGGCCCCTGGCAGGTGGCGGCGGCAGGAGCGGGAGCGGTCGTGGCAGCGGTGGGCTGGCACGCGGCCGCCCTGGCCGGGATGGCCAGGCGGGCGTTGCCCGGTCAGTTCGGCCACGTCGTCCCCTGGTACGTCGCCGCGAGTGGCACGCTGGCGGTCGGTGGCACCCTCGGCGGCCTGCTGGTCGCGCACGTCGGCTCCGGCACCCTGCACGCGGCGCACGCCCAGGTGAACCTGTTCGGCTGGGTGGGTTTGACCGTGCTCGGCACGCTGTTCACGCTCTGGCCGACGATCCTGCGCACGCGGATGTCCGCGCTGACCCGCAGGGCCTCCCGAGCGGCGCTGCGGCTGGCGGTGCCCGGCCTTACGCTGGCCACCGGGGGCCTGCTGCTGGGCATGCGGTGGCTCGCGGTCCTGGGGCTGGCGGTGTACGCGGCCGCCGTGGTCGTGGCTCTGGCGCCGCTCGCCGACACCGTACGGCGGCGCCGGCCGCACACCCCGGCCGCGTGGATGCTGGCGGCCGCCGTCGTCTGGTTCCAGGTCGCGCTCGTCGTGGATCTCGTGATCACGTTTACCCGGCCTCCCGGCGAGGTCGCGGACGCGCTGGAGCCGCTGCTGCCGCTGGTGCTGGTCGGATTCGTGGCGCAGACGCTGATCGGTTCGCTGGTCCACCTGCTGCCTGTGGTGCTGGGGGGCGGTCCCGCCAGACTCAAGGAGAACTCGGCGCTGTTGGAGCGCGGCTGGACGGTCCGGTTCGCGATGGTCAATCTCGCGGTGCCCCTGCTGGCCCTGCCGGTGCCGCCGCAGGTGCGTCTGCTCGGCTGGGCTGCCCTGCTCGGCGCGGCCACGGCGTTCGTGGCCCTGGCCCTGGCAGCCCTGACCCGCGAGCGGCTGCGGACACCTGTCGCATCTCCCGCGCTTGCCGGGGTGGTCGCGGGCTGCGTGCTCACCGGCGCGGCGATCGTGGTCGCCGACTATGACGGCTCCGCGCCGTCCATGACCGTCACCGCGTCAGGCGCTCAGCAGACTGTCGAGGTCACGCTGATCGGGATGCGCATCCAGCCCGGCGTCATCGAGGCCGCCCCCGGCACGCGCCTGACGCTCCACGTCACCAACAACGACGCCCAGCGCCACGACCTTCGGCTGTCAACGGGCGAGCGCACCCCCCTGCTGGGCCCGGGTGAAAGCGCCAGGCTCGAGGTCGGCGTGCTCGCCGGGGCGGTCGACGGCTGGTGCACCGTGGCGGGGCACAGTGCCGCGGGCATGACGATGCGCATCGTGCCGAAGGGCGTGGCGGCCGCATCCGATCCTGGATCGCATGCCGCCCACACCGCGAGCGCCGGCGAAAGCCTCGATCTCGCCGCATCCATGTCACCCGGGTGGAAACCCTACGACGCGACCCTTCAGCCTGCGCCTCAGGAAAAGGAGCACCAGGTCGAGATCCGAGTCCAGGAGACGGACCTGGAGGTGGCCCCCGGCGTCCGGCAGCGGATGTGGACGTTCAACGGGACCGTGCCCGGCCCGGTGCTGCGCGGCCGGGTGGGTGACGTGTTCACGGTGACGTTCGTCAACGACGGCACCATGGGGCACGGCATCGACTTCCACGCCGGCGCGCTGGCCCCGGACCAGCCGATGCGCACGATCCAGCCCGGACAGCGGCTGACCTACCGGTTCCGTGCCGATTTCGCCGGAGCCTGGCTGTACCACTGCTCGACGATGCCGATGTCCCAGCACATCGCCAATGGCATGTACGGCGCGGTCGTCATCGACCCGCCGGACCTCCCCCGCGTGAACCGGGAGTACCTCCTCGTGCAGAGCGAGCTCTACCTGGGACAGCCGGGCAGCCAGGCCCAGGTCGCCAAGATGCGCCAGGGGCGCCCGGACGGCTGGATGTTCGACGGCACCGTTGCGGGCTACGACCACGCCCCGCTTCCGGCAAAGGCCCGAGAGCGGGTGCGGATCTGGATGGTGGCCGCCGGGCCGGACTCGGGGACGGCCTTCCACGTGGTGGGCGCGCCGTTCGACACCGTCTACAAGGAAGGCGCCTACCTGCTGCGCGAGCACGATCCGGGCGGAGCGCAGGTGCTGGACCTGGCCCCCGCGCAGGGCGGCTTCGTCGAGCTGGAGTTCCCCGAGCCGGGCCACTACCCGCTCGTCGATCACAGCATGCGACACGCCGAAGCCGGGGCGCATGGGATGTTCGCGGTGGGTGCGCCATGACCTGGTGGTCGCTGGTCCGGTTCCTGCACGTGCTGTCGGCGGCGTTGTGGGTCGGCGGGCAGCTCACGGTGTCGCTGGTGGTGCTGCCCCTGGCACGCCGCATGCTGGACGACGACCGGCGCGGCCAGGTGCTGCGCGCGGTCGGCCGCCGGTTCGGGCTGTTCACCGGGGCGGTGTTCCTGCCGGTGCAGATCGCCACCGGCGTGGCGATCACCTGGCACAAGGGAGTGACCTGGACCTCGCTGGCCCTGCCCGGTTATGGGCGGGTGCTCGCCGCCAAGCTGGTGCTGTTCTGCGTGGTCATGGCCGCGGCGGGGCTGCACGGATGGGCGTCGGGCAAGGGACACCCCAGCCTCGCCCGGGCGATGGCGGTCACCGCCATGGTGGGCTCGGTCGGTGTCGTCCTCCTGGCCACGGCGCTGCCGGCCACCTGAGCCGGGCCCGTGCGACGGGCCTTTTAAGCCCGTCGATGGGACCAAAGACCCTGATATCGGATGACGTCGCGGCCTGAGGGTAGGTCTGCCTGCTGCCGGAGGGATTGACACACGATGACGACCGTCAAAAAGATCACGCCGCTAACTACGAAGGGCGGCCGGACGACTGCGCTGGTGCTGGCGACGGCGGCCTTCGCGGTGAACTTTTGGGCGTGGGCGTTGCTCAGCCCGCTGGGCCCGACGTACAAGGAGTTGCTCGGGCTGAGCCCGCTGGCGGTGTCGGTGCTGGTGGCCGTGCCGGTCATCGTCGGATCGCTGGGCCGGATCGTGCTCGGCGGACTGACCGACCGGTACGGCGGCCGCGCCGTGTTCGCCGTGGCGAGCCTGCTGGGCGTGGTCCCCGTGGTGTTCCTCGCCTTCGCCCAGAGCTACCCCACCCTGCTGATCGGCGGCTTACTGCTGGGGATGACCGGCGCGACCTTCGCCATCGGCGTGCCGTACGTGAACGCGTGGTTCCCCCCGGAGCGGCGCGGTCTGGCGCTGGGGATCTTCGGGATGGGCAACATCGGCACGGCGGTGTCGGGATTCGCCACCCCATGGCTGGCCACCGAGTTCGGGCGCCGGGTGCCGTTCTTCGTGGTCGCCGTGGCCTTGGTGGCGGTCGGCCTGGCGTTCCTCGCGGTGGGGCGCAACGCCCCGGGCGCCGCGGGAGCCGCCGAGCCGTTCCTGACCCGGTTCCTCGCCGCCGCGCGGCTGCGGATCACGCGGGAACTGGCGGGGATGTACGCGATCACCTTCGGCGGTTTCGTCGCGTTCGGCGTCTACCTGCCGCTGTACCTGAAGGCGGCCTACGGGCTGAGCACCGCGGACGCGGCGGCGCGTGCGGCCGGGTTCGTCCTGCTCGCCACCCTCGCGCGCCCGGTCGGTGGCTGGCTGGCGGACCGGATCGGGGGACGGCTGGTGCTGAGCGGGGCGCTGGGCACCGTGTTCGTGTGCGCGATCATCGTCTCCTTCAGCCCGGTGATGCCGCTGGCCACGGTCGGTTTCCTGACCATGGCCGCCGCACTCGGCCTGGGCAACGGCGCGGTGTTCGCGGTGCTCGGCAAGGCGGTGCCCGCGCGCATGGTGGGCTCGGCCACCGGCGTGGTCGGCGCGGCCGGGGGCCTGGGCGGGTTTCTCCCGCCGATCGTGATGGGACTGATCTACCAGGCCACCGGCTCCTACGCCATCGGCCTGATGCTCCTCGCGGCTGTCGCCTTGGCAGCGTTCGTCTACTGCTGGTTCGTCCTGAGCGTGGCATGAAAGAAGGAAGAGTACACATGACGGACTTGGAAGACGCCCTGCTCCGGCTGGGCCGGTACCTGCGTCCCGGCAAGGTCTCCGATGACCTGCGGACGCTCCATCAGATCGGCGGGCGGCAGGGTGACGTCTTCTACCGGGACCGGTGGAGTCATGACAAGGTGGTGCGCTCCACCCATGGCGTGAACTGCACCGGCTCGTGCTCGTGGAAGGTCTACGTCAAAGACGGGATCATCACCTGGGAGGCACAGCAGACCGACTACCCCAGCGTCGGCACGGACCGGCCGGAGTACGAACCGCGCGGCTGCCCGCGCGGCGCCGCGTTCTCCTGGTACACCTACTCGCCGACACGCGTGCGCTACCCGTATGCGCGGGGCGTGCTGGTGGAGATGTACCGCGAGGCGAAAGCACGGCTGGGCGACCCGGTCGCGGCCTGGGCGGAGATCACCTCCGACCCGGTCAAACGCCGCCGCTACCAGTCCATCCGCGGCAAGGGCGGCCTGGTCCGGGTCACCTGGGACGAGGCCACCGAGATCATCGCGGCCGCGCACGTGCACACGATCAAAACCTACGGCCCCGACCGGGTCGCCGGATTTTCCCCGATCCCTGCGATGTCGATGGCCTCGCACGCCGTCGGCGCCCGGTTCGTCTCACTGGTCGGCGGATCGATGTTGTCGTTCTACGACTGGTACGCCGACCTGCCCGTCGCCTCGCCGCAGGTGTTCGGCGACCAGACCGACGTGCCCGAGTCGGCCGACTGGTGGGACGCGGCCTATCTGATGCTGTGGGGCTCCAACGTGCCGGTCACCCGTACGCCGGACGCCCACTACATGACCGAGGCCCGCTACCGCGGCCAGAAGGTCGTCGTGCTGGCCCCCGACTACAACGACGCGGCCAAGTTCGCCGACGAATGGCTCGCCCCGCACCCGGGCACCGACGGCGCGCTCGCCATGTCCATGGGCCACGTCATCCTGAACGAGTTCTTCGTCGAGCGGCAGACGCCCTACTTCACCGACTACGTCAAGCGCTTCACCGACCTGCCGTTCCTGGTACGGCTGCGCGAGCACGACGGGTCGTATGTCCCGGACAAGTTCCTCACCGCCGCCGACCTCGGCGAGGAGGGTCAGGAGGCGGCGTTCAAGACGGTGCTGCTGGACGAGCGGACCGGCGAGCCCGTGGTGCCCGGCGGCTCGCTCGGCTTCCGCTACTCGCCCGAGGGGCAGGGCCGCTGGAACCTCGACCTGGGCGACATCGACCCCACGCTGACACTGCTCGGCGAGGGGAGCGAGGCCGTGCCGGTCGCGTTGCCCCGGTTCGACCAGGCCGACGGCGGGGTGCTGCACCGCGGCGTCCCCACCCGGCGGGTGGGCGGCCAGCCGGTGACCACGGTCTTCGACCTGCTGCTGGCCCAGTACGGCGTGGCCAGGCAGGATCTCCCCGGCCAGTGGCCGACCGGGTACGACGACCCGGCGGTGCCGTACACGCCGGCCTGGCAGGAGACGATCACCTCGGTTCCGGCGGCCACGGCGACCCGGATCGCCCGGGAGTTCGCGGGCAACGCCGAGGAGTCCCGGGGGCGCTCGATGATCATCATGGGCGCGGGCACCAACCACTGGTTCCACTCCGACACGATGTACCGGTCCTTCCTGACGCTCACGACGCTGACCGGCTGCCAGGGCGTCAACGGCGGCGGCTGGGCGCACTACGTCGGCCAGGAGAAGTGCCGCCCGATCACCGGCTGGGCGCAACTGGCGTTCGGTCTTGACTGGGCGCGCCCGCCCCGCCAGATGATCGGCACGGCCTACTGGTACCTGCACACCGACCAGTGGCGCTACGACACCTACAGCGCCGACACCGTCTCCTCGCCGCTCGGCAACGGCGCCTTCACCGGGAAGGCGACCGCCGATCTGCTGTCGCAGTCGGCACGGCTCGGCTGGATGCCGTCCTATCCGACCTTCGACCGCAATCCACTCGACCTGGCGGACGAGGTGGCGGCCGCCGGGCGGGACGCGGGGCCGTACATCGCCGAGCAGGTCGCCTCGGGCCGGTTGGGCTTCGCCTGCGAGGACCCCGACGACCCGCGTAACTGGCCTCGGGTGCTGACCGTGTGGCGGGCCAACCTGCTGGGCTCCTCGGCCAAGGGCAACGAGTACTTCCTGCGTCACCTGCTGGGCACCGACTCCGCCGTACGAGCCGAGGAAGCCGGGCCCGAGCAGCGTCCCGCGGACGTTGCCTGGCGGGCGGACGCGCCGCAGGGCAAGCTCGACCTGCTGCTGTCGCTGGACTTCCGCATGACGTCGACGACGCTGTTCAGCGACATCGTGCTCCCGGCCGCCACCTGGTACGAGAAGCACGACCTGTCCTCCACCGACATGCACCCGTTCGTGCACGCCTTCAGCCCCGCCATCGACCCGCCGTGGCAGACCCGCACCGACTTCGCCGCCTTCCACGCGATCGCCAGGTCCTTCAGCGAGCTGGCCCGCACCCATCTGGGCGCACGCACGGATCTGGTGGCGGTGCCGCTCCTGCACGACACGCCGGACGAGCTGGCCAACCCGCACGGCCGGACCTGCGACTGGCGCGAGACCGGCGAGACCCCGGTGCCCGGCCGGAACTTCCCCAAGATCGTCACGGTGGCGCGGGACTACGCGGCGGTCGCGGCGAAGATGGCGGCCCTCGGGCCGCTGGCAGAGCGGCTCGGCGCCACCACCAAGGGCGTCACCTTCGATGTCAAAGCCGAGGTCGAGCGGCTCCGCCGCACCAACGGGACCGTGCGCGAGGGCGTCGCCGCGGGCCGGCCCTCGCTGGCCGGGGACGTCCAGATGTGCGAGACGATCCTGGCCCTGTCCGGCACGACCAACGGGCACCTGGCCGCGCAGGGCTTCGCCACGCTCGCCCACCGCACCGGAACCTCCTTCGACGGGCTGGCCGACGAGCACCGGCGCATCACCTTCGCCGACACCCAGTCCCGCCCGGTGCCCGTGATCACCTCGCCGGAGTGGTCAGGCAGCGAGAGCGGCGGCCGGCGCTACTCGGCCTTCACCATCAACGTCGAGCACCGCAAACCGTGGCACACCCTGACCGGACGCCAGCACTTCTACCTTGATCACGACTGGATGCACGAGGCCGGGGAGGCGCTGCCCATCTACCGGCCACCGTTGAACATGACGGCGATGTTCGGCGAACCGGGGGTCGGCGAAAGCAGCGAGCAGGGCATCACGGTGCGGTATCTCACGCCGCACTCCAAGTGGTCCATCCACTCCGAATACCAGGACAACCTGCTGATGCTCACCCTGTCCCGGGGCGGGCCGACCATCTGGATGAGCCCGGACGACGCCGCCAGGGTGGGCGTCCGCGACAACGACTGGGTCGAGGCGGTCAACCGCAACGGCGTGGTCGTCGCCCGCGCGGTCGTCTCCCACCGCATGCCCGCCGGGACCGTGTACATGTACCACGCCCAGGAACGGGTCGTGGACGTGCCGATCAGCGAAACCTCCGGCAAGCGCGGGGGCATCCACAACTCCCTGACCCGGCTGCTGATCAAGCCCACCCATCTGATCGGCGGCTACGCTCAGCTGTCGTTCGCCTTCAACTACCTCGGCCCCACCGGCAACCAGCGTGACGAGGTCACGGTGATCCGGCGCCGCTCGCAGGAGGTCGATTACTGATGCGCGTCATGGCCCAACTCGCCATGGTGATGAACCTGGACAAGTGCATCGGCTGCCACACCTGCTCGGTCACCTGCAAGCAGGCGTGGACCAACCGGGCCGGCACCGAATACGTCTGGTTCAACAACGTGGAGACCCGGCCCGGGCAGGGCTACCCGCGTACGTACCAGGACCAGGAGAAGTGGCGGGGCGGCTGGGAGCTGAACCGCCGCGGTCGGCTCCAGTTGAAGACCGGCGGGCGGCTGCGCCGGCTGCTGTCGATCTTCGCCAACCCGCTGATGCCGTCCATCGGCGACTACTACGAGCCCTGGACCTACGACTATGACCGGTTGTTTTCCGCGCCCGTCCAGCAGGACACCCCGGTCGCCCGGCCCACGTCGCTGATCAGCGGCAAGCCAACGAAGATCACCTGGAGTGCGAACTGGGACGACAACCTCGCTGGCGGCCCGGAGCTGGCGCCGGCCGACCCGGTCCTGAAGAAGGTGTCGGACCAGGTCAAGCTGGAGTTCGTGCGGGCCTTCATGTTCTACCTGCCACGCATCTGCGAGCACTGCCTCAACCCCGCGTGCGTGGCCTCCTGCCCCTCCGGGGCGATGTACAAGCGCTCGGAGGACGGCATCGTCCTGGTCGATCAGGACCGCTGCCGGGGCTGGCGGATGTGCGTCACCGGGTGCCCGTACAAGAAGGTGTACTTCAACCATCGCACCGGCAAGGCCGAGAAGTGCACCTTCTGCTACCCCCGCGTCGAGGTGGGCATCCCCACGGTCTGCTCGGAGACCTGCGTGGGCCGCCTGCGCTACATCGGCCTGCTCCTCTACGACGCCGACCGGGTGGCCGAGGCCGCGTCAGTGCAGGACGAGAAGGCGCTGTACGAGGCGCAGAAAAGCGTCCTGCTCGATCCGCACGACCCCGAGGTGATCGCCGCCGCCCGGGCGAGCGGCATCCCCGAGGATTGGCTGGACGCGGCCAGGCGCTCGCCGATCCACAAGCTCATCTTCGAGTACGGCGTCGCGCTCCCGCTGCACCCGGAATACCGGACCATGCCGATGGTCTGGTACATCCCGCCGCTGTCGCCCGTGGTCGACGTCCTCGCCGGGAGCGGCCACGACGGCGAGGACGCCGGCAACCTGTTCGGCGCCATCGACGCCCTGCGCATCCCCATCGGCTACCTGGCGGAGCTGTTCACCGCGGGCGACCCCGCCCCGGTGCGGAACGTGCTGCGCCGCCTCGCCGCGATGCGCTCCTACCTGCGCCGCGTCAACCTCGGCAAGGACCCTGACGAGTCGATCGCCAGGTCGGCCGGCATGACGGGCGCGCAGGTCGAGGAGATGTACCGGCTGCTGGCCATCGCCCCCTACGCCGAGCGCTACGTCATCCCCAAGGCTCACGCCGAGCAGGGCGCGCAGCTGGAGGAACTCGCCACCGGCTGCAGTCTCGACTACGACGGCGGCCCCGGCATGGGCGGCCCCTTCGGTGAGGCCTCCGGGCTGCCGGCGCCTGTGGCCGTGGAGAACTTCCACGCCCTCAAGGACCGCCAGGAGACCGGAGCCCTGGTCGATCCGGCCGACCGGGCAGGCCGGGTCAATCTGCTCAACTGGGACGGCAAGGGCCTGCCCCAGGGGCTGTTCCCGAAGCGGAAGGACAACTCGTGAACGCGCGCGCCGTCCATCTGACCGCCTCGATAACGCTGGGCTACCCCGACGAGCGGCTGATCGAGGCGTTGCCGCTGCTCGCCGGGATCGTGGCCGACCTCCCGCCGGGGGAGGCCGCGACCAGGCTGGCCGCCTTCCTCGACCACCTGGCCGCCACCCCGCTCCCCGACCTGACCGCACACTATGTGGCGACCTTCGACCTCAAGCGCCGGTGTTGCCCGTACCTGACCTATTACGCCTACGGCGACACCCGCAAGCGCGGCATGGCGCTGCTGCGTTTCAAGCACGCCTACCGCGCCGCCGGCTTCGAGATCGCGTGCGACGAACTGCCCGACCACCTGGCCGTCGTGTGCGAGCTGTCCGCGCGCGGTGCCACCGACCAGGCGGTACGGCTGCTCCGCGAGCACCGCGCCGGCCTGGAGACACTGCTGCACGCCCTGGAGGGCGAGGATTCGCCGTACGCCCACGTCGTCGCGGCGGTGCTGGCCACGCTCCCCGAACCCACCCTGCGCGAGCGCACCGCCGCCCTACGACTGGCCGCCGCGGGGCCGCCGGTCGAAGAAGTCGGCCTGGACCCCTACAGCATGCTCGGAGGACCACGATGAACACGGTGCTATGGGTGGTCGCCCCCTATGTTGCCCTCACGGTGTTCGTACTAGGCCACATCTGGCGCTACCGCTACGACAAGTTCGGCTGGACCACCCGCTCCTCCCAGCTCTACGAGTCGCGGCTGCTGCGGATCGGCAGCCCGCTGTTCCACTTCGGCATCCTGGTCGTCCTCCTCGGGCACATCGGCGGCCTCGTGATCCCCAAGAGCTGGACCGAGGCCGCCGGAGTGAGCGAGGAGGCCTACCACCTCACGGCCGTCGTGCTCGGCACGATCGCGGGCGTCTGCACGCTCGCCGGGCTGGCGATCCTCATCTACCGCCGCCGTACGGTGGGACCTGTCTTCACCGCCACCACCCGCAACGACAAGCTGATGTACGCGGTCCTCGCCCTGGTCATCGTGCTCGGCCTGGCCGCCACCGTCGCCGCCAACATCATCGGCGGCGGGTACGACTACCGCACGACGATCTCACCGTGGTTCCGCTCGGTCTTCTTCCTTCAACCGGAGAGCGAGCTGATGGCCGACGCCCCGGTGCTGTTCCAACTGCACGCGCTCAGCGCACTCCTGCTGTTCTCGATCTGGCCCTTCACCCGCCTGGTCCACATGCTCACCGCTCCCATCGGCTATCTCACCCGCCCTTACATCGTCTACCGCAGCCGCGACGCCCGCACTCCACAACGCGGCTGGGAACCCATCAACCGCTCCTGATCACGCCTGTCTCAGACGGCTCGGGCGATGCGGATGCGCGCGCTCAGCCGCGGCCCGGCCTCGTAGAACATGTACGAGACGCCGTCCTGGGTGCCGAATGACGGTGCCGCCACCCTGCCGTTGTCGGAGGCGATCCGAGGGCTCGGCGATCTCGCGGTGCCAGCTGGTCAGGTACGCGGGCGTCGGCGCGACGCTGGTCGCCGCGAGCCCGCTGGTCGCCGCGAGCCCGCTGGTGGCCACCGGCCCGGCGCTGGCGCACGACCATGACGACAACGACGGCAGGCGTGGCGACTCCCGCAACCGGGTGTGGCGCGCCGGCGACCACCACATCCACTCCGAGTCCAGCGGCGACTTCGACGCCTCCGTCAACCCGCCGAGGTTCAGCAAGGGCGCCGACGCCGTCTACCCGATCGTCACTAACGCGATCATGGCGAAGCACTTCGGCCTGACCTGGGCGATGTGCACCGACCACGGCGGTCCGACGCACTCGAAGGTGAACCTGGAGCAGGCCTACCCCGACCTGCTGCGCTCCCGCATCCTGGTGCCCGACGTGATCGAGTTCCTGACCGCCGCCAAGGGCATGGGACACAAGCCGCTGGTGATCGCCCACCACGCCGCGCGGTCCGCGACCGGCCTGGGTGTCTACGGGCAGGACACGCCCCGGGAGTTCCGCAACGGCAACAACCTCGCACCGGAGATCTACGTCGGCTTCGAGGGCGCTCCCGGCCACCAGGCGGGCCCGCTCAACGGCGGCGCCCGCGGCGGGTACGGCAACCACCCCACCTACGGCGGCTACGACCAGATGACCGCTCGCGTGGGCGGCCTGTGGGACTCGCTGCTCGGCGAGGGCCGGCGCTGGTGGATCACCGTGACCTCCGACTCGCACGTGCACTGGACCCGCGGCGGCTCCGACTTCTGGCCGGGCGAGTACAGCAAGACCTACGTGCTGGCCAGGCAGGACTACGGCGACATCATGGACGGCCTGCGCACCGACCTCTACGCCCGGGTCCGCGGCACCAGCACCGACGAGGCCGAACCCACCGCCGACGGTCTGGAGAGCCCGTGGGAGGACCTGTGGTTCTACTCCAACCCGGTCTTCGTCCAGGTCCGCTAGTCCCATGAGCAGGCGGCCTCTCCCGTGGCCCGGGGAGGCCGCCTTTTGGCGTGCTGGGGTCCCGATGGACCCGGAGCCCGCCTCCCCCAGAGGGGTCCTTCTAGGGGAAGGCGGGCGGCTCGGGGGTCAGGCGGGCGTGCAGGTCACGGCCGCGGGGACAGTGTTGGTGCCGGACCAGGTGCCGTTGAAGCCGAAGCCGCCGGTGGCGTTGACGGCGAGGGTTCCGTTGTGCCCGGCGTCGCGCACCGAGACGTTCGCGCCGGTCTGGGTGGGTGTGCCGTTCCACAGGTTGCTGATGGTCTGGCCGTTCGCGAAGGTCCAGCGGACCGTCCAGCCGGTGATGCCGACCGAGCCGGAGTTCCGCACGACGACCTCGCCGCCGAATCCGCCGGGCCACTGGTTCGTGATCCGGTAGGTGGCCACGCACGCCTTCGTACCCGGAGATGGGGACGGGGATGGCGACGGGCTGGGGCTGGGCGACGGTGACGGGCTTGGCGACGGCGAGGGCGAGGGCGAGGGCGAAGGGCTGGGGGAGGGTGACGGAGAGGGAGACGGGGACGGGCTAGGGGACGGGGAAGGCTGGTTGCCTGGGGGGTTGCCCCAGATCTTCGTGGTGCCCGACCACAGGGTGATGTTGTTCACGCGGACCGGCGTGGAGCCGGGCGTCGTGGACACCCCGGTGTAGGACCAGTCGTTCGTCGGGTCCCACTGCTTGGTGCTGGCGATCCGGAACTGCACCTCACGCCGGTGCTGCGACTGCCCGGCGGGGGCGATGATCTGCCCGGTGCAGTCGATGGTCACGTAGTAGATCCGGCCCGAGTGCTGGGCGATGCCCGACGGCGGGCGGCACTGGTTGTAGTTGGCCGTGATCGTGATGTCGGCGGGCTGGCTGTCGCCGTCCAGGGTGAAGTAGTAGCGGAACGAGCCGTTGCTCAGCACCCGCGCCGGCCACCCCGACTGGTTGCGCACCATCGTCTTGATCTCGGTGAAGTTGGTGCCCGCCGCGTTCACCGACGCCTCGACGAAGATCTCCGCCGGGTCCGGGGTCTCGGCGACCGGGAAGTTGGCGAGCGGGGTGCCGCCGAACTCGCCGTACAACCGGGCCAGGGCGCTGGTGAAACCGGCGTTGTAGTCGGTGGCGACCTCGTTCATCACGAAGTCGTCGCGCTTGTCGGTGTAGGCGTCGTTCGGGTCGGGCGGGCCGCCGACCAGCGCGCCGTACAGGGTGTGCCGGGTCTCGACCGGGTTGGTCATCTGGTCGGTCCAGGAGCCGTGAGCGGTGCGGTGGTGCGGGTTCTTGGGGGCGTTGGCGCCGAACCCGATCACGTACGACGAGTTGCGCGGGTTGTCGCCGAGCGCGTAGTCGATCTGGCGCTTGGCGAAGTCGTGGTAGCGGGTTTTGCGGGTGGCGTCGGTGATCGAGTCGCTGTGCACCAGCGCCGCGAACGCGGTGTTGGCGGCATACCGCAGCGAACCCCACCGGTCCAGCACGGCCTGCCCGCCCGGCGAGTACGCCACCTTCTGCCCGTTGACCCCGACCGTCCACCAGTCGAGCCACCGGTTGGCGTCGTCCAGATACTGCTGCTTGCCCGTGAGCTTGGCCAGCAGCACGTACGCCCCGTAGGACTTGTCATCCCAGGCGATCGTCCACTTGTACGACTTCGTGGTGCTCTGCGGCTCGGTCCCGAGGTTCGCGTACCCCGCCTCGGCCTTGGCCAGGTAGGACGCCTCGCCGGTGGCGCGGTAGAGCCAGAGCGCCCCCCACACCAGCTCGTCGTTGTAGCCGCTCCACGAACGGTAGTAGCCGCTCGCGTCGGTGATGCAGTCGCTGTAGGCCCTGCGGACCGTGTCGGCGAAGGTGTAGAGCTGCCGCGCGTGCGTGAGCAGCGTGTTCGCGTACGCAGGATCGGTCGGCCTGAACACCATCGAGGAGGCCGCCATCGCCGCCGCCGTCTCCCCGGCCAGGTCGGCCCCGCCGCAGCTGGCGTCGATCTTGTACGCCGGGCGGTTCATCGCCATCGCCTCAGCCGGACCCCACCAGGCGTGGTCCAGGCCACCGTTGCCCACCTGGCCGTACAGCACGTTCGCCGACGGGTGGGCCTTGATGAAGTAGTCGTTGACCCAGCGCAGGTTGTTCAGCAGGTGGGTCAGCTGGGTGCCGTACGAGGAGCGGTACTCCACCGCCCCCCAGGCCAGCATGGTCGTCGAAGCCGCCATCGGCAGGCCGAACTTGACGTGGTCGCCGGCGTCGTACCAGCCGCCGGTGAGGTCCAGGCCGACGTCCTGGCCGTCGGTCAGGCCCGAGTCGCCGCGCCAGCCGACGCGGTTCCAGCTGGGCAGATCGCCGGACTGCTGGGCCTCGTAGAAGAACAGGGATTTCTGCAGGGCTTCGCCGTAGTTGAAGACGGCGGCCGAGGCGGAGCTGGGCTGGAGGGTCGTGGCGGCGATCAGGGCCACCACCGCGACGCGGAGCGTTCGGCGCATCGGAGCGTCCTTACCGGTACCGGAGGGGGGTCAGGGGCGCGACAGCGGGTCAGGCGCCGTCGCGCCCCGGCTTTTGGGGGTAAGGAGGGCGGCGGCCGGTCAGGGACCGCCGCCCTCAGGCGGGATTAACCGTTCGGGAAGAGCCGCCCGAACTCGCCCATCGCCACGGCCACGTCCACCTGCGCCCAGAAGCGGTGGTAGTTGAACGTGGGTGCCGGGCCGGTGCCCTTCAGGAAGGCGTCGACCTTGGGCCAGTCGGGGTCGTTCTTCAGGAAGGAGCGGATGGAGATGAAGGTCGAGCTGGAGTTGATCGGGTCGCCGTTCGGCATCGTGCCGCTCCACCCGGCCGGGACGTAGACCGGGTCGTCGATCCGGTTGTAGTCCGCCTTCGTCTCCGGGACCGAGACGCCCTTGGCGTCCTGGAACTTCCAGACGCCGTCGAGGATCGCCTTGGCCATGTTCTTCGCGCCCGTATGGTTGGCCCGGGCGGCGTAGTACATCAGGACCTTCGCGTACGATCCGGCCACGCCCACGTCCGTGGTGTGGTCGGCGACCGTGACGTGCAGGCCGGGATTGGCGGGCGGCATGCCCGTGGTGGCCGACCAGTCGCCGGCCGGCTGCCCGGTCCAGCGCAGCGTCGACGGGATCTGGTAGGTGCCGTCGGCGGCGATCGTGGTGTTCGCCATCGCCCACGCCACCCACTTGTCCAGGATCGCCTTGGCGTCGGCGTTGCCGCTGGCGTTGTAGAGGGCCGCGACCCGCTCCATCGACCAGGCCTGGAAGCCGAACCACTGGTTGGACGGCGGGTCGTGGTAGACCGGCTGCCAGTCGTAGGCCATGCCGTGGAACTTGGGCAGCCCGGCCGGCGGGGCCGCGTAGTGGCCCTCCCAGCTGTTGGTGGCGCCGCCCGCGATCGCGCCCTCATCCGACTGCAGCCACTTGTAGAACTGCAGCTGGCGGGTGAGCGAGGTGGCCCAGTCGCCCGCGCCGGTGGGGCTCTTCGGCTTGAGCTCGGTCACGTTCGACAGCGCCCAGGCCGCCAGCGGGTTCTGGTATCCGGCGTGGTTGTGGCTGGAGCCGATCCGCCAGGCCCAGCCGGCCGAGCTGTCGGTCGCGCCGCCCCAGGCGTAGTACCAGGAGAGCAGGAAGTTGGAGCTGTCCTTGCCGGTGCCGGCCGGGCAGGAGGTGCTGGTGCAGCCCGGCTTCTTGAAGTACTTGTCGTACATGCCGTAGCGGAGGTAGTCGCCCATCTTGGCGGCCTTGGCGATGGTCGCCGAGATCTGCGACTCCTTGCCCTGGGCCTTCGCCCAGGTCTGCGCCCAGTAGGCCACCTGGACCGCGCGGGCGTCCGCGTCGGGGGCGTTGGTGTACTTCCACTGCTTGGCGTACGAGCCGTCCTTGATGAACAGGTCGAGGAAGCCGTTGGGGCCGCCGTGGCGGAAGGTGTCACAGGACGGCTGGGGGAGGGTCTCGAAGACCGACTCCTCCGGGCCGCGCTGGTAGGTGTTGATGTAGGCGGGCCTGGTGGTGCCGTCGCCGCAGCGGCCGAACTTGTAGGTGTTGTCGACGTCGAGCAGCCAGTGCATGCCGTAGACGTCGCTGGTGCCGTAGGCGGTCTTCAGCTCGTTGGCGATCGGGTCCACGCCGACCGAGACGCCCGACTCGATCTGGGTGGGATATTTGTTGATCTCGTTCCACTCTCCGGCGTACGTGGCGGGCTTGGCCGGGTTGTAGAAGGAGTTGGTGGGCTGGTCGGCGGTGGCGGGGATGATGTATCTCTCCATCGACGCCCACGCCGCGTTGAACTTGCTCCAGTCGCCGGTGACCTGGCCGTAGACCGCTTCCAGCCACAGGTAGTAGCTGTAGGCCTCCGACGTGGTCTCGTGGCCGTGGTCCGGCGCTTCCACCAGGAAGGTCTCGACCGAGTGGTACGGCACGCCTTCGGGGGAGAAGTATCCGTTGCCCGGGTCGTGCAGCTTGTTGTAGAGCGTGGTGAAACGCTGGACGTAGGCGTTGGTGCCGCCGGGCTCGTCGTCGGCCTCGGTGGCGGTCAGCGGGGTCGAGAAGTAGAAGACGCCGCCGGTGGCCGAGAAGGTGAACGTGGCCGAGCCGCCCGTGCTGTCGGCGTCCTGGGCCGCCGAGATGGTGACGTTCTGGGCGAGGTTCCAGTTGGCGGGGGTGAACGCCAGCGTCGTGGGCGCCGCGGACAGGTCGGCGTCACCGCCGCTCTGCTTGGTGACGGTCACGGTGACGTTCGAGTTCGGCTGGAGCGAGAGCTTCACCGCGGTCGTGGCGTTGCCGCCCTCCGGCACCACCAGCGAGGTCGGCGCCACCGAGACGAAACCGTCCGGCTGCGGCGACGGGCTGGGCGATGGGCTGGGGGACGGGCTCGGGCTTGGCGACGGCGACGGGCTCGGTGACGGCGACGGCGAGGGTGCTCCGCCGCAGGTCACGCCGTTGACCTTGAACGAGGTCGGCTTCGGGTTGCTGCCGGTCCAGGTGCCGTTGAAGCCGAGGCTGGTGGTGCCGTTCGTCGGCAGGCTGCCGTTCCACGGCATGTTGGTGGCGGTCACGCCGGTCCCGGACTGCGTCCAGTTGGCGGACCAGCCCTGCGTCAGCTGCTGGTTCGCCGGGAAGGCGAAGGTGAGCGACCAAGCGGAGATGGGGTCCCCGGTGTTCTTTATCGTGACAGCGGCGGTGAACCCGCCCTGGCCAGGGCTTGAAGTCCAGTCATTCGAGGTGTACGTGACGTCGCAGGCCACGGCGGCGGACGCGGGCGTCTGCGCCAGGCCGGTCAGCACGCCGGCACACATCGTGATCACGGCAGCCCACACGACGCGTCGCCGCGTGCGTGGGAGCGCTCCCGTTACAAGAGCTCTTTTGCGCATTAGTGAGGGTTCTCCAAAGTACGTCGGGGTGCATCGGACACGAAAAACCTGTTCGAACCAATGCGGATCGAGGTCCAGCTGGCCTTGATAAGATGGGAGCGCTCCCACATAGAATTGTCGGGAGCGCCTCGGTGATGTCAATCGGTCGTTGCCGAACATTCACGCCGCCGGGTCCGGCCTCCGTGAGGGGCGCACTCCGGGCTGGTCTTTTACCGGCATGGTCCCGCTGGCGGTTTTTTCCTGTGCTGAAACTTTCAACTGTTACCCGTGGGTTTCGCCGCCGTGAACGTGTCGCGGACCATGGGTCTCATGGACTTCGAGCTCGATGACGATCAGCGACTGTTCCAGCGCACTCTGCGCGCATTCGTCGACAAGGAGGTCATTCCGGTCGCCCCGGAATGGGAGCGAACCGGCCGCTACCCCGCCGAGATCATCTCCCGCTTCGCGGAGCTCGGCCTGTTCGGCATCACGGTCCCCGAGGAGTACGGCGGCCTCGATCTGGACCGGGTCTCCTTCGCCCTGGTCTTCGAGGAGATCGCCCGCGGCTGGATGGGCGTGGCGGGCGTGCTCGGCTCGCACACCCTCGCCACCTGGATGATCGCCCAGTACGGCACCGAGGCGCAGAAACGCGAATTCCTGCCCGAGCTGGCGGCGGGCGCACGGCGTACCGGAATCGCGTTGACGGAGCCCGGCGCGGGCACCGACCTGCAGGGAATCGCCACCCGAGCCGTCCGGGAGGGTTCCCATTACGTCGTGTCGGGCACCAAGACCTGGATCACCAACGCCCGGCACGCCGACCCGCTCCCCGTGCTGGTCAAGACCTCGATCGAGGAGCCCGCGCATCGGGGCATGTCGGTCCTGCTCGTCGACCAGGACCAGTTCACGGTCAGCCGGGATCTGCCCAAACTCGGCTACAAGGGGACGGAGACCTGCGAGGTCGTGCTGGACGGCGCGCGCGTGCCCGTGTCGCGGCTGCTCGGGGGGACCGAGGGGCGGGGCATGCAGCAGGTGCTGTCCGCGCTGGAGCTCGGGCGGATCAACATCGCGGCGCGGGCGGTGGGGGTGGCGCAGTGCGCGTACGACGCCGCGCTCGGATACGCCAGGGAGCGGCACGCGTTCGGGCAGCCGATCGCGGATTTCCAGGCGATCCAGCTCAAGCTGGCCGACATGGCGACCGAGATCCAGGCGGCCCGGCTGATGACCTACTGGGCGGCGACCCGGTCGGCGGCCGGTCCGGTCACCAGCGAGGCGGCGATGGCCAAGTACTTCGCGTCCGAGGTCGCGCTGAAGGCGACCATGGAGGCGATGCGCGTGCACGGCGGTTACGGCTACTCCCAGGAGTTCGTCGTCGAACGCCTCTACCGGGACGCGCCGCTGATGGCCATCGGCGAGGGCACCAACGACGTGCAGCGGCTGGTCATCGCCCGATCGCTGCTGTCAGGAGCGGCTAAGGTCGGCTGGTGACCGATTGTTTGTTCTGCGCCATCGCCAACGGCGACAAACCCGGATATATCGTCTTCAGGGATGATTCGGTAGCGGCGTTCCTCGACACCCGCCCGGTCTTCAAAGGCCACGTTCTCGTGGTTCCCCGCCAGCACGTCGAAACCCTGACCGACCTCCCCGCCGACCTGGTCGGCCCGTTCTTCCTCCGCGTGCAAACCCTGACCGGCGCGGTGGAAACAGGCGTCGAAGCCCGCGGTTCCTTCGTCGCCATGAACAACCGCATCAGCCAGAGCGTCCCCCACCTGCACGTCCACATCGTGCCGCGCAACCCGAAGGACGGCCTGCGCGGTTTCTTCTGGCCACGCATGAAATATGCCGACGACGCCGAAATCGAGTCGTACGCGGAGAGGATCCGCGCCTGCCTGGCGCCCGTGACGTTCTAACCTGAGCTGAGGCGGTAGAGCAGCTCGGGTCGTCCGACGGCTCCGTACTGGGGCACCCGGCGGGCGATGCCGGTCTCGATCAGGTGCTCCAGGTAGCGCCGGGCCGTCACTCTCGACACCCCGACCGAGGTGGCGACCGTCTGCGCCGACAGGCCCTCGGCGGCCTTTCTGAGTTCGGCGACCACCGCCTCCAGCGTCGGCTGGGTCAACCCTTTCGGCAGGTGGGAGCGGACAGGACCGCGCAACGCCGCGAGCGCGTCGTCGACCTCGCCCTGGCCGCTCGCCGTGCCGGAGGCGTCCACGGAGGAGCGGAACCGGGCGTACTGCCGGAGCTTCTCGGCCAGCGCGGCGAAGGTGAACGGCTTGAGCAGGTACTGGGTCACGCCCACCGACACCGCGGAGCGCACGACCGACAGGTCGCGGGCCGAGGTGATCACCATGACGTCGCAGAGGATGCCGGCGCCCCGGACGGCGCGGCATACCTCGAGCCCGTGCATGTCGGGCAGGTAGAGATCGAGCAGGATCAGGTCGACGGGCTGCCGCCGCAGGAACCGCAGCGCCTCCCCGCCCGAGCGGACCACCCCGGCGACCTGGAATCCCGGCACCCGTTCCACGTAGACGCGGTTCGCCTCCGCCGTGATCTCCTCATCCTCCACGACCAGAACGGAGATCATGTCCGGCCCTCCTCGGGGAGCGGCAGCCGTACCGTGAAGATCGCGCCCGGGCCCGCGGTCACCTCGATCGTGCCGCCCAGGCGGCGCACGGCCTGGGCGACCAGCGAGAGGCCGAGCCCGCGGCCGCTGCCCTTGGTGGTCCAGCCCCGCTGGTACGCCTCGGCCACGGCGGACGGATCAAGCCCCGGACCGCTGTCCGCGACCCGGATCTCGCAGACCCGGCCCGTCGCCTTCAGGCTCACCTCCACCCGCGCGGGCGGCATGCCGGACATGGCCGCGTCCACCGCGTTGTCGATCAGGTTGCCGAGGATGGCCACCAGGTCGCGCGTGTCCAGCCCGACGTCGTCGAGCTCGCTCTCCGGGCTGATGCACAGCTCGACACCGCGCTCGCCCGCCTGCGCCGACTTGCCGAGCAACAGGGCCGCCAGCACCGGCTCCCGTACCGTGGCCACCACCAGGTCGGTGAGTTCCTGCGCGGCCCTGAGTTCTTCGGTGGCGAACGCGACGGCCTGCGAGGGTTTGCCAAGCTCGACGAGAGTGATCACGGTATGCAGCCGGTTGGCCGATTCGTGCGCCGCCGAGCGGAGCGCGTCGGCGAAGCCGCGTTCGGCGTCGAGCTGCCCGGTGACCGCTTGGAGCTCGGTGTGGTCACGGAGCGTGACAACCGTACCGAGCGAGCGTGTCCCCGACCGCACCACGGAGGTGCTGACCACCAGCACCCGGTCCTCGGTCAGGTGGAGCTCGTCGCTGCGGTTCTCGCCGGACGCGAGCAGTTCGGTCAGCGACGGCGGCAGCCCGAGACCGGTGACCGGGCTGCCTTCTGCGTCCTCGGGCAGGCCGAGCAGCGCGCGTGCGCCGTCGTTGCACAGCGTGAGCGTGCCCGCGCGGTCCACCAGGAGCAGCCCTTCGCGCACCGCGTGCAGGATCGCCTCGTGGTAGTCGTACATCCGGCTCAACTCCGACGTCCCCAGACCGTGCGTCTGGCGGCGCAGCCGCCGCCCCACGAGGTAGGTGCCCGCCGTCCCCGCCCCGAGCCCCAGCAGCGCGGCGAGCCCCGCCGTCTCCACCTGGTCACGCAGCATCCCACTGATCTTCTCGACCGTGATACCGGCGCTGACCAGGGCCCGCACTCTCCCCGCGGCGTCCCGCACCGGTGTGATCGTCCGGATGGAGGGACCGAGGGTGCCGGTGTAGGTCTCACTGACCGTCCGCCCGGCGAGCGCGGGAGCGATGGTGCCCAGATAGCGCTTGCCGATCTCGCCCGGCCTGGGGTGGGTGAACCGGATGCCCTCCGGGTTCATGATCGTGATGAAGTCCACCTTGGTCTCCAGGCGAACCTTCTCGGCGTACGGCTGGAGGGTGGCCGTCGGGTCGGCGGAGCCGAGCGCGGCGAGCACGGACGGCGACCCGGCCACGCTCACCGCCACCGCCCTGGTCACCGCCGTGGCGTCGGTGGCGACCAGATCGCGCGCCTGGAAGAACGCCATCACCGTGCCGGCCGCCACGGTCACCACCACGACGACGATCTGGAGCGCGAGCATCTGCCTCGCCAGACTCCACTGCCGCATGCGCTCTCACTTCCTCACGGTCACTTCGGTGATGAACGAAATGTACGCAATGGTGACCCAGATCACCGCCCCGGCGCATAGTCGCTCCACCGACATCCCCCATCCCGAACTGGGAGTGAGCGCCATGTCCACGCCAACGGAAATCCCGCAGGCCCCCCGGGACCGGACCCGCTACCTGTACCTCGCCGTCATTATCGCGGTCTTAGCTGGGATCGCGGTCGGCTTCATCGCCCCGGACCTGGGCAAACAGCTCAAGCCCCTGGGCACCGCCTTCGTGGCGCTGATCAAGATGATGATCAGCCCGATCATCTTCTGCACCATCGTGCTCGGCGTCGGCTCGGTGGCCAAGGCCGCGAAGGTCGGCAGGGTCGGCGGCCTGGCGCTCGGCTACTTCCTGGCCATGTCCACGGTCGCGCTCGCCATCGGACTGATCGTGGGCAACGTCGTCGATCCGGGCCACGGGCTCCAGCTGACCGACGAGCTCCGCCAGGCCGCCGCCGCCGAGGCCGCCAAGGGCGGCGAATCGGACACCACGGCGTTCCTGCTCGGCGTCATCCCGACCACCCTCGTGTCCGCGTTCACCGAGGGATCGGTCCTGCAGACCCTGCTGGTCGCCCTGTTCGCCGGTTTCGCCCTCCAGGCCATGGGGGAGCGGGCGACGCCGATCCTCACCGGCATCGGGCACATCCAGCGGCTCGTCTTCCGCATCCTCGCCATGATCATGTGGGCCGCCCCGGTGGGCGCCTTCGGCGCGATCGCGGCGGTGGTCGGCGCGACCGGCGTGGACGCGCTCACCAGCCTCGGCGTCATCATGCTCAGCTTCTACGCGACCTGCCTGCTCTTCGTCTTCCTCGTCCTGGGCCCAATGCTCCAGCTGGTGGCCCGGATCAACGTGCTCTCCCTGTTCAGCTACCTCCGCCGAGAATTCCTGCTCATTCTCTCCACCTCCTCGTCCGAGTCGGCCCTGCCCCGACTGATCGCCAAGATGGAGCACCTCGGCGTCAGCCGCCCGGTCGTCGGCATCACGGTCCCGACCGGCTACTCCTTCAACCTCGACGGCACGGCGATCTACCTGACCATGGCCACCCTGTTCGTGGCCAGCGCGACCGGCGCCCCCCTCGCGCTGGGCGAGCAGCTGTCCCTGCTGGTCTTCATGATGATCGCGTCGAAGGGCGCGGCCGGGGTGACCGGCGCGGGCCTGGCGACCCTCGCCAGCGGCCTCCAGTCCCACCGCCCCGAACTGGTCGACGGAGTCGGCCTGATCGTCGGCATCGACCGCTTCATGTCGGAGGCTCGCGCCCTGACCAACTTCGCGGGCAACGCGGTGGCCACCGTTCTGGTCGGCAGCTGGACGGGAGAGTTCGACCGCGCCCGCGCGGTGGAGGTCCTCTCCGGCCGAGACCCGTTCGACGAGACGACCCTCCTGGACGAGCACGCCCCCGCGCCGGACGAGCCGGTTCCCGCCGCTAAGGAGGCCGCCATGGCTCCATCCCCGGCCTGAGGAGGGAACGCAGCCTGTTCCCCTCGTCACATCCGGCCTGAGGGGGACGCTCCCGGGAGCCGCCGTGGTTGATGGCACACCCACGCCACGACCTCCCGCCTGGACAACGTCGCCGCCCGCCCACCGGTGGGCGGCGACGTTGTTGGGATGTATCGGAAATGTCGGGCGCGCGGGTAGGCTCCGCGACGTGGAACCCCTGGTGGCCGTACTGGTCCTGGTCGCGCTGGTCGGCGTTCCGGCCATCGTGCTGTGGCGGATCCTGCGCGGACGCCGCGAACTCGGCAGCGGCCCGGCCGAACGCGCCACCTTCGAAACCCTGCACACCGCCTCCCTGGCCGCCCCCATGCTCCGCGCCGGACTCAGCCAGGCCGGAGTGCTCAAAGCCTCCCGCCACCTGCGCCAGCTCCTCGGCACCCAGGCCATCGCCGTCACCAACGCCGAGGAACTCCTCGTCTACGACGGCACCGGCGACCACCACGCCCGCGACGCCTTCGAGCACGCCATCGACACCCTCAACGACGGCCGCACCCAGGTCCTGCAGCTCAACTGCGACCTCCCCGAATGCCCGATCCGCCACGCCATCGTCGTCCCCCTCACCACCGACGACCGCGTCGTGGGATCCCTCGCCGCCTACGGCGACCACGCTTCCGCCGGTTTAGTCCGCGCCGTCCAGGAAGTCGCCCGCTGGGTCGACTCCCAGCTCGAACTCGCCGAGCTCGACCGCTCCCGCACCATGCTCATCGAAGCCGAGGTCCGCGCCCTGCGCGCGCAGATCTCCCCCCACTTCATCTACAACTCCCTCACCACGATCGCCTCCTTCGTCCGCACCGACCCCGAACGCGCCCGCGAACTCCTGATCGACTTCGCCGACTTCACCCGCTACTCCTTCCGCCGCCACGGCGACTTCACCACCCTGTCGGAGGAACTGCACTCCATCGACCGCTACCTCACCCTCGAACGCGCCCGCTTCGGCGACCAGCTCCAGGTCACCCTCCGCATCGCCCCCGAGGTCCTCGCCGTCGCCGTCCCCTTCCTGTGCCTCCAGCCGCTGGTCGAGAACGCCGTACGCCACGGCCTGGAGAGCAAACCCGGCGTCGGCCGGATCACGATCATCGCCGAGGACGCCGGCGCCGAATGCGGCATCACCGTCGAAGACGACGGCCTCGGCATGGACCCCGAACGCCTCCGCCGCGTCCTGTCCGGCGAAGACCGCGCCACCGGCGTCGGCTTGGCCAACGTCGACGAACGCCTCCGCCAGGTCTACGGCGACGAATACGGCTTGGTCGTGGAGACCGGCGAGGGCGCCGGCACCAAGGTCACCCTCCGCCTCCCCAAGTACCGCCCCGGCGTCAGCGCCCGCTAACCGGCCGACCACTCCAGGATCGAATCGGTTAGGCCGGTACCCGTTCTCTTCGCGTAGCGATCGCGGTCCGCCGGCCCAAAACGCTGATATTCGCATCATCAAGAGACGCAGGCGCACCACTGTCATATTCGGTAGCACCCGCGAAGATTTTCGGGCGACCCCCGCTCGCGATGTCATTGATGACCGCGTCGGCCAAGGCTGATCGTTCTTCCACCAATCGAAGCGTGTCCCGGAGTTCGTTCCGGTCAATACCAGCAAATTACCCGGCCACAAGAGCATCGTCATTTATGCTCACAGTGCTGCCATCCCTGCCGACGGAGAAGACGATGGTCACGGCGCGGCACTTCGCCAACAGGCTCGCTGTCCAGTCCGGCAACAAGAACCTCCGCATGACCATAGTCGGAGACGTGCGGTTCGAGATGCGGGTTCCGCTCAAGGCGCTGCGCTTCACGGCGATCGACCATGACACCTTCTGTTTCGCCCCGATCCAAAAGACGGTCGCGGGCACGGCCGTAAATATGGCCAAGGCGGCACAATCACTTTTCGCGACTGCGGTAATCGCCAAGATCGGCGACGACGAGCTCACGCAGTTGATCAAGGACCACCTCAACCGGATCGACGCCGATTGGCATCTCATTGTGGACGCGCAGACCGCCAACGGCCTGGTGGTCATTGTTCGGGATGCCGCTGACGAGAAACACGGCGGGAACCGGCTCCTCGTGTCGGGCCTGCCCGCGCCCGGCCTACGAATCTCGATGGCGGACATACATACCGAGGCCCTGCTCATTCAGCAGAGTGATTTGCTGATGATAGACGGCTACTCGTTGCTGTCACAGAGCGGCCGCGAGGCGCTCATGGCGGCACTGAAGCTGGCCGGCGGAGCAGACACGCTGCGCTGCGTGGACTTGGTTCCGCATAATATCCACGAACTCTTCGAGTACCCGGAACTGGAAGGGTTTCTAGGCCATGCGGACATTGTCATCTCCAATGCGCGGACCTTGGCAGCCCTGCTCGGTGAGCGAGCGGACTACCCGTTGAGCAAAGCCGGTCTGCGGCCATTGCTGGAGCATGTTCGCCGGCTCTGCCTGCCACCGCAATATTGGATCCTACGTTTCGGTGTCGGGGACACGCAGGAAACAGTCATCCTTCGGCCGGAGCGGGAACCCATTTATTACGAAACTGGATATGTCGAGACTGACGACCATGCCGGGTTCGGTGATCGACTGGCGGCGTGGGAGTTGTATCAGATCCTGAATCATCGAGTCGTTGATTAGCATGTTCATTCATTTCTTTCATGGCCAGCTCTTCACGCTATACCAGATACTTGAGAGAGTGCGTCCGCGCGCGGCGCTTGTTGATCGTCTGCGGCATGCCCTCCATTGGTCGGTCTTCCTTACCCATGACGCGCTCGTGATGCCAACGACTGATCTGGTCCAGTCGCCGGTGTCAGCGGCGTTCATGAAAGATCTCCGTTTTCTCGCCGACTGCGATCTTCTTTACTTCGTGGGGTCGACCGTGGATGTCGATGACCTGCAGGCCAGCAAGCGGGCTCATTTTGGCGGCACGTCGATGCATCCGCAGTGGTCGCAAGGCAGCGCGAAACGGCGACTGCGCAGCTTTCAGCGGAACATGAACGCGCGTTCCGTCGACACCACCACCGATGTGAAGATTCGCTGGAAGGGAGATGTCGCCGCCCTGGACCGACAGATTGGAACGTTTGCCATGCGTCAACTCCGGCACGTGCACACCATGCTCGACACGAAACCAGGGCCGAGCCAATACGAGTCCGCTCTGTACGATATTCCGGAGAAGCTGGGCGCTCACGCCTTTCTCTGGAACGTAATCGAGGACCTGAAGATATTCCCGTTCGAGACCTCCTCGATAGCCCGGCGCCATTTCGAGCTGGCGCTCGGCTGGAATTGGGCGCACAGCTATCTCGATGAGTACGGCACCACGATGGTCGGGCGCATTCCCGGGATCGGCTACGTCGATTGCGGTCTCAGGTCGACGGACTCGACGTCTCTGGTGGATCTCGTGACCTATGACGCCGTGCTGCGCGTTCTCGGTCTGACCGAGGTCTTCGCCGCGCTCTCACTTGCGGATCTCGTCCGCCTGCGCGAGGACCCTCGGGTGATTCTCTTCGAGCAGAACGTGCTGGGCGAGTTCTATCGTCTGCTCTCCCGTACCGGTCGCCGGAACTCCTCGGCCTTGCCCTACCTGAGGCGGCTGGCGGACTCCACCCGCGACAGAGTCCAGTCCGCACACAGTCCGGTGGACGCGATGATAGCCGCGGCTCTCAGCGCGACGGAGGACGGCAAACCACTGGAGATGGTGGTCAGGCGAGGGAGATCGACCGCCGCCGATCCGCCGGCTGTGCTGGACGGACTCCGCCCGCATGGGGTGAGCTCACAAACACCTCAGCCGGAGGAACGGCCCACCGTAGCCGTCCTCGTGGCTCTCGTCGAAGAGCTTGACACCGTGCTGACGCTGATCGAGGCGCTCGCCGGCCCGTTGACGATCATTGAAGACGAGGAGACCGGACGGGCCGCTTACCTGACGCCCTACGGTCCCTTCAGGCTTCTCTTCGCCTTGGTCGGCCGGGGGCAGGAGCGGTCGGCGGTCAGCGCGGCCCTGGTCATCGCGAACCACCGGCCGGTGCTCACGGTGAGTCTCGGTATCGCGGGGGCGCTTTCGGAGGAACTCTCGATCGGCGATGTGGTTATCGGCGACCAGGTCGTCAGTTATCTCGCGAATGCGAAGGCGGTGCCGGACGGTGGCAGCGGCTTTATCTTCAGGATGGCCGGTGACCCACTGCGATCAGATGATCTACTAGTAGAACGGGCGGTTCAACTTCCATTTCTCCGCCGATCGGCCTTCGCCGCGTCGAGGGAACGGGTAGCCCGGGCCACGGAGAAGAATCCAGAGCCGCCTATGCGTGCGGGCGGCTACGGATTGGTGGCCGGCCCAGTGGCGTGTGGGCCGGTGGTCGGCGCGGCGACCGAGTTCAGGAACTGGCTGCTCCTGTGGAAACGGGACTTGATAGCCCTGGACATGGAGACCTCGGGGATCGCGGCGGCCGCCTCGGCCCTGGGAACGCTACGACGGGTTCGTTTCTTGGCCCTTCGGGGGATTTCCGACCTCGCCGATGAGGACAAGTCCCGATTGGAGCAGTCCACCAAGGGAAGCGCGCGCCGCCTGGCGATGCGTACCTCACTCGAGGTTCTGTTGCTTCTACTTGATTCCTTGCCAGATGCAATATTGCGCTGAGGACGGCAGGGTCATTCGGAGCGCACCACCACTTAATCAGTTTTGTGGACGGTGCGCGGATGCCTCCATTAAGGTGGGGCGAGAGTTACGGGAGTGATACGGTCTCCGAGCTGCCTCGGGTTGAACGATGCGATTTCCGGACAATGCGTCGAGCATTGCGACTACGGAGTGTGACGTGGTGCCGAGAGCGGTATTGCTGACCGATCTCGACAACACGCTCTTCAGCTGGATCGACTATTTCGCCCCCAGTATCCGGGCAATGGTGGGCGCCCTTAGTTCGGTGACCGGCGTTCCCGCGGACGATATCTATCCGCAACTACGTGAGGTCTTTCGCCGGCACAACGCCGCTGAGCATCCGCGGGTGATACGCGAGCTGAAGCTGTACCATGATCGCGACCCGGTGGAACGCGAAGAGATAGTGCGCCTGGGACAGCAGGTATTCGACCAGGCGCGGAGCGTGAACCTCAAGGCCTACCCTGGAGTCGTTGCCGCGCTGACCGAGTTGAGGAATCATGATGTTGTGGTGGTCGGGGTCACGAGTTCATCCGTTTATGACGCCGTCACCCGGATAGAGATGCTCGGTCTGGCTCCGTTGCTCGACACCGTCATCGCGTGGCAGGGTATTCCAGGAATCGCCCCTCCCGATCATACGGAATTAGCCCGGCGAGTGGTCTCCATCCCTACAGAACTACTGAAGCCCAGCTGCCATCCATATCAGATGGCGCTTGAGCGGTGCGATCTGGACAAGCTGGTTCCGGTGTGGGTGGTGGGCGACAGTATAGCCAACGATCTGATTCCCGCCCGGGCGATCGGCGCCAGAACCGTATGGGCGAGGTACGGGCACGCCTATGAACGCGTCAACTTCGAAACCATCCTACGAGTAACGTTCTGGGATGCCGGGAAGGTTAAATCTGCGTACGATTCTTCGATCATGGAACCGGATGAGATCATCGATGATTTCGGTCAGATAGTCGAACTCATGCTTGGCGAGGAGCGGCGTGCGGCCACCCATTTCGATTTCGCCGGCCCGGACCCCAGGCTTGATTCGATCTCTACCGGATGCGACTCTGAAGAAAGATGAATACACGGGGAGTGGCTTCGATGCGGAATCATGGAGAGGACGCCCTCTCGTTAAGGCAGGCGCGGGTTCACACCATGATCCAGAGTGTCGGTGGATATTGGCGCCCAATCAACGGTCTGGCCCGTCTCCTTGAAGAACTCGGTGAACTTGCCGACGGCATCGAGAGCCGCGACGAGGGGTTCTCGCACGACAAACTGGCAGAGGAGTTCGCCGACATATGGATCATATCCACTTGTACAGCGAACCAGTTCAATATTGACTTGTCCTCGCAGCAGGCGCCGGACGGACCCGTACCGGTGGGAGTGGCCTCGCTCCTGAGCCGCGCCGGTTGGATCGCGCGCATCCTCAATTATTACGACGGCCCCAAAAATCCACGGTCCGTGGCTGACTGGCCCTCGCTCGGTGCGGCCATCGCGACATTCCATGTCGCGCTTAGAAGGTTGGCCGAGGAGTTCAAGGTAGATGTCGACGCAGCCGTTGACGCCAAGATTGAGATGACGCCCGAGAGGGACGTCGGCCGATTCCAGCAGTCGTTCGACCCCAGCACGGCCGAGACGGTCGACGGCTTCGAGAGGCTCCGATTGAAGACTCCCTGCACGCTCGCCAAGCGGGCGAAGCTATGGGGGGCTCCGCCGTGGCGGGCGAACTGGCCGGCATTCATGAACGTTGACGCGCTCGTCCCCTACTTGACCGTATTCGCCAAAGCCGCGGACCGCGAGGGCTTGGATGGCTTCGTCGTCGCGCCACCTGGCGAGATCGAGAACCAAGGTATGCCTGGACTGGCCACCTGGTTCAGAGAGTTCCTGGAACTGCTGGTCCAGAACGACACTCCATCCGATCGTCCCGATGCCCTCACTGATATCAACCGTCCAGGTTGGCAGTTCTCCTACCATGGCGTACGGATGTTCATCTCCGTCTTCTCCTCGCTCTATCCGGCAAACCATCCTCGGCATTCCGCCGTAGGTCCGTACGTGCTGTTCCAGCCGGAGTCCTCGTTCGACGCCCATGGAATCGGCTCCCGGCATCCCTCCTCCGCGCGGCTCAAGCAATCGATCAGGCGGCAGTTCGCCTCGGCCGGCCTCGACTATCCAAGCGAGATAATCGACCAGCGGGTGGAGGCCGCCATCTACCTGTTGCCGAGGTGGCGGGGGGACTCGGAGGTGAGATGGTGGGTCCGCGCGCCGGAATCCGATCGGCGGCTCCCGCTCAAGCAGAGCTGACCCGCTGAAATATGACGTGATGGGCCAGGTGATTCTCCCTCCGTCCCAGTCTGGTGGCCTTGTTCGATCGCACGGCGAAGTCCGCGTGAAACAGGCTCCATAACTCGTGTCGGGTCGGATGATGGATCACGTTTCCGAGCGTTCCGACCCGCTGGCCGCCGCCCTCAGCCGCGGGATCGTCATCCGCGTAGCAGACGATTGCGAACAGGCCACCTGGGCGCACGGCCAAGCTGACGGTTCGGGCGTAGGCAGCCCGGTTACTCACGTCGACGTGATGGAAGACGCTGTAGTCATAGACCAGGTCGAAGGTGGATTCGCTCCGGTAGTCGAGGAGGTTTGCGACCTCGAACCTGATGTCGTCGACCCCACTGGCAGTTGCCTTTTCGCGGGCGGCGGCGATGGCGGTTGCACTGAAGTCGATCCCTGCTACCTGGAAGCCGTGTCGGGCCATGGCAACGGCGTGGTCGCCCCGGCCACAACCGAGGTCCAGGACTGACGAACCAGGTGCTAACAAACTCGCCCACTCGGCGAACTCCACCGGCGTCCTGCTCGGCTCCCAGGGCAGCGCCGCAGTAGCTCTCTGATAGAGCTGCTCCCAGTGATTCTCGGCCGGGGAGGGTCGAATTGGTCGCTGGCCTGATACGCCGTCCATCGGTGTCCATCCATGACAGTGTTCGTGCCGGTGGCGCTCGGAGAGCCCTCGTGGAACGCGTGGGCGTGGTTTGCCGATTCTGACGTTAGAACAGGCCCTGTAGCCGCGCACTGGCAAGTTCCGGCAACGCTGGCACGGTGCGCAACGTCACGCAAATGTGTGATGCTGTCGGGGCTTCATCCATTGGGACACCTGTGACTGCTCCGTGATGGCGTTGACTTCCGTAGACCGTTTCATCAGTCTCTATGGAACTAAGTCATGAGGAGGCGGGACATGACCGGGCTGCGGGTCATGGCGGTCGACGATGAGCAGCCGGCGCTGGAGGATCTGGCGTATCTGCTCCGGGCCGATCCGCGGATCGGTGATGTGCTGACGGCCAGGGACGGCGCGGCTGCGCTGAAACTGCTGGATCGGGCCATGGCTGACGGGCGGCCGGTGGACGCGGTCTTTCTCGACATCCGGATGCGCGGGCTCGACGGGGTCGTGCTCGGGCGGCTGCTCACCCAGTTCTCCCGGCCGCCGAAGGTCGTGTTCGTCACCGCCTACGAAGATCATGCGGTGGACGCGTTCGAGTTGAAGGCCGAGGACTATCTGCTCAAGCCGGTGCGGCCTGATCGGCTGGCCGAGGCGATTCGCCGGGTCTGCGCGGGCAGCACGGGGATTGTGGGCGATCGCGTGGAACATGACGTCGACACGATCCCGGTCGAACTCGGTGGTGTGACGCGTTTCGTGACCAGCAACGAGGTCCGATACGTGGAGGCGCGTGGCGACTACGCCCGGCTGCACACCGCGACCGGCAGCCACCTGGTCCGGATTCCGCTCGCCGCGCTGGAGGAACGCTGGGCGTCCGCCGGGTTCCTGCGGGTGCACCGCAGCCACCTGGTCGCGGTCCGGCACATCGACGAGCTGCACATCGACTCGGGCAAGTGCGTGGTCAGGATCGGCGACACCGAGATTCCGGTCAGCCGCCGGCACACCCGCGAACTGCGCGACCTGCTCGTACGCCGAGCCCGCAAGGCCAAATCCGAATGAGCGCCAAACCCCGCCGCGTCGTCGTCACCAGCCCGCGTACGGCCGTCGCCCGCAGGCCGCGCTACCCGGTGACCCGGGAGATCGACGAGCAGACCCGCCTCGGCGAGGTCTACATGGGCTCCCTGATCCGCACCCAGCTCCGGCTCGCCCTGTTCGTCTGCACCGTCCTGGCCTGCGTCATCGGCGGGCTGCCGCTGCTGTTCCTGCTGGTCCCGGACCTGCGCGCGGTGGAGCTCGCCGGGCTGCCACTGCCCTGGGTGATCCTCGCTGGGCTGATATATCCGGCTTTTGTGGTCGGCGCCTGGCTCTACGTACGCCACGCGGAACGCAACGAGCGGCACTTCGCCGAGCTGGTGGAACGCGAGTGAGTTCCGTCATCGCGATCGTCCTGGTCGTGCTGGCGGCGGTGCTGATCGGGGCGTTCGGGATCCGGGTGTCGCGGACGACGTCGGACTTCTACGTGGCGTCGCGGACGGTGACGCCGCTCTGGAACGCCTCCGCGATCGGCGGGGAGTATCTCTCGGCCGCGTCGTTCCTGGGCATCGCGGGGCTGATCCTCACCTTCGGCGCGGACATGTTGTGGCTGCCGGTCGGGTGGACGGGCGGCTATCTGGTGCTGCTGGTGCTGGTGTCGGCTCCGCTGCGCCGGTCAGGGGCGTACACACTGCCGGATTTCGCCGAGGCGCGGCTGGAGTCGATGGCCGTGCGGCGGGTGTCCAGCGTGCTGGTGGTGCTGATCGGGTGGCTGTATCTGATGCCGCAGTTCCAGAGCGCGGGGCTGGTGTTCCGTACCATCACGGGGGCGCCCACCTGGGCGGGCGGGTTGCTGGTGGCGGTGGTCGTGGCGGTCAACGTGCTGTCCGGCGGGATGCGGTCGATCACGTTCGTGCAGGCCTTCCAGTACTGGCTGAAGCTGACCGCGCTGGCCGTGCCGCTGGTGTTCATGCTGATCGCGTGGCGCTCGAACGGCTCGCCGGGGCTTGAGCCGTCGGATCCCTGGGCGCTGCCCCTGCATGGCCGCGAGTATCCCGTCTATTCGACATATTCGCTGATATTGGCGACATTTCTGGGGACGATGGGGCTGCCGCATGTGCTCGTGCGGTTCTACACGAA
Source organism: Acrocarpospora sp. B8E8 (assembly GCF_039871605.1). Classification (NCBI taxonomy): domain Bacteria; kingdom Bacillati; phylum Actinomycetota; class Actinomycetes; order Streptosporangiales; family Streptosporangiaceae; genus Acrocarpospora; species Acrocarpospora sp. B8E8. The sequence goes on along the minus strand of NZ_JBDPLV010000011.1, from coordinate 96,270 downwards.
TCCGGACGGGCGGGCGGCCCGCAGGACCACGCTGGTGGTGCTTTCTCTCCTCGGCGCGTTCTATCTGATGCCCGCCATCTACGGATATCTGGGCAGAATCTATCTGCCCGGCATCGACCGGCCGGACGCGATCGTGCTCACCCTGCCCAGCCATCTGGTCCCCGGCGTGGCGGGGGACCTGCTCACCGCGCTGGTCAGCGGCGGCGCGTTCGCGGCCTTCCTGTCCACCTCCTCGGGCTTGACCGTCTCCGTCGCGGGCGTCGTCGGCCAGGACATGCTCAAGTTCAAGGACGGCGTGCGCTCCTTCCGGGTCGCCACCGTGCTCGCCGTGCTCGTGCCCTTCGCCCTGGCCGGTACGGCGCGCGCCCTCCCGGTCGCCGATGTCGTGGGCTTGGCGTTCGCCGTGGCCGCGTCCTCGTTCTGCCCGCTGCTGGTGCTGGGCATCTGGTGGCGGCGGCTGACCACCACCGGCGCGGTGGCCGGACTGCTGGCCGGCGGCGGCATGGCCTGCTCCGCCGTGATGGTGACGATCATCGCGGGCCCGCATGATGGCTGGGCGGGCGCGCTGCTGGCTCAGCCGGCCGCCTGGTCGGTGCCCATCTCGTTCACCGTCATGATCGTCGTCTCGCTGCTGACCCCCGCGCGGGTGCCCCGGAACGTGGCCAGGACCATGGTCCGGCTGCACACCCCGGAGACCCTGGACGTCGATCGGGGCGACTGGCGCCCCCGCTCAACCTGACCTCCCACGCGTCCGTTTTGCCCCGATAATTTTCGGAACCGTTCGTCGCGCATAGCGGACCATTCGGCGCAACCCAGACCCAGCTGAGCGCCACGTGGCGGCGGCTCGGCGAAGAACGAGCCCACGCCTCTCCTCGCCGGGTACCGTCCCCTCCTACTTTGTGGGTGATCCAGATCACAGGAGGCATCGTGACGACGCAACATCATGATTCGTCGGTATATGAGGAGATCGGAGGCTCCGAACGGTTCCAGGAACTGAAACGCCGCTACCGGTCGTGGGCGTTCCCGATGACGGTGGCCTTCCTCGCCTGGTACCTGCTCTACGTGGTGCTCTCGGGCTTCGCCAGGGACTTCATGGGCACCAAGCTGTTCGGCAACATCAACGTCGCGCTGATCTTCGGGTTGCTCCAGTTCGTGTCGACCTTCCTGATCGCCTGGGCGTACAACCGCCACTCGCTGGCCAAGCTCGACCCGCTGGCCGACGAGCTCCGCCATGAGATCGAGGGGGCTCCCAGCGGGGAAGAGGAGGTCAAGGCATGAGCGAGACCACGCTCTCCACGATCCTTTTCCTGCTCTTCGTGGTCGGCACCCTGGTCATCACCTTCTGGGCCAGCCGCCAGACCAAGACCGCCGCCGACTACTACGCGGGCGGACGCCAGTTCAGCGGCGTGCAGAACGGCCTGGCCATCGGCGGCGACTACATGTCGGCCGCCAGCTTCCTCGGCATCGCCGGCATCATCGCGCTGTACGGCTACGACGGTTTCCTCTACTCGATCGGCTTCCTCGTCGCCTGGCTGGTGGCCCTGCTGCTGGTCGCCGAGCTGATGCGGAACTCCGGCAAGTACACCATGGCCGATGTGCTCGCCTTCCGGATGAGCCCCCGGCCGGTGCGGACCGCCGCCGGGGTCTCCACGATCACCGTGAGCATCGTCTACCTGCTCGCCCAGATGGTCGGCGCGGGCGCCCTGGTCACCCTGCTGCTCGGCGTCACCTCGTCCAACGGCAAGGCGCTGACCATCGTCGGCGTCGGCATCCTCATGATCGTCTACGTGGTCGTGGGCGGCATGAAGGGCACCACCTGGGTCCAGATCATCAAGGCCGTCCTGCTCATGGGCGGCGCGACCCTGGTCACCCTGCTCGTGCTCGGCCACTACGGCTTCAGCCTGTCCGGCCTGCTCGGCGAGGCCGCCGCCCAGAGCGGCAAGGGCGACGCCTTCCTCAATGCCGGCCAAAGGTACGGCACCGAGGCCCAGGGCATCGCCGGAAAGATCGACCTGATCAGCCTGGGCCTGGCGCTCGTGCTCGGCACGGCGGGCCTGCCGCACATCCTGATCCGCTTCTACACGGTCCCCACCGCCAGGGACGCCCGAAAGTCGGTTCTCTGGGGCATCGGCATCATCGGCACCTTCTACCTGCTCACGCTCGTGCTCGGCTTCGGCGCCGCAGCCCTCGTCGGAAGCAAGACCATCTCCGAGCAGAACGCGGCAGGCAATACCGCCGCACCACAGCTCGCGAAGGCGGTCGGCAACCTGATCTTCGGCGAGGTCGGCGGCACCATCCTGCTGGCGGTGATCGCGGCGGTCGCGTTCGCCACCATCCTGGCGGTGGTGGCCGGTCTCACCCTGGCCTCCTCCTCCAGCTTCGCGCACGACCTGTACGCCCACGTGTTCCGGCGCGGCAAGGCCACCGAACGGGAAGAGGTCATGGTCGCCAGGATCTCCGCCTTCGTCATCGGCGCGGTCGCCATCGGCCTGGGCATCCTCGCACAGGGTCTGAACGTGGCCTTCCTGGTCGCCCTGGCCTTCGCGGTGGCGGCCTCCGGCAACCTGCCCGCGATCCTCTACAGCCTGTTCTGGAAGCGCTTCAACACGGCCGGCGCGGTCTCGGCGATCTACGTCGGCCTGGTCTCCGCGATCTTCCTGGTCGTCTTCTCCCCGGTGGTGTCCGGCTCGGCCTCCGCCATGTTCCCGGACGCGGACTTCGCCTGGTTCCCGCTGTCGAACCCCGGCATCATCTCCATCCCGCTGGGCTTCCTGGCCGGATGGCTGGGGACGATCCTCAGCAAGGAATCCAACGACGCGAAGTTCGCCGAGATCGAGGTCCGTTCGCTCACCGGCGTCGGGGCTGAAAAGGCGACGCCACACTAGTCGCCGTCGAGTGCCCCCGGACTGGTCACACCCAGTTCGGGGCACTTTCGTTGTCCAAGTGTCGGCGAGCTTGACGAGTTGGAACGTGAGCCAGGGCTGAGACGCCTCAATGCAGGGCGACGCTCGGAACCGCCGCGTCGTGCCCACCGCCCAGTGGTACGACCAGGTGTCGGCGGCGAACGCCAAACCGGGGCCGAAACCCAAGGCCTGCCCGACCAAGAAGGGCAGCAAGAAGAAGCCCGGCTGTCCTTCCCCGAAACCAGGGTCAGTCGGCGCCCAATTCGGCGTAACGGCGGGACGAGGCCAGGGCCGCCTTCAGGGTGTCCTTCGTGACCTGGACCGGCTTGCTCCAGCCTTCCGGGCCCTTGCTCGCGTACACGGGGGCGTAGGCGGCGGTGTCGCGCTGGTAGCGCCAGCCTTCGGCCAGCGGGCCGGCGTCGACGGTGTCGTAGCCGATCGCGTCGAAGAACTCGATCACCGCGCGCTTCGCCTCGGCGTCGTCGCCGACGATCGCCAGCGCGCTGCGCTCGGGCGAGCCGGCCGGGCGGGCCAGGGCCAGCAGGTGTTCGAAGTAGATGTTGTTGAAGCCCTTGATCACCTTCGACGTGGGCAGATGCTCCTGCAGGAGCTCGCTGGTCGTCGTCGACTCATCATCCAGCGGGGCGAAGTGCCCATCGCGTTCCGGATAGTAATTGTTCGTATCGATGACGACCTTGCCGGCGAGCGGCTCGACCGGGACCTCGCGATATTTGCCCAGCGGGATCGTGACGACCACGAGGTCGCCCGCCTCGCCGGCCTCCGCAGGGGTCGCCGCCCGCGCGTGCGGTCCGAGCTCGTCGACGAGCTCTCGCAGGGTCTCGGGTCCCCGCGAGTTGCTGAGGACGACGTCGTACCCCGCGGCCACCGCCAGCCTGGCCACCGTGCTGCCGATCTTGCCGCTACCGATGAGTCCGATTGTTGTCATGCCCGCCCCAACATGACCGGCCCGGCCCGCATTCCCGCAGACCAACTGACGCAGCTGTGCGATGGAGCGCGGTTCGGGGAGCCAGTCACAGCTGGGCCGGAGCCGGGTACCCGGGCCGCTGGCACGAGTGCGAACCTGGCCACCGGTAAAGATCGCAACTAGGGACTTTGGTCTCTACCTGCGAGGCCGACCGCTGCGGGACAGTGGCGGTCATGACGTCCCGCACCGACCCAGCATCCCGTTTGACCAGGCACCTGCCACGCGAGGAAGCGCTGCGGCTCCTGGAGGTCGTCCGGCTGGGGCGGATCGTGTTCGTCTCCCGGGCGTTGCCCGCCATCCGCCTGGTCACCCACACCCTCACCGACGGCCGCCTGGTCATCGGCGCGGCCTACGACGCCGAACTGGCCGCTGTGCTGGTCCGGCCCGGCTTATCCCATGTGGTCTACCAGACCGACCGGATCGACCCGGCCACCCAGCTCGGCTGGAGCATCACCCTGACCGGCCGCGTCGCCCTCATCCAAAGCAGCGGTGAACTCGACCAGCTCACCCCCCGCCTGCACCAGTGGAACGGCCAGCCCTGCGACCTGGTCGCCTGGATCCACCCCGAACTCCTCACCGGGACCGCCGTCGAGGCGATCACCAACGACGATGACGCCACGGACAGCCCGCGATGACCACCGCCGCACGGCAGATCCGCGACCTGTCCCGCGAGGAGGCCCTCGACCGGCTGGGCAGCATCTCCCTCGGCCGGATCGTGTTCACCCGCAACGCCCTGCCGGAAATCCGCCCGGTCAACCACCTGCTCGACGGCCACGCCGTGATCATCCGCAGCCACCTGGGCGCCGCGATCGTCTCCGCCGCCGCCGAGCGTGGCGTCGTGGTCGCCTATGAAGCCGACAACCTCGACCCCGTCACCCACCTGGGATGGAGCGTCATCGTCACCGGCACCGCCTACCTCATCCGCGAGCCCGCCGCCATCGCCCACTACCAGCAGCGGCTGCGGCCATGGATCGCCCGTGACATGGACTACGTGATCGCGATCGGCGCCGATCTGGTCACCGGAATCGAGCTGACCGCCATCCGCTGACTCAGCAGAGCCGCTGCCGGATCAGCCAAAATAGCCCGCAGACCCCGTCGGGCACCCACGTTTACGCACGTAGGCTGCTGTATGTGGCCACCCACGATCTTGAAGGTGCCGCTGCGGTGGGTTTACCGCTGTCGAAGCCACGAGTGGCGGCAGGTCAAGGGCTTCGGTATCGCGTAGGCCCACTCGGCCCTGGGAAAGCGGGGCGACTTCGATGGGCTGAAAAGGCGGCACAACACCAAACCGCCGTCCTGCAGGGCGCGGGGCTCCATCAGAGCTCCGCGCCCTGTTTCCGCCTCACCGCGGGCCCGCAGGCGTCCCACCTCGATGAAGGGCGGCGCTAGACCACGACGACGTCCTCTTGCACGTCGCCTATATGCGTTGTTGCGTAGCCAGAGTGGTGTCTCCGCTGGAGGCCGATGAGCTCACTCAAGTCGGCGATTCGGGCGGAGGCTCGCCCATCGCCGAACGGACAGGTGACGGGTGCTTCCGTCAGAGAGTTCGTGATCAGTTCCTCGGCGTGCTGGGCCAGGTGTCCCGGATCGGGCACGAGGAGGCATCGTGGGCTGAGGGCTTCGGGACGCTCGGTGGATCGCCGTATGACCAGGAGCGGCAATCCCAGGACGCTGGACTCTTCTTGGAGCCCGCCGGAGTCGGAGATCAGCAGGGTCGCTTGCTCGGCGATCGCAAGGAAGGCCGGATATGTGAGTGGCCCGGTTACGTGCAGCCGTTCGAGGAGGTACCCGAGGCCGAACTGCCGTACGCGCTGTCGGGTTCGAGGGTGCAGCGGGAGCAGGACCGGCAGGTCGAGCGTGCCCAGAGCTTCCAGTAGCCGGCGAAGCCTGTCGGGGTCGTCGGTGTTCTCGGGGCGGTGCACGGTGGCCAGGACGAAGCGCGGTCCGGTGAGGGACGCGGTCGCCCGGTGGGCGGAGGCGTGGTCCCTCGTGGTGAGGTGGACGGCTTCGACGATGGGGTTGCCGGTGAGGATGATCCGGTGCTCGGGGATGCCCTCGGCCCAGAGGTTGGTGACGTTGCCGGGGGTGGCGGCGCAGCACACGTCGGCGAGGTGGTCGATGAGAATCCGGTTGTGTTCCTCGGGCATGGCCCGGTCGTGGCTGCGCAGGCCGGCTTCGACGTGGATGAGGGGGATCTCGACGGCGTTGGCGGCCAAGGCCCCGGCGAGGGCGGTGTTGGTGTCGCCCTGCACGATGACCACCGCTGGCGGGTCGGCACCCCAGTCGCGGGTGAGCTGGGAGGTGGCCTCGCCGATCTGCTCGCCGCGGTGTCGGCCGCCGACATCCAGCCGCCGGTGGGCTTGGCCGCGGCCGAACGCGAGCTCGTTGTCGAAGTGCTGGCCGGTGTGGATGACACGGGCCGCATCGCCGAGCAGGGTGATCAGCACCGACAGTTTGATCATCTCGGGACGGGTGCCGAGGACGACGGCGATGGACCGGTCGGGGAGACGGGGCATCAATCGGGCTGGCTCCTTTTCGGGGACGGCTACCAGAACAGGTGGCTTCGTTCGCCGGTGATGTAGCGGCGGGCAGCGATGAACAGGCGCAGGTAGAGCTGGTCGGTGTCCTTCTCCAGGTACCCCGGGATGAGGTCGGTCCGGCTCAGCGGGGCATCGATGTAGCGGCGATTCGCGCTATCCCGGATCAGGTAGCGGGCTGCCACGTCGGGCCGGGTTCCGTCGGCGAGTTCGATCGCGGCGGCGAGGTCGAGTTCGACGAGCCCGGATACCTCGGCGTCGTCCAGCGGGATCTGTTCCAGATCGAGGTCGAGCGGGAGCAGGTGCCAGTACTGGAACTCCCGTTCCATCCAGCCGGGGGCAAGCGTCACGGCGGTCTGCCGGATCCCCAGCGGCTGGAGGTCGGTGTAGGGGACGTTGATGCCGAGTTCCTCGCGGATCTCCCGGACGCCGTCGGGCGTGGTCTCGCCCGCTTCGTAGTGGCCGCCGACGGTGAAGTCGGCCTGGTCTGGTCGGTCGAAGGAATACCGGCCCGGCTGCTTCTTCTGCAGCAGCACGGTGGCCCGTACGGGGTTGACGGCCAGGCATGAGAACGTGCGGTGCCATAGCCCGTCTTCGTGCGCGATCTTTTTGTCCTGCTGCCCGATGTGCTGGTTGCGGTCGTTATAGACGTCGATGAGCACGTGGTCCTCCGGGCGGCGTGGGTGTTCAAGCCCCGGCGGTGACGCAGGACGCGGTGAGGTCGCCTCGCTCGAAGCGGGCGAGAGCGTCGGCATAGCGGTGGGGCTCTCCGACGGTAACCCAGACAGCGTCCAGGCGGTGGACGCGGACGTCGCCGACACGGGCCTGTTCTCCGACCGCGACGCCGAGGTCGACTTCTCCGGCCGCTTCGGGCCGGGTGACCAGATGATCGAGGATGGCGGGGCGCAGGACCAGGCGGGAGACTACCGCGAGAGGTTCGGCCACCGAGGCGGGGTCGGGGCGCTGCCGGATGCCGGTGACGCGGTTCCCTCCGGGCTCGGCGAGGTCGACGACGCCGAACGAGCCGATGTCGGTACGGTCGATGCGCTGTGCCGCGATGGTCGCCTCGGCGGAGGCGCTCTCGGCCAGGGCGCGCATCGCAGCCAGGTCCGCTCCTGGGGTTCCGCCGAGCAGGACGTCGTCACCGAACGCCACCAGGAACTCTTCGCAGGCGGTGAGCTCGTCGGCCAGAGTCAGCAGCGGCGCAGCGTTGCCGTATCCGCAGGACAAGTCCTCGGGGACCGCTCGGATGGCGAGACCTTGGTCGTGGAGCCAGGCGGTGTAGCCGGGGACAATCTGGTCGTCGGGCCGGGTCACCACGTACACGTGGTCGGCTCCGGCGGCGATGCATTCGGCGATGACATGTCCGAGGGCGGGCTTGGACCCAATGGGCAGCATCTCTTTGGGGACGAACCGGGTGAAGGGGTAGAAGCGGGTGCCGTGCCCGGCGGCGGTCACCACGGCGGGGCAGGGACGGTGCGGGAGGATCATGGGCGGGCTCCGGTCAGGTCGGCCAGGGCGCGGTGCAGATCGGTGATCTGTCCGCGGATCCCGAAGGTCAGCTGGTGGCAGGGGACGGTGGCGGCGAGGTGTTCGCACGCCAGGGCGGCCTGCCTGGTCAGGGCGGTGTCGCTGGTGGTGCGTTCGACCAGCCAGGGCTGCCAGAACTCGTCGGTCGGGGTGAAGCACGCCTCGGTGAGCAGGGCGAGGGTTTCGGTTTCGGTGAGACGTCGGATGCGGGGCGGTTGTGCGGTGTCGCTGAACCGCGGGGCAAGCAGGGTCTGCAGGTGTGACCCGACTGTGAGTGATGATCCGAGCGCCGCGGCGAAGGGCCGGGCCGCCAGGGTGGTCTTGGCGGCCGTGGCGAAGGTGTCGGGCAGATCGGTGCGGGCGGATGCGGGGATGGCGGCGCGGAGTTCGGGGAAGGCGTCGATGGTGCCGCGGGCGACGGGGACGGGCAGTGGGACGGCCACCACCCGGTCGTCTCCGTGCACGATTATCCGGTCGTTGGACAGCAGCGCGCCGTCGTCGCCGAGTGCGCGAAGCAGGGCGGCCAGGGTGCTGGTCTTGCCGGCGCTGCGGGGCCCGCAGATCATCAAGGCGCTCCCCGCCCGGTCGACCCCGGCGGCGTGGAAGACGATGCCGTGCGCGTTCTCATAGGTCCGCAGCATCGCCTCGCGGATGATTCGCACCGCGTAGCGCGCGGCCATTTCGGCGCTGTTGACGAACAGGTCGATGATGGTGCCGTTGATGGAGACCGCCCACGCTCCGGGCCGCTGTTCCAGGTCGTCGCGGCGCACCGTGTAGCTCCGGGTGCCTGCCGACGTACGGCTCTCGGTGAGGGTGACGCCGGGAACAGGTGAGACCTGGCCGGTGACGTTCTCGGTGAACGCGGCCGTGGCGGTGCGGTACTGATCGGATTGGGTCCACAGGTTGAGCTGGTAGCCGGGCAGGTCCAACTCGCCGATGGGGCCGGCCAGGTAGTCGTCCAGGTGGGCCGCCAGGTCGGGAAGCAGGTGCGGCGGGCTGGTGAGGGAGATGCCGACGTCTCCGGCAGATCGGCTCAGGTCACCGGTCCCGATCGTCATGACGACCTGATCCGGCTTGTGTGGCTGCTCAGCGAGGTCAGGGCGGCGTCGATGCGGGGTTGCCGCTCGAGGATCGGAGTATTCCTCAGCCGCAGGACCGAGGAGAGCCCGAACGCGCTCAGGACGGTCTTGGCGGGCAACTGACGACGGAGCGCGGCCACGGCCAGGTCGAGGCGATTATGGAACCAGCGGACGGGCAGGATGCCGGGGTCTGGATGTCCAGGGCAGAGCCCGGGCAGGTCGTCGACCTGGCCGGGAGAGAGCGCGGCTGCGGCGGCCAGGAGAGTTCGGGCGGCATATCCGGCGAGCGCGCACAGGGTGATGTCTACGTCGTAGCAGAGTGCGCCGAACAGCCGCTCCCAGTCGTTGTTCTCGGCGGGCCGCAGGTCGGCCAGCAGCGGCGGGAGGACGTCGATGCAGACCAGCCCGTCGCCCGTGGAGATGAAGTTCGCGAGGTTGGTGTCGAGTCTGGCCGGGGTGACCTTCAGGGCCGTAGCCCAGGCCGCGATCTGCCCGACCGCAGCGAGGAATGCCTCGGGGTCCGTCCCGGCGAGGTCGGGCACCGGGACGCCGGGCACCCACTGGTGCTGGACGGCAGGCCGCCAGGAGTGGACCACGATCCGCAGCTCGGCTGGCAGCCGTACCCCGCCGTCGCGAAGATGCTGGACATATCGGTTCAGGTGGGGCGTGCTGGATTCCTCAGCCCACCGGATGAGCGGGGCGCTTGCGGAGCCGCTCATCAGTTTGAGGACCTCGCCGTCCCGCTGGTGCTGAAGCAACGTCATCGGGCATCACCGTCTCGGTAGCTCGTCAAGAAGTCGCTGGCGTCGGCGTTCATCGCCCGGAACTCGGCTGGCAGGTCCAAGCCGAGCAGCCCGGCGAACTGTGCCGCGGCAGTGACGGTCGCGGCGCTGGCCTGCGGGAGGAGGACCGGGGTCCCCGTGGGCTGGTGCCGGTATCCGGCGGCCACCAGCCCGGCCTCGACGGCCTGCCCGGCACACACCAGCAACAGCAGCAGAGCCTCGATCTCCGACCCGGACGCGGCGGTCCGCGCGAGCTCGATGTGCGCAGGGGGCACGTCGGCCAGGACACTGATGCTGAGAGCGGCCAGGGTCACGTCAGCGAGTTCGTCCCCGAGATCGCCGATCGGCCGGGCCACATCCTCGTAGGCCGACACGTCCATGCCGCGGTGGCGGGCGACGCACAACGCTACATGGCCGAGCTGAACCGCCAGCTCAGCACCCGCCGTGGCGGGGTCCCACGCTCGTGGCGCGGTTCCGGCGAAGCCCTGCCGGAGCCGCCGGGTCCTGTCCACCATGTCTGCCAGGTCCTCGTCGCCGATCACGAGCCGGCCACCTTGATGACCAGCGGCTGCGCACCGGCGGTTCCGCTGCTCCAGTAGGCGTCCGAGCCCTGCCCAGAGACGACGACACGGACCCCGAGGTCCTGGGTGAGCGCCGACACCACCCGGTTGGGGACCGCCGCCTCGATGCGCAGCTCCCGCCGGTCCGACACCAGCTCAAAGGAGACGTCGGCCAGGCCGCGCCGCTCCAGCACAACCGAGATGACGTCCGGGCTGGGGAGTGCAATGTCGGCGGGGGCCGCGCAGACCATCCGCTGCCGCTTCGGACAGTGGTTGCGCTGGGTGCACACCTGCCCGCCGTAGATCCCGAACCGGTCGGCCTCGCCCAGCGTGTAGGCCAGGGCGCACGCGTTGGTGTGGAACACCGGGTGGCCTGGGTGCCGGTCGGTCGTGCGGTGGATGAACTCCCAATACGGTTCGGGGTAGACGCACTCGGCGTCGGTAACCCCCGGTGTGGTGGCGAGCTCCGGCCAGTGGACAGCGAGCCGGTCCAGCGCCTCGGGCTCGACCTTCAGGCCGGCGGCCATGGTGCAGACGGCGTAGCGGGCGGCCGTGTCCAGGACCCGGGTCATCACCTCGATCGTCGCCGAGGCGGGGAACGCCGGCCGCCAGTAGTGCACGACCGGGATCCCAGCCGCGTGCAGGGCGGGGAAGTTCTCCCGGATCTCTTCGTGCCGGACACCGACCTCGATATCGGCGTCCATGCCTGAGTAGCTGAGGTAAACGATGACGCGCAGGCCCGCCGCTCGGACGGCGCGGATCGCTTCGATGGTACCGGCGGGTACCCGGCATTTGGTGATGAGGACGACCGCGTTCGGGAGGCCCGCCGCGACGAACTCGGCCAGGAGCTCGGCCAGGTAGTCCCTCGAAGCCCTCACGGCCATCACGTCGGTCCAGGTGAACAGAGCCACCGTCCGGTCCGCCCCGTACAGGTCGGAGTCCATCAGCAGCCGGACGGTCTCGGCCGGGGTGTGCAACTGGACCGGCCGGACCCGGGTCTGGCCTCGCTGCTTCAAGAAGCAGTAGTCGCAGCTCTTCGGGCAGCCCTGGATCGAGTTCACGGCCAGCCAGGACGCATGCTGGTCGATCACCGGCGTCCACTCCCGGCGCGGGTCCAATAGGCCGACGGGCTCGGCCGGGCTACGGGCGATGGTCGTCAACGCGACCTCCTCGATCGCTTCTTGGGAGCCCTACGCCGGGCCTCCCGCCTGCTCCTCAAGCAAAAGCGACGAGGGATTCGCGCGTGACCCCCGCAGACGGGGAGAACACCCGTGGGGAACTCCTCAGATTCGGGGAGTTCCGGCGGTCAGTACCTCATGCTGAGCGCAAGACCTGCCGCATCGGATGCGGCGGCCCGGCACAGTGGGTACCGTCGGAGTGACTCTCGAGGAGAGCGAGGGCCTTTGCCGTGGGTGCATCTTCTGGCAAGGTGAGCGTTCGTCGACAGGTCGCCGAGCTACGCCAGACGATGCAGGCGAATGGCGCGGCCCCGCACCAGATCGCCGAGGCGATCGCGACCCTGTTGGGCGTCAACAGCCGCGTAGCATGGCGGCTCGCGACCGGTCTCACTCAGGAACAGGTCGCCGATCTCTACAACATGCGGTGGCCGTCGCCCGTGCCCAAGACCGGCAAACAGGTCAGTTACTGGGAACGGTGGGAAGGTCCGGGCAGCCGTTCTTCGACATCAGCGCGGGCCCCGTCGCACCTCGACCTTTCCCGGCTGGCCGTCGTCTATGGCAGTACGGTCGACGATCTGCTGTCCATGCGGACAGGTGGCCGGGCGGACGCTACCGTTGCCCCCGAGATGCCGGGGACCCCTGGTTACGCTGAGATTCTGCTTTCGGACGTTGAGTCGGAGGAGGACGCCACGAACCGCCGGGAGATGCTCGCCAGCATGACCGCTGCGGGGGCCGCGCTGGTCGGTCTCCCGCCTGTGTTGCGAGCAGCAATACCGGACCGAATCGGCCCGGAGCAAGCTGCGGAAGTCCGCAGACTCACTGCGATGTACCGCGGCTGGGTGTACGAGCACGGCGCCAGCGGCCAACTCCAGTGCGGCGTGGCCCGGCTCCTGGGACACGCGACCAGTCTCATCAACCGGACCTCTCACCAGCCCATTCGAGACGACCTTCTTGACGCGCTCGCCGACGTCGCGGGCCTGGCTGCCTACGCATGCCGAGACCTCGGTCTCCAGGACTACGCCGCCCAGCACTACGTCATCGCCTTCCAAGCAGCAAAAGCCTCCGGAAACCACGCTTTGGCCGGCCACACCGTGGTGCGCATGGCCGGACACAACATCGAACTCGCCCGCCCGCGCGAGGTACTCGACTACCTCGACGCCGCCCAGGGCATCGGCAAGACCCGCGGCTTCACTCCCGGTGAGCTCTCCAACCAGTACGCGATCAAAGCTTGGGCGTTCGCGCAGAGCGGCCGCGCCCAAGAGGTCCACCGGGCCGTCGGCATGGCCGAAGAGCACGCCGCCCTCGCTGAAGATCGCAGCGGCCCCGACTGGAGAATCAGGCACGTGGCCGAAGCGGAATTGTTCAGCCTGACCGGCGCCGGCTACGCCGAACTGTCCAAGCACTCACCCGCCCACGCACCCGAAGCCATCTGGCGACTCACCAAAGCCATCGACCTGCGCGGATTCGGCGGAGCCCGAAACGCAACCCTCGACAACATCTCCCTCGCCGAAGCGCACCTCGCCACCCACGATCTTGAAGGTGCTGCTGCGGTGGGTTATACCGCTGTCGAAGCCGCTGGCACCAGTTCGTCCCGCCGCGTTCGAGTCCGACTTGGAGAACTGCGACGACAGCTCGAACCGCACACAAAACACCCCGATGTCGCCGACCTCGCCACGCGGATCTCCAGGCTCTGAAGTCGAGCGAGTTCCGCTCAAATCCAAAGCCTCTTGATTAATGTCAAAGGGCTATCGCTTCGTTTACTTCTGATCAGAAGTCGAACTCGCCAGCCTTGGCGCCTTCGACAAATGCGCGCCATGCAGCAGGGCTGACCACGAGTGGTGGCAGGTCAAGGGCCTCGGTGTCGCGTAGCCCGACTCGGCCCTGGGAAAGTGGGGCGACTTCGATGCAGTCGCCTCCGCTGGACCCCGAGTAGGATGACTTGCGCCAGGCGGCATTTGTCAGCTCATCTTTCAGGTCCATGTGTTTACCATTTTCTCGTTGATTAGCTTCATCGATAGCGTGGCAGGAAGTGCTTCAGCGCGGATGGCTTCGTATCGCACGGTAACGGCGGAAACCTCTTCCGGGCGATTGGTGACATATCCTAGCGTAGCCGACTCAAGGAAAACGGTGTCGGCTTGTCCAGCGAGTTGGGCGATGACGAAACCACCTTCAAGCCCGCAGGTCGCGCGGCTGTCCAGGGGAGCCAGCTGGATGGTCACGAACGGGTGGCCCGCCATATCGATCAGGTGCTTGAGTTGGTTGTGCATCACTTCACCGCTGCCGACCGGGCGTGAAAGTACTCCCTCGTCGAGGACGACCCAGAACATTGGTGGAGTAGATCGTTCGAAGATGGTCTGCCGGTGCATACGGGCGGCGACCGCCTCTTCAATCTGTTCCGGCTTCATGCCGGGTTCGCCGCTGAGGATTGCCCGAGCGTACTCCTCGGTCTGCAACAGGCCAGGGATAAGGAGCGGCTGCCACGTGCGCAGGGTTCGTGCGTCGGGCTCGATCTGAAGCCAGGGGCGAAACCATTGAGGGCTTGATTCCATGGTGATGAGAGGCCATAGGCGGAGAAGTTCGCCGTCGAGCCCTAGCGCCTTCTCGCAGAGTTCGACGAACTCACGGCGAGGCGCGCGTTCCGCGCGTTCAATGAAACTGATCATTCCCGTGCTGAAGTTGATCATTTCGCCCAGCTGCTCTTGAGACAAGTTTGCAGCCAGCCGGTATTTCCTTAGCTCGGAGCCGAGGAGTGCGAGCGGGCTCGCACTGGGGTCGAGCTCGTGAGGGGCAGGCATTCTTCCTCCGTTCGGCCGGGTTATACAGCGGTTTCAATCCGTTTCAATCGCCTTGCCATCGATCTCTATAACAGATGTGCCGGTTTCTTCTGTGCTTCAAGTCAAATTAGGGGCAATCTTAGGGCCGTTCGTCAAGAGCCGCGAGGCGGCGGGCCTTGTGGCTCTTGACGGCAGTCCTCCGACAAAAGGGGTAAATCGCCATGGCCACGGGACAGGTCGCGTCGAGATTGCTTGGTGCCCTCAGTTTGCCGGGCGTCGACAGCTCGGTGTCGGTCGCGCGGCGATACGTCGCGACTGTGCTCAGGAACAACGGGTTCGGCCGGATCCACGATGTCGTCTTGCTGGCCTCGGAGCTGGTTACCCATGCGCTCGCCCACTCGGAGTCGGGCTGTTCGCCTGTCGGTCGCTTGATGATGACGGTGTCCGCGGATGGCGCGTCTGTGCGGGTCGAGGTGATCGACCAGGGATCAACGTCCAGCAGGCCGAGCGTGTGCGCCCACCCTCACCCGGACAGCTCCGGAGGCTGGGGCCTGTGGTTGGTCGAGCAGATCTCGACCGCGTGGGGGTTTAGGGACCACGAGTTGGGCCGGGCGGTCTGGTTCACGTTGGAGGCCCCGCGTTCCCTATCGAAGAAGCCAAAGATGAACGGAGATGACATGTCCACGGCCACTGGGCAGGAAACCACCCTTCTCATCCCTGAACCCACCGTCGAGCCAATTATTCGCCGGAAGCCCCCGACCAGCGCCCAGATCGCCGAGCTACTGGCCGCTCAGATCAGCAGCGGCGCACTCGCCAAGGGCGAACCGATCCCGACCATCCACGAACTGATGAGCACTCACGACGTGAGCCGCCACACCGCGACCAACGCCCAGCACCGACTGTGCTATCGAGACCTGATCCACCTTCTTCCTGGAGACGGCTACGTGGTGAGCGACCCCGATGAGGTGGTTCAGATCGTTCCCGCCGCTGAGCGGGTCGGCACGATCGTCCAAGACATCATCTCCAGGATTCAGTCCGGCGAGATCCCTGGGCACCGCAATCTCGGCCCGAGGACCAAGCTCCGCGCCGAACACGGGCTGTCTAGATACGCGGCCCATCAGATCATGATCAGACTGACCAAGCTGGGCTGGGCGTACTGCATCATCCACCGGGGCACCTATTCCGTTCCGCCCCACTTCTGGCCGACCAAGAGCATTCACGGCATCTCACGGAAGCAACTCATTATCTACACCTACGACAGCATGGATGAACTCGAAGCACGGCTCGCCGCCCACCTGGGCTTTACCGGAGAACACACCAGCTAAAGCATGCGAGTAGGTGCCGGACCGCCGGTTCCGCTGCCACGACTGGTTTCGTATTCACAGACACAGGCCCGATCAAGATTGGTGACCTTCGCTCAACGCGCCTTTCTAGGGCATAGGGGCAGGCCAATCCCACTCAACGGTGATGTTCCGGACGAGTTGGAAGTGGCGATGTCGCGGGCGATTCTCACGGAAACGGCGGCTGCCGCTCTGGCGGCGGCTTCCTGATCAGAGGAGCGCCGCGATTTCCGGCCAGGCGTAGAAGACCTCGTAGGGTGGCACCTCTCCCGCGAGGACTCCGCCGAGGGAGGTGTAGAAGCGGCGGGCGCGTTCGTTGACGGCCAGTACCCGGATCGCCAGCGAGCCGAACCCGTCGGCGCACAGATCGGCCGCCGCCGCCCGCAGCAGGGCGCGGCCGTGGCCCTGGCCCTGATGGCCGGGACGGACCGCGAGGGCGTAGATCTCGGCGTCAAAGCCGAGCTCCGGATCTGCCGGGCCGCCCATGACCAGACCGATGACCGTTCCGTCCGGCAGTTCGGCGATCCTGGTGTGGTGTGGCCGAGGCCGTTCGGCCGCGTCCCCGAGGAGATTCCGGCGCCAGTTGGCGGCGGATTGCTCGCGGGTGACGTCGAAGGTCTCGAACTCGGCGAACGCGGCACAGGTGATCTCGGCCATGACGTCCGCGTCGGGCGGAAGGGCGTACCGGATCGGCATGAGCGGAGACTACGGCGAGGTTCCGGCTGCGGTAGGAGAGGGGGTGTCGGGTTGGGTCGGACCGGAGCGCCCTGCCGTGATCGTGTGCAGCGCCTGGACGAGGTCGTGGGCGGAGGGGGCGCTCTCCGGATCGACCAGCCACTGGGTCGCCAGCCCGCCGAGTAGCGCCTGGTAGAACGTGCCGACGGCCATCGCCTTCTTCTCGTCGACGGCCGGGTCCAGGTTCTCGAAGAGCGCCGCCAGCCCCAGCCGGGCCTCCCGGTTCGCGCTCGCGAAGGACTCGCGCAGCTCCGGCAGGCGGTCCATCTGCGCGATGAGCTCGAACTGGATGGCCCAGAGGGGTCTGAGCCTGATGTAGGACTCGATGATCCGCTCCCACGTTGCCTCGAACCGCTGCAGGGGGGTCGCGCCGGGCGGCGCCTCGGCGGCGAGGGCGTGCTCGATCTCCTTCCCCCATTCCTCCATCGCCTCGACGAGGGCCGCGTTCAGCAGCGCCTTCGTCGATCTGAAGTGGTAGCCGATGGAGGCGAGGCTGGTGCCCGACGCGGCTGCGATATCGCGAGCGGTGGTGCCCGCGTATCCCTTCTCCATCAAGCACCGCTTCGCTCCAGCGAGCAGATCTTCCCGATTACCCATACCCACGATCTTAGCCGATGGTCGTACAAATGTCTTGGACGAACGTACTAGACAAACGAATGAGACGTTTGTACGGTCAAGGCATGGTAAACATCCTGATCTCCGGTGGGAGCGTCGCCGGGCCGGCGCTGGCCTTGTGGTTGCGGAAGTACGGGTTCAACCCGACCGTCGTAGAGCGCGCGCCCTCGCTGAGGGACGGCGGCTACAAAATCGACATTCGCGGGGCAGCCCTTGAGGTCGTCGACCGCATGGGGCTTCGGGACGAGGTGGAGCGGAACAGCACCGACATGCGGATCGCGCGGTTCGTCAACGTGAACGGCGAGCAGGTGGGGACCATGAGCGCCCAACTGTTCGGCGGTCGCGAGGGTGACGACATCGAGATCATGCGCGGCGACCTGGCCCGGATTCTGTATGACGCGACCAAGAACGACGTCGAGTACGTTTTCGACGACTCCATCACCGCACTGCAGGAGACGACCGAAGGCGTGCGGGTCACCTTCGAGAACGCCCCCCCGCGGATGTTCGACCTCGTGGTGGGCGCCGACGGCCTGCACTCCAACGTCCGGGCGCTGACCTTCGGCGAGGAGTCCCCGTTCATCCACCACCTAGGGCACTACATCTCGATCTTCACGGTCCCGAACCATCTCGATCTCGACCGCACCGAGATCATGCACCCGGCCCCGGGCAAGAGCATGGGGATGTACAGCACCCGGCAGAGCGCCGACGCCAAGGCGATGTTCCTCTTCTCCTCGCCCCCGCTCGCGTACGACCGCCGGGACGTCACCCAGCAGAAGAAGCTGCTCGCCGAGATCTTCGCCGGCCAGGGCTGGGAGGTCCCGCGACTCCTCGACGCCCTGGTGGACGCGCCGGACTTCTACCTCGACTCGATCAGCCAGGTGCGCATG
The DNA here is from genome assembly GCF_039871605.1 of Acrocarpospora sp. B8E8. Lineage (NCBI taxonomy): Bacteria > Bacillati > Actinomycetota > Actinomycetes > Streptosporangiales > Streptosporangiaceae > Acrocarpospora > Acrocarpospora sp. B8E8. The sequence continues at coordinate 78,365 of NZ_JBDPLV010000011.1, read as the reverse complement.
GCCCGCTGGTCCTCCGGCCGGGTGGCCCTCGTCGGCGACGCCGCCTACGGGCCCTCACCCGCCTCGGGCCAGGGCACCAGCCTGGCTCTGGTCGGCGCCTACGTCCTGGCGGGCTCCCTCGCCGCCGCGGCGGGGGACCATCGGGCCGGGTTCGCCGCCTACGAGAGCGACATGCGGCATTTCGTCGAGGAGAACCAGAAGCTCGCCGCGAACAACCTCAAGGGCATGGTGCTGAAAACGGCGGCACAGATCCGGTTCCAGATGTTCATGCTGCGACTGATGCCGCATCTGCCGGGGAAGAACAGCATGATCAAGCGGATCACCGAGCCGATACGCAGGGCCGCGATCGCGATCACACTCAAGGACTACTAGCTCCGGTCGGCTGCCCCGGTGCGCTCGGCCGGCCCTGCACCACGTACCTCCGCAATACTCTGCGCCGTCCGGATCGCACCGCCATCGGCGATTGGGTAGCGCTGTACATTTCTCGCGAGCAGCCATGAAGGTGGGTATATGACACCTGACGACCAGCCGTTCCGCGACGCGGTGCGCGAACATCTGGAGTTCGGCTCGCGAGTGGCCCAGCAGAACTCCCGCGCAACCACAGACGACGAACTCCATCCGTTGCGTGATGTTCCGCTTTGGACATGGAACGAGCCCGATCCGGCCAGTTAGTGCGATGCCCCCGCTCGGGCGTCGATGCCCGCGGCCGGGCCCAGTCGATAGAGTACGCAACACCAACGCTTCTGCGGGCGGCCTTGAATGTAGGCCCGTAACTCGGGGTTCAGCCCTATCTTGCCGGGCTTGGGGTGCGGCCGGCGCGCGTCGGCGCGGGCCTGGGCCGCATGCGGGCGGTACCGGCCGTTGGTCGGATGTCGGTCGCGCCACCGTTACCCGGTTCGGGGGCGCTTTCGTTGTCCAGGTGGTCGGCGTCGGCGAGCTTGACGAGTTCGGTCATCGCCTCGCGGATGTGGTCCATGACCTGCCACACGTCGGGCACCCGCGACGGGCAGGCGACCACGCCGAAGTCGAGGTTGCCGTCGTAGGACAGGCAGGTGATGCTCAACCCGCCGGTCATGTCCGTCAGGACCGACATGGGGTAGTACGCGAGGAGCCGGGCCCCGCTCATATACAGCGGAACCTGCGGCCCCGGCACGTTCGAGACGATCAGGTTCACCCCGGGCGTCACCAGCCCGGCCAGCCGGAAGACCGCGGGCGTGGCCCGGGCCAGCACCGCGGGCAGCGCCGAGCAGAGGTCGTTCAGCCAGGTCGTGTGGGACACCGCGAAGCGGCGCTTGGCGGCGTTCATGGTGGCCCGGACCGTCGTCAGCCGGTCCTTCAGGTCGGCCACGTCGGTGGCCAGCGGGGTGATCATCGCCGAGATCTGGTTGCGCCCCTCACCCGTACGGCCCGAGCGAATCGAGACCGGGACGGCGGCGACCAGCGGCTGGCCCGGCAGCGAACCCCGCTCCTCCAGCCAGGCCCGCAACGCCGACGCGCAGACCGTCATGACCACGTCGTTGACGCTCATCCCGAAGGTCCTGGCGACGTACTTGAGGTCGGCGAGCGCGACAGACCCGTAGGCGAAGCTCCGCCGGCTGGACACCGGGCCGTTGAACGGGGTGCGCGGAGCCGCCAGCGAGGGCAGGTCCGGGACCGGCTTCTCGCCCAGCATCGAGCGGGCGGCGCGGGCGATGCGCCGCGCCCCCGGCAGGGCGGAGAGCACCGGGATCGCGTCCAGGTCGGCGACGGCCCTGCTCAGCGAGCGGACCGAGGCCATCGGCTGGGACAGCGCGCGGTTGACGGCGTTGGCCAGCATGTCCCGCACGTCGGGCGCGGTGGTCGGCGTGGCGGGCGGGGCCGGTTCGACTTCGCGGGGTTCGGGGGAGAGGTCCAGGAATGAGCTCAGGATCTCCGCGCCGGAGACGCCGTCGATGGCGGCGTGGTGCATCTTGGTGTAAAGCGCCACCCGGCCGTCGCCGAGGCCGTGGATCAGGTGCATCTCCCACAGCGGCCGCGACCGGTCCAGCCGCCGCGCGTGGATGCGCCCCACGTGCGCGGCCAGCTCGTCCGCGCTCGGCACGATCGACTCGTACACATGATCGGCCACGTCGAAGTCCGGGTCTTCCGTCCAGTACGGCCGATCCAGCCCGAACGGCACATCGGCCAGCCGCATCCGCAGCGGCGGGGCCAGGTGCAGGCGCTCCCGCAGCAGCTCGATCAGCCTCGCCCGGGTGATGGCCCCATCCAGCACGGCCAGCCCCGCGACATGCGCCGCCGTGGTGGCAGACTCGCCGCTGAGAAACTGCGCGTCGAGCGCCGTCAGCTGACGCATGGGCTTCCTCCCCTGTTGACCCCCGGTGTTCTACCCAGGGTGACCATCTTCGCCGTGTTCGGTTACCAGGGCATTTCCCCGACGTCTCCGGGAGATTCTGTCAGCAGCCAGACAATGGACATGACCTTGCCAGTCATTGACGAGACCACCCGGAGCCCCGCCCACCTGCCCCTTCACCCCCAAACTGCCCAGGTAGTGACATTTGCCTATACAGCGGTGACGGGATGTTCGACGACGGCGTCGAAAAGGTAACCGTTGGGGTTGTATTCGGCACGGACCGGCTGGGTCGCGCCGGTCTCGTCGGTGGCCCTGGCCAGCAGCGTGTACGGCCCCGGCGCCGGCGGGCACCAGGCGATGTGCCAGGGCGCCCAGGCCGCCGCCAGCCGCTTGCGGGTGTGGGCCCGCTGCCAGGAGCGCCCGCCGTCCACGCTGACCTCCACCCGCACGATGTGCCCCGCCCCCGACCAGGACCTGCCGTGCAGGATGTGCTGGCGCCCGGCCTCCAGCCGGGCTTCCCACGGCAGCTCGAAGGCGCTCTTCACCACCTGCGTGGTCAGCGGCCGGTCCGCGAGGCGGTAGAGGCCGGTGCTCCACGGCGAGCTCAGCTCCCGGGAAGCCACTTCGATGCTGCCCAGCCATTTGATCGACGCCACCCCGGTCCAGCCGGGCACGACCAGCCGGGCGGGGAATCCGTGATCGGGTGGCAGCGGCTCGCCGTTCATCTCGTACGCGACGAGCACGTCGTCCAGCGCCTTGGCGACCGGCAGCGGACGCCGTACATGCCCGAGGTTGACGCCGTTCTCCACATATTCCTGGTCCAGGCCGACGGGCATCACGTCCACCGCGTCCTTCGTGATCCCGGCCAGGTCCAGGAGGGTGGCCAGTTTCACGCCGCGCCAGCGGGCCACCCCGATGCCGCCCAGCCGCCACTGGGTGCCGGTGGCCGGAGTGCCCTGCTGGCTGGCGAAGAAGGAGCGGCCGTTGCCGGCGCACTCGATCGTCACATCTCTGGTGGTGGCGGGGAGGGCGAGCAGGTCTTCGTAGCGGAACGAGCGGGGGGCGCGCAGGGCGTCGCCGTGGAGGCGCAACCGCCAGGTCCGTACGTCGATGATCGGCGTGGCCGTGTGGTTGCGGACGAAGAAGCGTTCGGTGGGGACGTGGTAGCCCTGGCCGCGCATGGCCTCCCAGCGCATCTCGGCGCTGGTGCCGTGCACGATGAACAGGTCGTGGGGGAGGGGTTTGACGATCGGGCCGGACGGGGGCGAGGCGGGATGGTTGCGGATGAGTGGGGCGATGTCGCCCAACGTACAGAGCGCTGAGGTGTGGAGCTCCATCGGGACACCTCTCTCGGGATTTCGGTATTCCCTACCAGGAAACCATTGAATCACCGCCGGAGGAAAGTGAGGAGGCGCTCCAGGGGCCAGGTGTTGATGACGTCGTCGGCGGTCAGCCAGGCGCGCTGGGCGATGCCGACGCCGAAACGCTGGTTCTCCAGGTGCGGGATGGCGTGGGAGTCGCTGTCGATGGAGAACTTCACGCCGTGGTGACGGGCCAGCCGTACCAGGTCGGAGGGGAGGTCGGCGCGGTCCGGGTAGGAGTCGATCTCCATGGCGGTGCCGGTGCGGGCCGCGGCGCGGAAGACGGCCTCCCAGTCGGCGTCGACGGGTTCGCGTTTGCCGATCTTGCGGGTGGTGGGGTGGCCGATGATGTGCACGCCCGGGTTCTCGCAGGCCGCGATGAAGCGGCGGGTCATCTCGTCGCGGGACTGGCCGAAGTGCGAGTGCACGGAGGCGACCCGGACGTCGAAGCCCTCCAGCACGTCCAGCGGCCAGTCCACGGAACCGTCGGGCGCGATGTTCAACTCGGTCCCCTGCAGGAGCCGCATGTTCGGATATTTCGCTTGAAGGGCGGCTATCTGGGCGCGCTGGTCGAGGGCCTTTTCCAAGGTCATCCGCTGCATGACCAGGTCCGGGGCGTGGTCGGTAATCGCGTAGTAGGCGTAGCCGCGGGCTGACGCGGCGGCGACCATGTCCTCCAATGAGGCGATTCCGTCGGTCAGGTTGGTGTGGGTGTGCAGATCGCCCTTGATGTCGGCCAGGGTGACCAGCTCCGGCAGCTCCCCGCGCAGCGCGGCCTTGATCTCGCCGCCGTCCTCCCGCATTGGCGGCGGCACCCACTGCATGCCCAGCGCCTCGTAGATCTCCTCCTCCGTCGCCGCCGCGATCACCTGGTCCTCGGCGTCGAAAAGCCCGTATTCGGAGAGCTTCCAGCCCTTCTTCACGGCCATCTCGCGAATGTGGACGTTGTGCTCCTTCGACCCCGTGAAGTAGACGAGCGCCGCCCCCCACGACTCGGCCGGGACCACCCGCAGATCCACCTGAATGCCACGATCGGTCCGGATCGAGGTCTTCCGCTCACCTGCGGCGATCACCTCCGTCACGTACGGCTGCGCGCTGAACACCTCCATCAGCGAAACCGGCCCGACCGCCAGGATGTCGATGTCGCCCACCGTCTCGCGCATCCGCCTCAGCGACCCCGCGTACGCGATCCGCTCAGCCGGCAGCGACGCCATCACCTTCTCCGCCAGATCCATGGCCACCCCGAGATGCACCCGCTGCCCGGACTGCTCCATCTGCTCGATGCCCTTGAGCAGGTTCTCCTCGGTCTTCGCCCCGAACCCGCGCACCCCCGCCAGCCGCCCCTGTCGGATCGCCTCCGCGAGCGCCTCCGGAGAGTCGACACCCAGCTCCTGGAACAGGAACAACGCCTTCTTCGGCCCGAGCGAGGGAATCCTCGTCATCCTGCGCACCCCGTCCGGCACCTTCCCGCGCAGGTCGTCCAGCTGCCGGAAACTCCCACGGTCCAGGAACTCCTCGACCTTCTTCGCGATCGCCTCACCGACCCCCGGAATCTGCCGCACCGGGATGGTCCGCAGATCCTCCGGATGCCCCGCGATCGACTTCGCGGCCTTCTGGTAACTCCGCACCCGGAACGCGTCCCCGCCGTTCAGCGCGAACAGCTCCGCGTATTCCTCCAGCGCCGCCGCAGCCTCATCATTCGCCCGTGCCATGTCGATCAGCGTACATACCTGTGCTTCACTCCTGGCGGGAAGTGCTCCGGGTCGCCGTACGGGCGGAGCGTGACCACGGGTGCCTGGCGGTCCTCGGGGACGTAGTGTGCGAACTCGCTGTTCAGGCGCTTCAAAGCCTGGAGCACTGATGTGGAGACCCGCTCTGCCAGTTCGGGCGTCCCGACTGTTCCCTGGGCCAGTTCCACGGTCAGTTCGATCCCTTTCGCGCCCTCGGGGGCCGCCAGTACGAACTTGCCCGTCACCGAGTCGCTCACGCCTGGCTGCTCGAGGCCGACCGTGACGTTCTCCGGGAACACGTTCGCCCCGTAGTACGAGACGACGAACAGGCTCCGGCCGAACACGTACACGAACGGCAACTCAGGTCCCTGCGCCGCCGGACGGAAGCCGAATCGGGCCAGGTAGCCGAGCATGCCCTTGTGGGAGATCAGGCCGCCCTCGTCGGCGATGTGGTAGCGGATGAGCGGGATGCCGTTGTCGCCGGTGAACAGCAGGGTGCCTTCGTGTTCCTCGAAGAACCGCACGGCCGGGTCGTACTGCACGAGCGTGGGCAGCCGGGAGGCTCCGAAGAGTTCCTTCGCCGCGTCGGGGCGTCCGGCCAGGAATCGCCGGATCTCGATGGACAAGGGCGTCTCGTTTCCCAGGACGCCCGCGTCCGCTGTGCCGTACAGGGAGGCCGTTCCGGTCAGCGGATCCGCGATCCCCGCGCGCTCCGCGACCAGAGCCCGCCACTCCTCGGAGAACACCTCACCCGCCGTGACAATCTTCACGTTGTACGACGCCCACGGCACCCCAGGCGTATCGATCACGTCCTTCAAGAACGGCGGATACCCCAGCAGAACCACCTGCTCGAACTGCGGCGCCAGAACAGGAAGAACCCGCAGAATCTCCCCCTTGTTGTTCCCCGGCGCGATCACCGTCACCGGAAACCCCTGATCGGCCAGCTGCCGCACACAGGCGATCGTGAACAGCCCACCCACCCAGGTCCCCAGCGAGAAGCACACCACCGCCAGCGTTCGGCGCTCGGCCGCCCCAAACGCCCGGAACACCTCCGCGAACCGCTCCCCAACGACCTTCTCATCGGCCGTCGACCGCACCCAGAACGCGGGCTCACCACTCGACCCCGACGACACCGCGATCATGTCCCCAACAACACCATCCCGGCACAACGCGGCAAGCGCATGTCGCCGGACATAGCTGTCCTTCGTTGTCATCGGCACATCGCCGAACTCCCGCACCGCCCGCGGATCTACGCCGTGCTCCTTCAAGAACGCCGCATACGCCGGCACACTCTCCGCGACCCGCCGAAACAACTCAATAGGCACCACGCGCCGACTGTACGACCAACATCCTTGTAACGGGGACAGCCGACTCACTGTGAAGTTTCGATGCGGCCCTGCCGTTCGGCGAATAGCTGACGATGGCGTCGAATGTGTCATCGTCGAACGGCAGACGCTCGGCGGAGGACTCCGGCTTGGGCACTCAATGCGCGGGCCGCCGCCCGCGCATGACCCGACGCCCGTCACCAGCTAGCGTGAGTGATCATCGGTCCGGCGCGCTGGTCTGGGGATCGATCCCTCGGCTGATGTCGATGACTTCGACCTTGACCTGGGCAAGAGCGAACATTCGGATCGTGTGCACGAGGGACACCTGGGAAAACGTAAACAGGGTATCCGCGGTCAGCGGCCGGTACGTGGCCGGCTGGCCCTTCTTCTTGTCCTTGAGCGCGATGGCGAAGATCACTGTGAGCTGCGCCGGAACCGCCATTCCGGGGCGGGCGTGGTTTACGCGTTCGGCTAGCTTCTCGGCTGCCTCCGGGTCGTAGCGGAGAGCATCGTAGGAGGTCAGGGCCTGACGGAATAGGTGGCTGAGCTCGCTCGACCCGGTCGGCGCCTTGACGTGGATGAACTCGATGTTCGGGCCTAGCAGATCGCAGGCCTCGATGCCGCGGGGGTGCTGGGTGGTGTGCAGCTTCTTCTTATCGAGCAGCACGAAGTCGTCGTTCTTGGCGGCCTTCCTGTTGTACTCGTCTTCGTCCTTGAAGGCGGGGTCCCACGACGGCAGCGAGATCGACGGCGGCTGGGACAGCACCTCCTCGATGCGGGAGCGGATCGTCTCCAGGTGGGCGGTGCCGATCTCGTACCACTTGCCTTCGTGCAGGAAGTAGCGGTGCGTGTCTACGGCGATGTCGGCGGAGATCCACAGGTGGCCCTTGATCCTGCTACTGAGTGGCGACTCGCCCTCATGGTCGGCGCAGAGCTGGATATATCCATCCCGCAATGCTTTGATCCGCTGACCGGCCGAGTGCGGGCGCGTCAGCGCGAGGATGGTCTCCAGGGACAAGTCCTCCTCGGTGGCAAATCTCTGAGGGCCGATCTTGACTCGGTAGGACTGGTGCTCCTCCTCCACGTCCTGGCAAGCCAGTGGGAGAGCCAGGGCGAGCTCACCGTCCGTGCCTCCGCCGAGCAGTTCGTCCACGGCACTGTTGAGCTGCGGGATCAGAGGGTCCTTCGACTTGAGCGCCCGGAGCCGGGCGATGAACTCCAGTTCCTGCACCGGGGACTCCTGGTCGCACACCTGGGTGATCCGCTCGAGGTCGTCGAGCAGGTCCGCCGGGTCGGTGGCGAGGTGGACTTTGAGCGAGTCGGTGCCGGCCACGCTGATGTGACGCTTGCGTCCCCGATTGAAAGTGAGCTCGACGTCGGCCAGTTGGCCGGTGATCCTCCCGACGATTTCGCCGTACTCCTCCACGCCGTACCAGCGGATGTTCTGCCCGGCCGGGACGGAGCTCCGCTCATATCGGGGCTGAGCGAGCATCGCGGTCCGGGTGACCTGCTTGATCTTCTCGGGGTTGACGGCTCGTACAGCAAAGCTGAGGCCGAACCCGGGGTCGATGAAGTGCGGGTCTATGAGCAGGTGCCCCATGCCGTAGCTGAGGGCGTACGTGCTCTCGCCGACCGGGATCGCGAGTACGGCCGCGGCCGTGCAGTTTGTCTCCTCGACGGGGGCCTCGGTGAGCTTCTTGAGCACAGCGGACCAATCGGTGACACCGCGAGAGATTGTGCCGTGCACGAGAAGCGACGGGACATTGCCGACAGTGACGGGTTCGGCGGTGAATCCCTCCTTGTCCAGATAACGGGGAACGATGATTTTCCGCAGCTCGTCCGGGTGGCCCCGGGCCTCGTGTAGGCGGTAGAGCGTGGTCTTGCGAGTCTCCGGGGGTTCGTTGGTCGATGGCATCGAACTCTTCTCCTTCTCTGAGATCAGGCCTTCCGGTTGGCGTGTGTGCTCGCCGGTTTCCAGTAGAGCAGACTGTTAGCGATGCAAACAACAAACTTACTGACCCATGGACGCGAACAGTCCATATGGGCTAGGTTGTAGCTAACGTGGACTAGTGAGGGGCGGCCTGCTTGAGTGAACAGGTGACGGTGACCGCCGCCGAGATCGCGCGCCTGGCCAAGGTCGAGCGTGCTGCGGTCAGTAACTGGCGGCGCAGGCACCAGGATTTCCCGGCTCCCGTCGGTGGAACTGCCGCGAACCCCCTATACGCGCTCACCGAGGTTGAGGGGTGGCTTGAGGCGCGCGGCACGCCAGCATCCATCGCGCCCCTGGATCGTCTCTGGCAGGAGCTACGTATCTGTGGGGAGGAAAGCCGCCTTGTCGATGTTCTTGCTGATGTCGCCTCTTTCCTCTCGTGCAAGTACCTGGGAGACGACCTGCCTTCCGAGCCCGATGAGATGCTCGCAGCACGGCTCCCCGTCGCGGTGGCGCGGGAGTCCCACCTGCCTGGCGGCCCTCCGTTTCCCGATGGGCTCCCCCCACGGCACGTGCCGTTCTGGCGCAGGCTCGCCGCTGTCGCACGCGAACATCCGGCTGACGATCTCTTCGAAGAACTGCACAGCCGCTATATCGATTCGACGTCACGTGCGACCCCGACGACATCGGCCGAACTGACGTCACTGATCGCCACGATGGTGGAGCCGGACGGAAGTGTTCTCGACCCGGCGTGCGGGACCGGAAATTTGCTCTGGGCCTTAGCTGCCAAGAGCGATATTCGCGTAGCCGCCCAGGAGATCGATCCGGCACTGGCCCGGATAGCGGCGTTCCGGCTGGGTGGCGCGGATGTCAGAGTCGGTGATTCCCTCCGCGATGATCGGTTCGCGCTTTCGCCCGGTCATGATGTGGTCGTCTGCGATCCGCCCACCGGGATCAAAGACTGGGGGCATGAGGATCTCGGTTATGACCCGCGCTGGGAGTTCAGCCTGCCGCCACGCGCCGAGTCCGAACTGGCATGGGTCCAGCACTGTTACGCCCATGTGCGGCCTGGGGGAACCGCGATCGTGGTGATGCCGATCGCGGCGGCCTCCCGCAGATCAGGGCGACGGATCCGCGGTAACCTCGTTCGCGCCGGGGCACTCCGTCGGATCGTTGCCTTGCCGCCACGCATGACCAGTGGGCACTCACTGGGGCTGCATCTGTGGGTACTTACTCGCAGTGGCGACCACCCGTCCACCGTACGCATGATCGACGTGTCGGCCTTCGACCGGGACCGCCTTCAGGACGGGCTTCCTGACGACCAGCCAGGCGTGACCGCGGATGTTCCCGCAGTCGAGTTGCTGGACGACGAAGTAGATCTCACCCCGGCCCGGTATATGAAGCGGCCAGTCCACACCGTCGCCGACGACCACTCCGCCGCGCTGGAGGGCCTGCGGCCATTGCTTCGCCGAGTGACCGGCGCTGTGCCCGCTCATCACGATCGTGCTGAGGTGGCCATGTCGATGGTCTCCATCGCGGACCTAGTGAAGGCCGAGGCTGTGCACGTCGTGCTAAACCGGGACACACCACGCTCGGATCTGCGCCCACGGCCCGGAGACATCCTCGTCCCCGCCCTCGATTCGGCCGCGCCCCCCGTCGTTCTCGACGAGCCACTGAACCAAACGCCTCCGGACTGCCATCTCCTCCGCTGCGATCGTACGGTGCTCGATCCTCACTTTGTGGCCGGGTTTCTCCGCAGCGAGGCCAACATGCGGCAGGCAGTCACCGGGACCGGTACTTTCCGTTATGACGTCCGGCGGGCGGTCATCCCACGGATGCCGCTGGCCGAGCAACGACGCTACGGCGCGGAGTTCCGGCGGCTGGCAAAGTTCGCCGACCTGCTGCACCGTGCGGTTGCGCTCGGTGATGATGTTGTACGGCTGGCGCACGCCGGCCTGACGACCGGTGTGTTTGACCCTCTCGATATGGAAGGCGAGTGACGTGGCGGCGACAACCAGTCACAGCAAGCTGGCGGCTAAGATCTGGGAGGTGGCCGACCTGCTCCGGGGCGACTACAAGCGCTCCGAGTATGGCCGGGTGATCCTGCCGTTTGCCGTGCTGCGCCGCATGGACTGCGTACTGGTGCCCACGCGCGACCTCGTCTGGGAGCTCGACAAGAAGTTTCAGGTGGCCGATAAGCACGACCTGATCTGCGATCGGATCGGGCTGAAGTTCTTCAACCGGTCTCGGCAGAGCTTCGCCACGGTTGGCGCTGACGCCGACAGCGTGCGGACGAACTTCCTCGACTACCTGCGAGGCTTCTCCGTCTGGGGCCAAGAGGTCATCGAAAAATACGACTTCTATCGCCAGGTCGACCGACTGGCCAACCTCGGCCTCTTGTACAAGGTTGTCCAGGCGTATCAGGAATTTGACCTCGGCCCCCGGGCCATCGACAACCACGACATGGGATACGCGTTCGAGGACCTCATCCGACGCTTTGCCGATGCCTCCAACGAGACGGCCGGAGAGCACTTCACCCCGCGTGAAGTAATCGAGTTGATGGTGAATCTCCTGCTGGCCCCCGACCACGGCCGTTTCGCTCCCGGCGACGTCATCAACATCCTCGACCCGGCCTGCGGAACGGGCGGCATGCTGACCGCGGCCGAGGAGCACATTAAGACTCAGATGAACGAAGACGTCCATGTCGAACTCTTCGGGCAGGAGTTGAACGAGGAGTCCTACGCCATCTGCGTTTCCGACATGATGATCAAGGGCCATGACCCGGACCACATCAAGCTCGGCAACTCGTTCAGTGACGACCAGCACAAGGGCAAGTCATTCGACTACCTACTGGCCAATCCGCCGTTCGGTGTCGAGTGGAAGAAGGTGCAGGAAGCCGTCGAGTCGGAGGCCAAGGCGCTGCGTCACGCGGGGCGCTTCGGCGCGGGCCTCCCCCGGATAAACGACGGCTCGTTCCTCTTCCTCCAACACATGATCTCCAAGATGCGCACTCCGGAGGAGGGTGGCGCCCGGCTAGCGATCGTTTTCAACGGCTCCCCTCTATTCACCGGCGCTGCCGGATCCGGCGAGTCTAAGATCCGTCAGTGGATCCTGGAGCGCGACCTCCTCGAAGCCATCGTCGCCCTGCCCGACCAACTCTTCTACAACACCGGCATCTCCACCTATTTCTGGATCCTTTCCAACCGCAAGGATCAGAAGCACAAGGGCAAGGTGATCCTGCTCGACGCCCGTGACTACTGGACCAAGATGCGCAAGTCCCTCGGCGAGAAGCGCAAGCAAATCACCGATGACCAGATCGCCGAGATCTCCAAACTGTACAGGGAAGCCCTACACGCGGCCGAAGATCCTGACCACCCGGGCCGTGCGAAAGTGAAGGTCTTCGACACCGAGGATTTCGGCTACCGGCGCATCACAGTTGACCGTCCGTTGCGCCTGCGATTCGAGATCACCGATGAGGTCCTTCATCAGTTAGTTCAGCGGGGTTCCCTGCCGAAGTTCGCCGGGTTAAGGCCACTGGCCGAGGTGTTCAGGCCCCTGGTCGGTAAGGCCTGGTTCACTAAGGTCGAGGCCCGTATGGCATTGCATGCGACGCTCGCCGAAGCTGGGATCATGTGGCCGGACACAGTGGCTGACAAGGAACTCTGGTCTTTGATCTCTACGATCGATCTCAACGGCGAGGTTCAGATGAAGACCGGCAAGCCGCTTCCAGACCCCGACCTGCGCGACTTCGAGAACGTGGTGTTGAAGCAGGACATCGACGAATACTTCGCCCGCGAGGTTCTCCCACATGTTCCAGATGCCTGGATCGCCGACATCAAGGACCCGGATACCAAGGAGACCGTCCGAGCGAAGATCGGCTATGAGATCCCGTTCACCCGGCACTTCTACGTCTACACTCCGCCACGACCGCTAGCCGAGATTGACGCCGAACTGAAGGAACTCGAAGCCAAGATTCAGGCACTCCTGTCGGAGGTGACCGAGTGAGACCTAGTTCATGGACTGAGACAGCTATCAAGCGCGTCGCTCGGGTGCGCTACGGCTTGGGACAGCCACCTCCGTTGAGCTGGGAAGGGGTGCCGATCATAAGGGCAACGAATATTTTCCGCGGTTCGATCGTTTCGGAAGGGTTGATCTATGCACATTTAACTGACCTGCCGCTTGATCGGGCTCCGCTCTTGCAAGCGGGAGAGATCCTGGTCGTGAGGAGTGGCGCCTACACCGGTGACTCCGCCCTGATAACAGAGGATTGGGCGGGGAGCGCACCCGGATACGATCTGCGAATCACACCGGAAAGTATCGACTCGCGGTTTCTTGCATACGCGTTTTTAAGCGGTCCTGTAATGCACGCCATTGACATCGAGCGGAGTCGTGCGGCGCAGCCGCACCTCAATGCTGAGGAACTAGGTAGGATTCGAATCTCTGCCCCAGATGTCGGGGAGCAGCGGCGGATTGCCGACTTCCTCGAAGTGGAGACAGCTCGGATAGACGAGATGGAAGCTATTCAGCTATCTGTTCGGTCCAAGCTAGATGAGAGGGATCGCGCCGTTCTGGATTTGGAACTGGACCTCTTGGAAGACGCGTATGGTTTTGCTCCATTCCGCCGCTCGATCGTTCGCATCGAGCAAGGCGCCAGCCCTCAATGCGATAACGTTCCAGCCGAAGATGAGGAGTGGGGCGTTCTTAAAGTAAGTAGCGTTAAGCATGGCATCTTCTGGCCGGATGAGAATAAGCGTCTTCCAGACGAAATCTTGCCGGAAAGGCGATATGAAATCAAGGAAGGCGACCTGCTCATCACACGAGCCAACACGCCTGCACTGGTCGGAGCTACCGCAGTGGTTCAGACGACGCGAGAGAAGCTGCTGCTCTGTGACAAGATTTTCCGAGTAGAGGTGGCTCCCCACCTGGACCCGCGTTTCCTGGTCGCAGTCTCCAGAGGCACAAAAATCCGCAATCTATGTGCAGCAGCATCGCACGGTTCGTCACCCTCGATGGCGAACCTGAAGACCAGCGACATCAAAGAATGGCCAATTCCTCGGGTAGATATCGATACCCAGCGTCAACTGATATCGCGAATATTGAAGCATTGGGAAGTAACAGAAGGCCTAAGGTCGGCGATCTCCGCACAGCTAGATCGACTCGCTGAAAGACGTCAGGCTCTGATCACGGCGGCGGTAACAGGGCAGATCGATGTCACAACGGCTCGGGGGGTGTGATGAAGCAGGCGGTGCCATTCTTGAACCGAGTCCGGGTGGAAAACTACCGGAGCATCGCCTCGTGTGAGGTTGCCTTCACTCCTTTGGTGGTACTGCTGGGTCCTAACGGGGCGGGCAAGAGCAACTTCATGGACGCACTGCGCTTCGTCGCGGATGCGCTGGCGACAACGCCGGCCGATGCCGTGACGCGACGGGGCGGGCTCGCCGAGATCCTCCGGCAGGTCCCCGAGCCGACCGATCAGTTCAGCATCGACCTGGAGTTCAGGGTTGCAACCCCAGAAGGCCTCAAGCAGACCGGATACGGATTCACGCTGGGACGCGACACGACGGGCCGTCGTCCGTTGGTGGTCAAGGAGGAGCACTGCGTAATCCACCAAGGTCAGGATAAGGAATCACGCTTCGACGTGCTGGCTGGGCTGATCGTCGATGGCGGCGGCATCGAGCGCGAGAGGCTGTACTTGCCGGTGGCAGCGGCACAGGGCGACTTCAGCGAGGTCTACTACGGCCTCAGGGAGATGCTCTTCCACCACCTGGACACCGATGAGATGCGTCAGTTCCAGTCCGACCAGCGGACGGGGAGAGTCGGCTTTTCCGGGGAGAACATCGGAACGGTCCTGGGGGAGCTTGCCTTCCGATACCCGGTGTTCAAATCCCGTGTCGACGACTACCTTCAGGCGATCGTACCCGGGGCCTTGGGTATGGATCAGCGGGTATATGGCACGCGGTCGACGGTGGAGTTGCGTACTAATCGTGGGACTCAGCCATTCGGGCCAGATGCGATCTCGGAAGGAACCCTCCAAGCTGCGGGAGTGCTCGCCACTCTGTTCCAGCCTGCCGTGCTGGACGGGCAAGCGACGCTGATCGCGATCGAAGAACCGGAGACAGCGCTTCATCCGGCCGCGATCGGAGCACTGTTCGACGCCCTTACCGAGGCCAGTGAACGAGTTCAGATCATCATCACCACTCAGAGCGCTGACTTGCTCGATCACGATGACTTCGACGCGAGCTGGGTGCGGGTCGTGACGATGGACGGCGGGCTCACCATCATCGGCGATATTGACGAGGCCGTCCGCAAGGTGGTGGACGAGCGGCTCGCCACTCTGGGCGAGCTAATGCGTGATCGCCAACTTCGGCCCAGGGATTCCGAATGAGCGGCCAGATCACCATCGCGTCCGTTGTCGAAGGACATGGAGAGGTCCGTGCCCTACCCGTGCTGCTACGCAGGATCACACAGGCGGCGGGGATCTGGGACATCAAGATCCCCGAGCCGCATCGTATTCCTCGTGGCACGCTGGTCGCTCCCAATGGAGTGGAGAGCGCTGTGCGAAAGGTGGCCGCTCTCAACGCGATCAGCGCTGGCGGCATCCTCGTGCTCGCTGACTCCGACGATGACTGTCCCGCCACGCTGGGGCCCGAGCTTCTGGCACGGGCCCGTCAGGCACGCGCTGACAAGAACATTTCGGTGGTGCTAGCCCATCGGGAATTCGAGGCATGGTTCCTGGCCGCCGCAACATCCTTGTCAGGATGCCGAGGGCTGGCAGACCCGCTGCAACCACCAGACAATCCAGAAGGCATCCAGGGAGCCAAGGAATGGCTCACCGCACGGAAGGTCGACGGCACACCGTACAAGGAGACTGCGGATCAGGCAGCCTTGGCCGGAACATTTGACCTGGTCGAGGCCCGGAAGGCTGCGCCGTCTTTCGATAAGTTCTGCCGAGATGTGGAACGTCTGATCGAGGGTGGTTCATGAGCCGCGCGCATACCGAGGAACCGTTCGAGTCCGTCATCGAGACCGCCCTGTTGGAACGAGGATGGGTCAATGGGATCTCCTCGTTCTACAATCGGGAACTCGGCCTCGACACCGGCGAAATGTTCACCTTCATCGGGGCCACGCAAATCGATGAGTGGAACGAACTGCTCAACCGGTATGGCGTGCGGCAGCCGTACGACCCGAAAGCGAAGACCCACCCGGTGGAGACCGACGCGGTCATGCGCGAGTTCGCCAAGCACGTCGCCCGAGAGATCGACGATCGTGGTGCGTTGGACGTTCTGCGGCACGGCGTGAAGGACAAGGCGGTCACGATCCGGCTCGCGTACTTCCGGCCGAGCCACACCCTGGCGAAGGACGCGCTGAAACATTACGACCAGAACCGGCTGGCTGTGACGCGGCAGCTCCGCTACTCGGTCAAGGATCCGCTCAAGGAGCTGGACCTGGCGTTCTTCCTCAACGGAGTGCCGGTCGCCACGGCCGAACTCAAGAACAAAGCGACTGAGACCAGCGTCGAGGATGCCAAGGCCCAGTATCGGGAGAAGCGGGATCCGAAGGATCTCATCTTCGCCCGCCGTACTCTGGTGCATTTTGCGGTGGACCAGGATCTGGCGTTCATCACCACTCGGCTGACCGGGCCTACGACGAGGTTTCTGCCGTTCAACATAGGCTCCCGCGGCCCTGGAGAGTACAGCGGGGCAGGCAACCCAGCGGGTGACGGCTACCGGACGGCTTACCTGTGGGAACAAGTGTGGGAGCGGCACGCATGGCTCGACGTGATTCACCGGTTCCTGCACGTCGAGGACGAGGGCCTCAAGAAGGGCCGCGCTCCGGTGGCCAAGCGCGGGGACGCGCATCGCAAGCCGCTGATCTTCCCTCGCTTCCACCAATGGCATGCTGTGCGGAAGCTCACCGATCACGCCGCCCGGTACGGCTCCGGAGACAATTACCTGATCGAGCACTCGGCGGGCTCGGGGAAGTCGAACTCGATCGCCTGGCTGGCGCACCGGCTGTCGTCGTTGCACACCCCGGAAGACATGCGTGAGCTGTCGGCGGAAGCTCTGGCGAAAGGTCTCGGACCGAACCAGCCTGTCTTCGACAAGGTGATCGTGATCACCGATCGGAGGGTGCTCGACAACCAGCTCAAGGACACGATCTATCAATTCGATCACGTCGCGGGCGTGGTCGAGCGGATCGACGAGGACTCCACCCAGCTCGCGCGGGCGCTGGCCGGCCAGACCGCGCGGATCATCATCACCACGCAGCAGAAGTTCCTGTTCGCCCGCGAGAAAGTCTCCGGGCTTAACGATCGGCGCTATGCGGTGATCGTCGACGAGGCGCACTCCTCGCAGTCGGGCGATGCGGCCGACGCGGTGCGCAAGCTGCTCGGCAGTCGTAAGGGCAGCGACGACGACAGTCTGCTCACGGCGGCCGCGAGTGAACGCGGACAGCATCCGAACCTGTCGTACTTCGCTTTCACCGCGACACCGAAGAGCAAGACGCTGAACCTGTTCGGCCTGCTCTCCGATGAGCGGGACGAGGAGGATATTCCGAAGTACAAGCCATTCCACACCTACTCAATGCGCCAGGCGATCGAGGAGGGCTTCATCCTCGATGTGCTGCGGAACTACAGCACCTACGACTTCTACTTCCGGCTGCGCAGCGCGATCATTGAGGCCGAGGAGGATCGCGACGTCGACGCCCGCGGCGCGAAGGCAGAGCTCATGCGGGCGGTGAAGCTCAATCCGGCCGCACTCGGCCAGCAGGCGAAGATCATTATCGATCACTTTCGTGAGCATGTGATGGCCGGTATGGGCGGGCGGGCCAAGGCCATGGTCGTGGTGGACTCGCGGCGTCGAGCGGTCGAGCTCTACCAGGCCATCCGCTCCTACATCGACAAGAGGGAGCTCACCGACTGCGGCACCTTGGTCGCCTTCTCCGGGATGGTCGAGATCGACAAGACCGAGTTCAGCGAGACCAAACTGAACGGGTTCTCCGAGGCTCAGCTTCCCGCCCGGTTCGCCTATGTGAAGGCCGACGACCCGCACGCCGTGACCCGCGACCAGGATGAGTACCGGATTCTGGTCGTGGCCGACAAATACCAGACCGGATTCGACCAGCCGCTGCTCTGCGCGATGTACCTGGACAAGAAGCTAGACGGGATCGCCGCCGTGCAAACGCTTTCGCGGCTCAACCGAATCCATCCGCTTAAGCGCCAGGAGGACGTGCGCATCCTCGATTTCGCCAACGAGGCCGACGAAATCCAGGCGGCCTTTCAGAAGTACTTCGAGGAGGCCAACGCACAGCCCGCCGACCCCAACCTGTTGAACACCAAAGCACGTCAGGTCAAGGGTTACCAACTCCTCGTGGACGTCGAGATCATAGCCTTCGCGGAGGCCGAGATCGGGACGGAGCGCCCCGGCATGACCCGGTCGGAGGTGGAGAACGCGCATCGGCTCTTCTACTCCCTGACCACCCCGGCCAGGGATCGCTTCGCCCAGCTTGAAGCGCAGGACGACGAGGCCGCGAACGGCTTCCGTAAGGCACTGGACCAGTACGTCCGTGCGTACAGTTACTTGTCGCAGGTTGCTGGCTACTACCCGGACGAGGATCTGGAGGCGCTCTACCGCTACGGTCGCTTCCTCGCACGACTCATCAAATCCGAGGCTTCCGCAGGCGTGGATGTCGGCGCGGTCGACCTCACCCACCTGCGGTTCGTGAAGTCGGCCGACCGCGACGTGAGTCTCGTGCCGCGGGGTCCGCAGATGCTCCCTGGTTTCTCCGCGGAAGGAGGCGGGAAACGCGAGGAAGAGGAAGTCCCGCTCTCGCAGGTCATCGAGGAGATCAACGGGCGATACGGCTGGGACCTCAACACCGGGGATCGGATCTGGGCAGGGCAGGTGATCGTCGAGCTTGCCGAGGACCCCGTGATCCAGCGTGCCGGGTTGGCGAATGACGATATCGACAAATTCGGCCAAGTCTTCGATAAGCACCTTCGTCGCGTCGTCGGTGAGCGCGCTGAGGCCAACGACACACTGGTGAAGCGTTTCTTCGGCGAGGATCCAGAATTCAAGGAAGTATTCAGCCATGTGGCACGGATGCAGGCATATGAGCTAATCCGCCGACCGGCCCGCCGCGAAGCCGAGCGCCGTTTACGCAAGAAGTCCGGGAACACTGGTTCCGAATCACAATGAGCGGGTTGCCCCGGCTTGATCTCGACTGTCAAGCTGGAGGCCTATGACCGATCCCACCGGTGGACGTCTCATCGCCGAGCGCTACAGGCTTGAACTCTTCCTTGGCCAGGGCGGGATGGGTGAGGTCTGGGCCGGGTACGACGTGAAGCTCGACCGGCGCGTCGCGGTCAAGTTGATGAAGCAGAGCGCCACGCATGCCGCATCGGCGGAGGACGCCGAGATCGCACGGCAGCGCTTCCTCCGCGAGATCAGAGCAGCTGCGAGCGTGAACTGCCCGGGGATTCCCGCCGTGTATGACACTGGCGTCGATCCTTTGACGGGCGACCTGTACCTGGTGATGGAGCTATTGCACGGCGCCGAGCTCAGTGATCTGATCGCTGAGCAGGACTATACGGATCATCCGCCGTCGACCGCCTGGGCCGCCGCCATCGGTGCCCAGATCGCCGCTGCACTGGTGGAGGTGCACAGGCTTTCTGTCGTGCACCGTGACATCAAGCCGCGGAACCTCTTCGTCACGCTCGGCGGCATCATCAAGATCCTTGACTTCGGAGTTGCCGCCCTGCTCAGCCGTGATGACGTGCCGAAACTCACCCGAATCGGGGAGAGCGTCGGAACACCGCCCTACATGTCTCCGGAGCAATGCGTCAGCAGTGGAGTCGGTCCCGCCGCCGATGTGTACGCTCTCGGCTGCGTGCTGTTCGAAACGTTTACGGGACGGCCGCCGTTTATCCCCAACGGGAGCAGGTCCTTCCAGTATCACCATGTGCACTCTTCGCCTCCGCCGCTCAGCCAGTATCGGCCTGACGTTCCTGTAGCGATCGCCGATCTCATCCGGGCCATGCTGGCGAAGACGGAGGAGGACCGTCCGGGTGCGGAGACTGTCTACGACGTGCTGCTTCCGTTCGCCCAGGCGGGGGACGCTGCCGCCGTACGCGAAGATCTTGACCCTACACGACCCTTCACTCGGCCCATGGGGGCGACGCCACGCAGGCGAGCCACGGCCGTGTCCGCTTCGGCCGTTCACGACGGCGCCCCCCTAACTGATGACGAATTCGAGTCCGTCGTAGCGCATGCTCAAGAGCTTGCGGAGGAGCAGCAGTTCGCGCAGGCGACCGATGTGCTGCAGGCGGCGATCGATCGCGCCGGGCACAGCACGGCACTCACCGCCGACCTCCAATTCCGGCTGGCGGGGATTCTGCTCGCCGCAGGCTCCTATAGGCGGGCGCTGCAGGAGTTCGAGCAAGCCCGGACGATCTATGCTGATCTTTACGAGAACAATGACGAGGGGCTACTGGAGAGCCGCTACTACGCCGCATTGTGCCGATCACTCCTCGGAGAGAACACGAACGCCCTTGCGGGTTTCCAGGCACTACTGCCCGACTGGCTCCCAGTCATCAGCCAGAACGATTCAAGAACCGACGTGATCCGAGTTCAGATCGGTACGCTGTTCGCGCGGCTTCAGCGCTTTGCAGATGCCCGTCGCGCTTTCGGCGAGGCCCGTCGCGCGCGAGTCGCCCGGTTCGGTGAGAGCTCCGCCGAGGTGGCCGAGATCGACGAATACCTGCTCCGCCTCGGTCAGTACGAACGGTAGATACCTCGCGCTGTTCGCCTTCGCCGTGGAAGCCAGGAAACGTGGCGAGATTCGGTGCACGACCCATGGGGGCGGTCGGGTCTTTCGAGGCATCGTCGTCCTCGACGTGGGGTGGCATCGGACCGGGGAGCTATGCGTCTCGGGTCCTCAAGGGGACGATTTGGCGTAGTCTGACGTTCCATCCTTAGGTGCGGTTATGCACATAGAACCGAGCAGATTCACCCAGTGAGGACGCATGGCGAACTCCCGCCGTACCGCGGCATCCGAGTGGGCGACCATCGTCGGGTGTGTCGTCGCCGTGGCTGGCTTGGTCGTCGCCATCTGGGCGTTACAGATAGCGCAGAAGTCTTACGAGCATGACCTCGCCTTGCAGCCCTATCCTTCAAACTCTCAGAACGTCCGACATTCGGTCTCGCCGCTGCCGGATTCCTCGGGTGAATTCAAACGGTCTATCCCGAAAGATAGTTCCACTCGGCAAGACCAGAGCATGTTGGGCGAACTAGCTTTTCCATTCCCGGCCACCAATGCCACGCCCTGGTGGGTCACCGTTTCGTGGGGGATTGGACTCGTGCTGGCGCTGGCGCTGGTATGCGGCCTCTTCTCCTTCGGTCGGTACGCGAAGCGTCTCAGTGAAGAAGGGGGCCAACTGATCGTATTCGGTCTGCTGGTGACGGCCCTGGGGGGCGTGTTCTATCTGTACGCGTTCTGGGCGGCGGTCGCCTGGTGGTGCCTCGTCTACCTGTTGATCTCATTGGTCATAAACTGGCTGGCACTCGTGCTTGGCTTGGAAATCGGCGTTAACCGACGCAGGCGCGGAGCTCGTTCCCTCAATACAGGCAGACCTTTGAGAATAGCGGAGCTGCAGCAAGATCCAAAGATCGTTCGACGGTTGCGATCTTCCGCCTCCAATGCGGATCGGTTTCCCCGCACGCCGCCGGCGCATCGCCAACAGGAGCTGTGGAACATAGTATTCGGGGAAAACTATGAGGCGAGCTAGATTCGCTAATAGAGCGTTTGATCCGGCGGGATTCATGAGCTGGGCGCAACGCTTCTATCCAGGGCGCCGACCTTTGGTCATGGGAGGCCGATGAGCAGGCGGAGGGAGCCCAGGAACTCGGGCTGGGTGCGTAGGTGGCCGTAGTGGGTGTCCCAGGTGCCGTTTGCGAGGTCGGTGCGTAGGTGTTCGATTGCGCGGGATTCGGCGGTGGGGTCGACGAAGCCCCATGCGGACTGTGATTTGCGGACGGCTGGGTCCAGGAAACGTTCGGGGCGGGCGTAGTAGGCCTCGGTGAAGCCGTCTGCGCAGTCGATGGGGATGGGGACTGGTTCGACTCGGGCTGTGGTTCCGATGTGTTGGGCGATCCAGTCGATCTTGGGGTAGCGGAGGCGTTCGGCGGTGACGAGTTCGGGGGCGTACTCGGCTAGCCAGAGGAGGTCGAGGGCGTCGCCGTCGAAGGTGAGCACGACGACGGGGCCGCGGGAGACGCGGCGTAGTTCGCGTAGGCCCTGTTCTGGGTCGGGCCACTGGTGGACGGTGATCGACGCCAGGGCGGCGTCGAATGTGTTGTCGTCGAATGGCAGCTGTTCGGCGGTGGCGTTCAGGGCGGGGACCCGGCGGGCGGGGCGTTGTCCGCGCATGACGGCGGACGGTTCGACCGCGACCACATACCGGTCTTCCGGTTCGTACGACCCGGCGCCCGCGCCTACGTTGATCAAGCTGCGTCCCTCGCCCAGAGCGGCATGGACCAGGGCCTCGATTCGCGGATCGGTACGGCGCTGAGTGGCGTAGCCGTACCCATGGGTGTCGTAGTCGAAGTCCCCGGCTGGGGCGGTTGTCATGGGTTCTCCATTCCGGTCTGGAGTGATTCCGGCGAGTAGGGCAAGCTGGGGCGACTCTGTCGGGGGGAATGTGGTGTTGGTCGAGGGTTTGGTTGGGTTCGGGGCTGGGTTGCTGATCGCGGTGTTCACGACTCCGGTGGGGGTGTCGGGGGCGGTGTTTCTCCTTCCGGTTCAGCTCAGCGTGCTGGGTGTGCCGAGCCCTGCGATAACGCCTACCAATCTGCTGTTCAACGTCGTGTCAGGGCCTGGAGCGCTCATGCGCTACCGGCGGAACGGATCGCTGATCAGCCCGCTGACCAGGCAACTCATCGTCGGCACCCTCCCCGGGGTGGTCATCGGCGCGATCATCCGTGTCTTCGTCGTGCCAGGCCCGCAGGTGTTCCGGATCCTTGTCGCGGCATTTCTGCTGCCCCTCGGCGTCTGGTTGTGCGTGCGAACTCTGCGTCCGGAACGGCACCGCCCCGCGCGGGAGGTGCGCACCCGCACGATCAGCCTGCTGGCCCTCGTCGTCGGAGTCATCGGCGGCGTGTACGGCATCGGCGGCGGCTCGATCCTGGGCCCCATCCTCGTCGGATGGGGAATGCCGGTCGGATATGTCGCCCCTGCCGCTCTCGCCTCGACCTTTCTGACTCGATCGTGGGCGCGCTCGCGTACGCGGTCCTCGCCCTTACTACCTCAGGTGACATCGCGCCCGAATGGCTTCTGGGCCTGGTCTGCGGCTTCGGCGGGCTGATCGGCGGCTATCTGGGCGCCCGGCTTCAACCTCGCCTTCCCGAAACCGGCCTGCGTCTCCTCCTCGGCGCCCTGGCCATCGCGGTCGCCCTCCTCTACGTGCTGCAGTCGCTCTGAATCAGAAGGAGACCGGGCGTGGCTGGTAGGGCTCGGTCAAGGCGGACTGCTCCTCCGGCGAGAGGGTGAGGTCGGCGGCGGCGATCGCGTCGTCCACGTGGCGTTCCTTGGTGGCTCCAATGATCGGGGCGGTCATGCCCGGCTGGTGGAGCAGCCAGGCCAGGGCCACTGTCGCCGGGGCGACGCCGCGCTTCGCCGCCAGGTCGGCCACGTTGGCGAGGATGGTGGCGTCCGCGGGGCCGCCGTACAGCTGCTGCTGGCGGGCTCCGTCGCCGACCTGCCGGGTTGTGTCCTGTTCTGTCCCCGCTCGCGCGAGGAGTCCCCGTGCCAGGGGACTCCAGGGGATGAGGCCGACGCCTTGGTCGACGCAGAGGGGGTTCATCTCCCGCTCGTCTTCTCTGTACAGGAGGTTGTAATGGCCTTGCATGCTCACGAACTTGGTCCAGCCGTGCTTGTCGGCCACGTGCTGCGCTTTCCCGAACTGCCACGCCAGCATGGACGAAGCGCCGATATATCGGGCTTTGCCCGCCTTCACGATGTCGTGGAGGGCTTCCATGGTTTCCTCGATGGGGGTTTCGTCGTCCCATCGGTGGATCTGGTAGAGGTCGACGTAGTCCGTACCGAGACGGGTGAGGGACGCGTCGATCGAGGCCATGATGTGCTTTCGCGACAGGCCGCCGTCGTTCGCGGCTTTGCCGACGGGGAAGCGGACCTTGGTCGCCAGGACGTAGTCCTCCCGCCGGGGGAAGATCTTTCGCAGCAGGTTGCCGGTGACGATCTCGCTGGCCCCGGCACTGTACACGTCGGCGGTGTCGAAGAAGGTCACACCTCCGTCGGCGGCTTTCCGGACGATCGGCTCAGCCTGCTCCTCCGGCAGCACCCACCCGTTCCAACTTCCCGGATCGCCGTAACTCATCATCCCCAGGCAGATCTTGCTGACCTTCAGCCCGGTGTTCCCCAACCGCACAGAATCCATGCCCCGACATTAGCCAGCCCGCCAGAGTCGCGACAGCGGGGGTTCCGGCTGGGGGGAAGCCGGAACCTTCGGGTGTTACTCGAACACGGGATAGCCGACGCAGGACCTGGTGGAGAGGCGCCTGACCGAAGAGATCTTGTCACCGAAGTTGTAGGTGTGCAGGTTGCGGATGTACTGGCCGGAGCGGATGCAGAAGCGATGGTCGCGGTAGCCGCTGTCGACGTACAGAACCCAGGCGTCCTCGGTGTCGTTGAAAACCGAACTGGCCTCGTCGCCGGCGCTACCGAGGCTGGAGGTGCTGTCGTAGTAGAGCCAGATCTTTCCGGCCAGGCTCTGATGCTCGCCGAGCCGCAGGGCGCCCGCGCTCGCCTGCGCCGGAGCTGCGGTCAGGGCGGCGGCCGACAACACGGTCAGCCCGGCAAGGGCAATGCTCATCGCGGCACGCCGCAGGTTCGTAGCCATGTTCTTCCTCCGTATGTGATCGCACTGGGCGTCGCACCCAGGCATCCCTACGGCGTGACATCGAGTTCCGCGCCCGCTGGAACGCCCGGGAACAGAGCGGAACTCCTGGAACTCGGCTGAGTAGTTGCAATGCAACGGCACAGACTTGATTTCCATGTCCCCCTGGTGCGGCACACCGATTGTCACGCGCGACATCTTCCGCCAGAAAGTGGACGGCATGCGCCGCCACGCCCGTCATCGGCGCTAGCCCGGCTCCGGCCTCGCCTGGGAGATCAGCGGTTGCGCAGGACAGTGACCTCCCAAGGGGGAACCATGATGGCCTACAGGCAGTTCACAACTGCGAATAGCGGGCGAATGCTCTCAGGAATTCTTCCAGAATTGGAATAGATAGTCCTCCGGGTAGCTCGGGTCGGAGGTGGGGCGGCGGTGGGCGAGGACGTTCCAGACGGTGTCTTCCTCGCCGAGGAGCAGGTAGGCGGTCTGGGTGTTGAGGAAGACGTCGCTGACGCAGATTTCGCCGAATTCCGAGAACAGCTGGGATGATATCGGGTCGTCGCTCCAGTCGTCCGGGTCGACCGGGTCCGGGGGCTCGGACCAGAGTTCGAGTTTGACCGTCGCGTACATGCCTGATGTGAATCCGAGAATGAGCGCGCAATTGTCCATGGTCTGGAACCAGGTATCGCTGCCGAATTCAGTGATGTCGAAGTCGGTGCCGACGTCGTGGATGAAGAATTGGCCGTAATCTAATCCGACGCTGTCCTCGCTGGTTTCCTGTAAGGGCATGGGTGGTTCCTCGGGGCGGGCGCTGAAGTCTGGGAGTCCACGAAACAGGACGTGGGGGACGATCGTGCCGCAACGCGTGATCGATTGGGTAACTTCGCGCGCCGATGGAACGGGGTGGAACGGGATGGAACGCCTTAAGGCAGGGGCGGAGCTGTTTCCACGCTGCCTGTCCCACCGTGTTCGTCTTATCGCGAAGAGTGATCAGGGAGTTCTTCTCATGGAGATATGGCATGGGCACGCGCGAGTGAGCATGATGATCGCCGGGGTGGCCGTCGCGGGGGTCGTGCTCAGCGGATGCGGGGCTCTCGGGCTGACTTCCACCGCGCCGAGCAACGACAGCACGTCGACGGCGAGCGCGGAGGACCCGGTGGCCAAGGAGACCGAGGAGGCTCCTGAGGTTCCGGCCTTCGCGAGCGACCTGGAGCGCGTGTGCGCGGACGGCCTCGGGTTCTCGGGGCTGCCCGAGTATCGCCGCTCCGACAAGGGCCTTCATCCCGCCGTGCTGATGCGCAAGTCCGACGATTCCTGGACGCAGAACTCGATCTCGGCAGGGGATTACCCCAAGGGCTGGATCCTCGACTTCGGCGACGACGTGTCCAAGACCCAGCTGGTCGCCTGCTACGAGCAGACCGGCACCACCCCGGCCGGAAAGGTCTGCGACATGGAGGAGAAGGAGACGAAGAAGGCATACAAGATGACGATGTACAACACGTCATACCTGGTCCGTGTCGTGGACGCCCGCACCGGCAAGACGATCTCCCAGCACAAGGGCAGGGCCGCCTCCACCACCTGCCCGATAATCACGTTCTTCAGCGAGGGCGACGACAAGTCGAAGTACTACACCGAGGCCTCCGCCAAGGACTACCGCACCTTCCTCAGACGCTATATCTCCACCTGACCTCAGACGGCGAGTTCGGGAGTGGTCTTGACGCGATGGAAGAGGGCCGTGGCCTCGTCACGAAGATCTTGCGGGATCGGCCCGGACTCGGCCTCGTTCCGCTGAAGCGCTTCCTCCAAGAGGTCCCGCTCGATCTGACGTTCCACCGCGGCATCCACATATGCCGAGAAACCTCGCGCGCCGACGCGCTCCCGATCGCTTGGATGGTGCCCGCACGCAGGGACACGCTCACCTTTTCCGCTGGACCGTGACCCGGCGGGAATCGTTCCTCCTCCATGCCCATGAGTATGCAATGGGTGCAGGTCCCCCCCGAGGGACCTGCATCCGGTTTGGGTTAGGAGAGGTTCCACTTCTGGTTGGCGGCGCCGGTGCAGGTCCAGATTTGGAGGCGGGTGGCGTCGGTGCTGGTGTTGCCGGTGACGTCTAGGCACTTGTTGGCGGCGGGGTTCACCAGGTCGCGGGCGGCTGTGTAGGTCCACTGCTGGTTGGGGGCGCCGGTGCAGGTCCAGAGTTGGGCCTGGGTGCCGTTGGCGGTGCCGTGGGAGACCAGGTCGAGGCACTTGCCCAGGGCGCGGAGGGTGCCGTCGCCTGGGCGGGTCCACTGCTGGGCGGCGGTGCCGTTGCAGGTGTAGAGCTGGACGGGGGTGCCGTCGGCGCTGCTGGCGCCCGCGACGTCGATGCACTTACCGGCGAGTCCGGTAATAGGGGTCCCGCTGCCCCCGCCGGAGCCGGGAGTGCCTGACCAGGTGAAGGTCGCGGTCGTACGGGCGGGCAAGTTGTACACGAAGGACTGGTTGCCCCAGTTCACCCGTACGGACTGGGCGGACGTGCCGCCGTTGTGGGCGATCAGGGCCTTGGAGCCGTCCGGGTTGCGCCAGGCGACGTTCTGGATGGTGGTGTTGTTGGTGGAGTCGATCCGGAACGCGCCGGGCTTGACGAACTTGGACAGGTGGCCGGTGGTGTAGTACTCGATCGTGTAGTCGATCTGGCCAGCCCGCGCGCCGCCCTCCTGCACGGTGATCAGGCCGGTGCAGACGTCGCAGCCGCCGTTGTGCGGGCCCTGGAACTGGTTGAGCGCGAGGCTCCACTTGACCAGGCTGCCGCTCCAGTTGCGGGCGTAGGTGACGATGTCGTTCAGGTCCTCGTTGTGCTGGTTGCCGATCCAGTTGCCGCCGGAGTGCTCGGTGCTGAACTGTTTCACGGCCGGGAACTGGTTGTGGACCTGGGTGCCGACGGCGGGGTCGCCGAAGTAGCCGTGCCAGGCGACGCCGCCGAACAGGGGGTCGTTGCGGACGGCCGCGTCGTTGAGCACGCCCGAGCCCATGGTGGCCCAGTCGCCGTAGTTCCAGTCGTGGATGAGCACCTTGGTGGTGATGCCGGCCGCCCGGAACGCCGGGTAGATGTGGTTCTTGGTGAACTCGGCCAGGCCGGAGGAGTTCCAGCTCATGCCCGGGTAGTTCATCGCGGGCGGGTTGGCCGCCTGGCAGCAGTTGGGCTCGTTCTGGACGGAGATGTAGTCCACCGGGATTCCGGCGGCCTGGTAGCTCTGGATGTACTTGACGAAGTACTGGGCGTACATCGGGTAGTACGAGAACTGCAGCCAGCCCATCTGGTCCATCCGGCCGTTGTCCTTCATCCAGCCGGGCGCGCTCCACGGCACCCCCTTCACCCGGAGCGCCGGGTTGAGGGACTTGGCCTGCTGGGTCAGCAGGCGGACGTTGGTGTCATAGCCGTTGGCGCCGAAGTCGTTGAGGTTGCAGCAGGTGTCGTCCAGCGAGACGTTCCCCGGGCGGGACAGATCGGAGGCGCCGATCGGGTTGCGCACGAAGCCGAGCCCGATGCCGTCGACCGGGTGGAACAGCTTGCGCATCGCGGCGTCGCGGGTGGCGGCGCTCACGGGGCCGCCGCGCAGCAGGTAGGCGGTGGTGTCGGTGATCGACGCCCCGGCGCCCTCGAACTGCTGGTACGTGGTGCCCTCGTTGACGGTGATCGTGTGGTTGGCGCTGCCGCCGGCGGGGCCGAACGTGATGGGGGACTGCTGCTGCAGGCCGCGCGTGACGTTGCGGCCGCCGGCGTCCGAGGTGGTGGTGAGCCAGATGTTGACCTGTTCGTTGGCGGCGTACGCGGGCGAGGCGATCACGGGCCCGGCGACCCAGACGGCGGAGGCGAGGACCACGCCGAGGGTGACGGCCCTGCGAGACGGACGGAACACGAAGGATTCCTTTCACGACAGGCTCCGACGGGCCGGGAACCGTCGGCGTAACAAATGAAACAAGGCTTGAAACATGTCTTGTTGGAGAAGGACAACACGTGTGGAACTTGGTGTCAAGGCCCGTATATGTCGCATTCAGAGCCCGGAAAAGGGCCACCACCGCCCTGTGAAACAAAATGAAACAAACTAGGCGGCCGGGCCGGTCGAGCCGCGGATGATGAGCTCGGTGCCCAGCGAGACGTGCAGGGCTTCCAGGGTGTGGCGGTCCAGCAGCCGCATCAGGAGCGCGACCGCCATGCGGCCCATTTCCTGCAACGGCTGGCGCACGGTGGTGAGCATCGGCCGGGTGGCGCGGCTCACGTCGATGTCGTCGAATCCGGCCACGGACAGGTCGCGGGGGATGCTGAGGCCGCGTTCCGCTGCGGCCAGTAGGGCGCCGACCGCCATCTTGTCGTTGAAGCCGACCAGCGCCGTCGGGCGTTCGGGGAGGTCGAGGAGTTCGCAGGCGGCGCGGTAGCCATTCTCGGTGTTCGGCTCGACGACCGTCCGCAGCAACTGGGCGGCGGGTAGCACGCCCGCGTCGGCGAGGGAGGCCGTATAACCAGCGAGCCGGGCGTCGCTGGCCAGCCAGTCCTCCGGGCCGCCGATGATGCCGACCCGGCGATGGCCGAGTTCCACCAGGTGGGACATGAGCTTGCGGGCCCCCGCGAAATGCGCGGCGGAGACGGCCACAATGTCCTTCGGCGGGGGCGTACGCGGATCGATCACCACGAACGGGAACTGGCGGTCGCGGAGCCTGACGAGCTCTTCCGCGGGTTCCGGCGGCAGGATGAGGATCGCGCCCGCGATGTCGGGCCGGTCGCCGAGGGTCGGCAGCACGGCAGTGCGCTGGGCGGCCTCACCCGCGCCGAGGATCAGCTGGCGGCCGTGCAGCTCCACGGTCTCGGCCACCGAGGAGACGATCAGCCCGAAGTAGTCGGTGAGCAGGTAGGGGCAGCGGACGTAGATCCCGCCTGGGACCGCGCCGCGCCGCCGCGGCGCCTGGTCGCCGAGCCGGTCCACCGCGCGGAGCACGAGCTCCCGGGTGTGCGCGGCGACATTCGCCTGGCCGTTGAGCACCCGGGAAACGGTCGCGATCGACAGGCCCGTCTCGGCCGCGACATCCCGGACCGTCGCCCGATTTCCCGCCGATCTGGCCACCGCCACAGCATATTGACTCCCTCAACTTAAGCACCAGAATGAGCGGCTCGCCGCTATCCGGCGCCTGGACCTGGCCTCCCGGGTCACCGGCGGTGGGTCAGGAAATCGCCGACCGCGGTCTGGAACTCGGCGGGTTTCTCCACCCAGGGCAGGTGGCCCGCGTTTTCCAGCACGACCCGGGAAACGCGCGGCAGCGCGTCCGCCAGCGAATTCACCGACCAGCGGGGGCGGATGTCATTTTCGCCGTCCACGATCAGCGCGGGCACCTCGCAGGCCCGGCAGCGGTCGTGGAGTTCCGTGGCCCCCCAGGTGAGCTTGTCTTCGGCATTGATGGCGGCGTTGTAGTCGAAATTAACGCCGAACCAGGGACTGGCCATGCTCTCGGCGTGTTCCAGCCCGTTATCGGCGAATTCCGCCGACCATTGGAGCACACACATTTCCCGCTCCTCGGCCTCCGAACGCGCCCGGCCCTTCAATTCCGCCCACCGAGCCAGCCGCCCGCCCAAACGCTCCTGGAAATTCTTCTGGTACGGCTCCCGCCACGTGGCCACCGGATCGATTCCCGTACCGGCGATGTAGATCAACCCGCTGACCTGCCCGGGATTATCAAGCGCATAACGCAACGCCAGCTGGGCTCCCCAGGAATGCCCGGCCAGCACCATCCGCTCCAACCCGAAATATCGCCGTACGGCTTCCAGGTCCGCGAGCGCCCGACCCCACGTGTACGGCCCACGCCGATCCGATCGCCCGCATCCCCGCTGGTCCCACCGATGGACCGTAGCCACATTTTTCAGCAGATCGGCCATGTCGCCGAACATGTCCCACAATCCCGGGCCGCCGTGACAGAGCACCACAGGAACCCCCTGGCCGACCCGCGTCGCCCACAAGCGCACGCCGTCGTCCGTCTCCACCGTTTCCGCCGGAAATTCAGAGGCCAAGATAATCCTCGATCAGATACTGGCATCTATGCCATTTGTAGGTGATCGTCCCCACCTCCCGCCAGCGCCGGTTGAGCAGCAGCAGCCGCAGGATCGGATACGGAAATATCACCCCTTCCTGGGCCGTCAGCTCCCGCCATTCCATCCGTGTCGGCAGGTAGACCCGCGCCCGCGCCATCCGCCCGAACCCAGGCCCCAGCTCCGCGATCTCCGCGTTCAGATCGGCGTGGATCGACTTGATCTCCGGCATGAGCGGCCGTAACCCCGAGAAATAGAAAGCCGCCACCGCCCCGATTGTCTGCGGAACCGACAGATCCCGATCACCAAGATCGGCGGCCTCCTCAATCAGCTCAAT
This sequence comes from Acrocarpospora sp. B8E8, assembly GCF_039871605.1. Classification (NCBI taxonomy): domain Bacteria; kingdom Bacillati; phylum Actinomycetota; class Actinomycetes; order Streptosporangiales; family Streptosporangiaceae; genus Acrocarpospora; species Acrocarpospora sp. B8E8. The sequence continues at coordinate 47,391 of NZ_JBDPLV010000011.1, read as the reverse complement.
CAACCGATTGAAACAGCCATTTATGCGGATAAATCGGGCGAGCCGTGGGTCATCGTGGTCGTCATCCAGGGCGGGCAACCTCGTCCGATGCCCGAGCGTCAGCAGTTCCCGATCATCCCGCCCATCCGACCGCGCCGCCAGAACCAGCACCCCGACCACCAGCACCACCGTGACCAACGTCACCGCGATGATCAGCCACACCACGATCGTGGCGATCGCCCCCGCCACCGCGGTCAGCGCCGAGGTGTAGCTGACCGCCGTCCAGCACACGGCCGCCACCGCCGCGCAGAACATCACCGCCTTGACCAGCCGCCACCCCGACTGCGTCCCGATGAAGGCGAGCACCACGGCCAGCACCAGCGCCACCAGCGGATCCCGCAGCCACCCGGCCACCCCGTCCGCGTCCAGCCCGTCGACGAGCCCCGACCCCGGCGTCTCCCCGGCGGGCAGATTCACCGCCACGGCCACCAGCACCCCGGCCGCCGCCCCGAACAGGAGCACTTTCAGCAGCCGCGACGACACGAGCGCCGACAGCACGATCAGTACGATCGCCGTCACCGCTCCCGGCACCGGCTGGGTCACCCAGGCGACCACAACGCCCCCAGATATCAACCAGGTCCCATAGCCAGCCGCATTGCCGCCGACCAGGCGATTCACCGCCACGGCCGTCCAGATCACGGCTTTCTAATTAACTGGAACGCCCCGAAGAAAAGTGTCCGAAGGCCCCCGGTCCTTCGCGCCTCAATTCTTGGCAAGCCACGCCCTGCAGGCAACCCGTTAACGGAAACAGTTCATCTCCGACAGCGGAGCCGGCGGAACGCGAACAGGGCGGCCAGCGATTAACCGTTCATTGCGGGCGGCGGAGCGGGCGGAGCGCGAGCAGGTCGGCCGGCGATTGACCGTTCATTTCCGGCGGCGGAGCAGGCGGAACGCGAGCAGCGCGAGCAGGGCCACCAGCAATTGCCCGCCGAGGACGAGCCGCCCGACATCGAGCGCCGGTTCCCAGCGGACCTCGCCGTCCTTGATGACGTAGGCCCCGATCGGCCGTCCGTTGATGCCCCCGCCGCCGCCCTCGCCGGAGCCCAGCTCTCCATTGCCGTTGCCGAAGCCGCCCCCACCTCGGATGACGGAGGCGGGGATGACCGTGATTCCGTCGCGTTCGTACGGTTCCCCGTACACGCGCTGGGCTCCGGTGAGGCCGGACAGGAGCTCTCGAATATCCATACCCAAGTGTGTCCCCAATTCCATAGCAAGTGGTCGCCAAGTGGCCCGGCGTACAACGGAGGCATGGAAATCAGGCATCCGAAGCCCGCAGACGCGGACGCGATCTACGAACTGGTGGCCGAGCACGACACCCGGGTGCTCGGACGGCCGGACTTGACTCCGGCGGACGTACTCGATCAGCTCACCGAGCCCGACTTCGATCCGGCCGCGGACGGCTGGCTCGCCTACGAGGGGGAGCGGCTGGTCGGCTGGGGCTGGGCCTGCCGCAAGGGGGAGAGCGACCGGGTGGACATCGACGTCCGCGCCCGCGGCGCCGAAGCCGAGGAGGCGCTCTGGGAGCTGGTGCTCGGCCGGTTCAGCGGCGTCACCGCCGACATCGGCATCTACGCCCAGGACACCGCCCAGCAGGAGGCGGCGAGGGCGCGCGGGTTCGCGCCCGCGACCAGCTTCCACCGCATGCGCATCGATCACAACGGCGAGCCCGCGCCCTCGTTCCTGGCGGGCGTGACCGTCGAGACCGGTTCGGGCGACGACGAGGAACTGCTGCGCGCCGCCCACGCGATCAAGGAGGAGGCATTCGCCGAACATTTCGGGCACGTCCCGCAGAGCTTCGAGGAGTGGGCCGACGCGCGGGAGGCCTCCAGCGCGCACGACTGGGGGCAGGCGCTCGTCGCGAAGGTGCACGGCGTTCCCGCGGCCGTGATGGTCGGCACGAACCACTTCGTCCCCGACGAGAACTGCGGCTACGTGCTGACCTTGGCGGTCAGGCCCGCCTTCCGCGGCAAGGGTCTCGGCAAGCTGATGCTCCGCCGCGCCTTCGCGGCCGACTGGCGTCGCGGCCGCATCGGCACGATCCTGCACGTGGACTCCGGCAACACGACCCCGGCCCTGGACCTCTACCTGTCGGTCGGCATGCGCCGCATCCTCGCCATCGACATCTGGCAGAACACCCTCTGAGCAGGAACGGAGGACACACCGGCCGCGCGAACTCGACGCGGCTGGGGGGTAGGTGCCGGCGAACCACCGCCGAAGTCAGGTGCTCACCCTCCTCAATACCACGCGCAGTACGCCGATGAACACGTCGATCTCGGCAGGCGTGATCACCAGGGGAGGTGCCAGGACGACGGCCTGGCGCACCGACCCGACGAGCACGCCGCGCTCCCTTATCGCCTCGACGACCGGCTGCGCGGGCACCGACAGGTCGAAAGCCCACCAAAGGCCGCGGCCACGGACGTCGACGAGCAGATCGGGGAACTGACCGCGCACGGACTCCAGGCGCTCGCGCAGGTAGGCGCCGGTCTCCGCCGCCTTGGCGACCAAGCCTTCCTTCTCGATCAGGTCGAACGCCGCGATACCGGCCACGCAAGCCACCGGGCTGCCACTCATCGTGGTCCCCAGTGACGCGAAGACTTCGGGCCGGGCCAGCACCGCCCCCAAGGGGAACCCGCCGCCGATGGCACAGGTGACGATGTCGGGGTCGACGCCCCACAACTGGTGGGAGAACCACGTCCCGGTGACGCCCATGCCGCCCCGGTTCTCGTCGCAGATGAGGAGCGCGCCCCGGCTCGTGCACAGCTCCCGCAGCCCGGGCAGGAAGGCGTCGGCGGGAACACGCCCCTGGATCGGTTCCACGATCACCGCCGCGGTGTGCTCGTCAACGGCCGCCGCGGCGGCGTCGAGGTCATCGAAGGGAACGAACTCCTCCTCACGGCAGGCCATGACCTTGAGCCGCCCGGTGTGGGCGCGGGCCAGCTCGAGTGCGTAGTCGATGGCCTCAGCGCCACCGGAGGTGAGGCAGGCCTTGGTGAGCCTGGCACCGGCCACCCTGGTGAGACGTTCCGCGAACTCCACCTGCACCGGCGCCACGAAGCGGTCGTACCCGTCGACATGAGCGTAGCGGCGGATCTGCTGATGCACCGCGCTGATCACCTCCGGCCTGCTGTGACCCACGCCGGGGACCGCGGTGCCGGACGTCATGTCGAGGTAGACCCGCCCGTCGGCCGCCTTGATCGTGCACCCGGACGCCGCCACGATGACTGAGTTCAGCATGTGTCGAACCGGTGGGTGAACCATCTGCGGGCACGCCGCAGTTCCACGGCGCTGTCGTGCCCCCGGGCATTCCAGTCGGCGTCGGGTACGACCCGGCCGGGCAGGTGCCGAGCGGCGAGCGCCACCCGGGCCCGGTCCTCCACCGCGTAGAGGCGGGTGGCCGCCTCCACCGGGTCCGCGCCGACGGCGATCGCCCCGTTGGCCCGCAGGAGCATGGCCATGTACGTCCCCAGGCGACCGGCCGCCGCGGCGCCCCGCTCCGGCGTGGAGACCAGGGCGACGTCGTCGTACACCTGGACCCGGCGTCCGGCCAGCAGGCCAAGCCCGTGCAGCACGGGCAGTTCCGCGGCACCGGTGCCCCAGGCCACCGCGGCCGGGGAATGCCCGCGGCAGATTCCGCCCACGTCCGGTCGCGCGGCGTACACCGCCAGATGCAGCCAGATCTCCAGCGGCACGTCGAACAGCGGACCGGACACGGCTCGGCCCGCGGCGTCGAACACGATCACGTCCTCGGCGCCGGCGGACAGCAGCGGACGCGTCGAGGTGATCGCCGCCCCGCCGTCGGGGAGCCGGGCCGAAACGTGCCCGAAGGCCTCGATCAGGCCGGCGGCGGCGATCATCCGCGCCGTCCGCGCCACCTCGGCCCGCAGCTCCTGCACCGCGCTCACCGCGGTGCCGCTGTCCACGCGTCGAGCCAGCCGATGAGATGCGTAAGGGTTTCCGGCAGGGCCAGCGGCGTGTCGCGGCCGTCCCCGCGGGCGAAGATCGAGCGCACCGATCCCGGAGTGGCCGAGCGCCCCTGGCCGGACAGCCGCTCGCGCAGCGCCTCGGTGGCGGCCTCGAGCTGGGCCCGGGTGGGCATCAAGGTGACCACTCCAGGGAGGAGGTCGAGCACCCCCGTGAGCGTCCTCGGCCCGGACACGCCATGCTTCACCGCCGGGATGCCGTCGGTGCGGCGCCGTTCCCGATCGGCCAGGAAGCTGACATGGGTCAGGCCGGGCGACACCCAGGCCCCGATCCCCGCATAGGACGGGGCGAGCCTGCCGAGCACCGCGGCCAGCACGTCAACGAGCGCGTTGTGCACCTCGGCGTACGCCTCCCGCTCCCCGGGCCCCCACCGCCAGGTGCCGTCCCGCAGCGGCACGGCGGTGCAGTCATCCCGGTACGGCGAGACCGAGGTGCCGCGGGACTCGAACAGCCCCGGGTCGTCATAGGACGTCGCCGGGCTCTGCTCGCCCCGCCACCAGTAGGCATGCTCGTACGGCACCAGCCCGAGCGGCTCGCTGACGATGAACCGGTCGAGCACGAACCCCTCGCGCACCATCGGCGTGACGTCCAGCAAGCGGCCGTCCTCACCGGAGTCCAGGCACTTCTCCAAGCCGTCCGGAACCGGCCCGCCGATCGGCGCCCACCCCGCGTCCAGCAGGGCGGAGTTGATCCCGCGATGCTCCCGGCTGGTGGGATACGGCTTGTACTTGGTGCAGGGCACCAGGAGCGCGATGCGGCCCACCGCGCCGGGCACGGGCGTCGGGGTCCACTCCCGCCGGATGAACTCCAGCCAGGAGGCGACCCTCGGGTGCCGGAGCGCGTCCAGATTCTCCTGCGGCGAGTAGAAGCGCAGATCGGGATCGAGGGCGAACGGCGGCCTGATCTTGCGGGCCGAAGCCGTCAGCCTTGCCTGCCTGGTCAGCGTTTCTGCGTTCATCGGCCGTTCTCCTCGGTTCTGACCACGAACCGCATCGCGGTCGGGTCGTAGTTGTTGCACGGGCTCAGGTCCTGCGGGCACGCGGAGATCAGCACCACCAGGTCCCGCTCCGCGCGCAGGGTCATGGTGGAGCCGGCCGGATGCGTCGCCGGGTCGGTGACCACCTCTCCGTCGGCGGTCACCCGGTTGTGCATGAAGACGTTCCAGGCGTTCTCGCCGCGCACCACGAGGCCGAGACCGAGCAGGTCGCGCGCCTGGCGCAGGTTATTCAGGCAGTTGCGGTGCTCGGTCACCCCGTAGGAGTACGCGTACCGTTCGGGGTCGCAGCACGGGACCACGATGTCGTGCTCGCCGACGTCGTCGCGCAGGATCGTGAGCAGGGGGTTGCGATGGTTGGAGTACACGCTGTGGCCCACCTTCAGCCGCAGCGAGGTGTTGACCGCGGCGGTGTGCGCGGGCGACAGATACTCCTCGGGGTTGTCCGCGTCGTAGGCCACCAGGTCCGCCACCTGGCTGCCTTCCAGGTCGATCACGTCGAGCAGTTGCCCGGCCGCCACGCGCACGCCGCGGCCCTCACCTGCGGGGATGACGGCTTCAGTGATGATCATTCATGCCTCTCCGGTGGTGTCAGCAGACGTGCGCCGAGCCCGGCGGCTGCGGGATGGGCGGGGTGACTCGTGCGGCGCGGCCGGCGGCCGGGGTGTTGCGGCTGGACAGCGCCTTGATCTCGCCGTCCACGAGGACCGCGCTGATGCCGGGGATGTCCCCGCGGGCCAGGGCGCCGAGCGCGTCGGGCGCCTGCGACCCCCAGGGCGCGTCCAGCACGACCAGGTCCGCGGGACGGCCCGGTGCCACGATCCCCGCCTCGAGCGAGTAGACCGATGAGGCGTTGCCCGTGGCCCAGGCCCACGCGACGGCGGGGTCGACACCGGCGAGGGAGCTCAGCTCCGCGACCGTCTTGATCACGCCGAGTGGCATCGTGCCCGTGCCCGTGGGGGTGTCGGACCCGAGGACCACGCGCCGCTCGGCGCCGTACTCGCCGACCAGCGCGACCAGTTCGATGGCGCTGCGCAGGTTGCCGGCCTGGACGAGCTGCAGGGCCATGCCGGTGTCGCGGACGATCGCGCGCAGACCGCCTGCGTCCAGCGAGGTGGGACCGCCGTTGAGATGGCCGCAGACGTCCGGCCGGAGCAGGAGCAGATGGTCGGTGGTGATCGGCTTCGAACCGGGGATGGAGGCGCCACCGGAATGGCAGGTCACCACGATCCCCGCGGCCCGCGCGTCCCGGATCTGCGGCACGCCGTCGGCTGGGTCGGCGTAGCGGCCGAACCCGAACTTGGCCCAGCGCACCCCGAGCTCGGCGAGTTCGCGCAGGTCGTCAGCGGTGAGCACCGGCTCAAGGACGACCGAGCCGCCGTTGACCTTCATCCCGCCTGGGCGGTACGCGCTCCAGGACCGCTGGGCGATCACGGCGAGCGCCTTCACTCCCGCGGCGTCGTGCGGGCGGCCGGGCAGGTGGATCTCGCCCGGCGAGATCACCGAGGTGATCCCGCCGTGCAGGTAGGAGGCGAGAAAGCCCACCGCGGTCTGCCGGGGCGTGTAGTCGCCCAGCACCACGTGGCAGTGGGAGTCGATCAGGCCGGGGGCCACGGTGGTGCCGAGGGCGTCGATCACCTGGTCGGCCTCGCCGGGAGTGACTCCGGTGCCGACCTCGGCGATCTTTCCGTCCTCGATGAGGATGGCGCCGGGATCGGCGACCGGCGCGGCGATGTCGCCGGTGATCAGGGCGCCGATGTTGTGGATCAGTGTGCGGCTCATCGGGCCAGCTCCGAAAGGTGGCTCAGCCCGGCCCTGGTCACCAGTTCCCTGGCCAGTGGCCGCGAGCGTGCGACGAGGTCGGCCACATCGACGGTGACCACGTCGCCATCGGCCACGCTGGGCCGCCCGGCGACGAGGACGTCCTTCACCTCGCGGGATCCGGCGACGTAGACCACCGCCTCGTAGGGGTCGTGAACGTTGGCGAGAGCGGGCGAGGAGCCATCGAAGACGACCAGGTCAGCGGCTTTGCCGGGCTCCAGGGAGCCGACGGTCGCCGCCATGCGCAGCGCCCGGGCGCCGCCGATGGTGGCCATCTCGAAGGCCTCGCGGGCGGTCATGGCGGTGGCCTGCAGGTGGTGCACCCGCGCCAGCAGCGCGGTGGCCTTGACGGCCTGCAGCATGTCCTGGCTGTCATTGGAGGCCGCGCCGTCGACGCCGATCCCGACGTCGACCCCCAGCGCCCGCAACTCGGCCACCGGGGCCGCGCCGGAGGCGAGGATCATGTTCGCCACCGGGTTGTGCGCCACCCCCACGCGGTGCCTCGCCAGTAGGTCACGGTCGGCGCGGTCGGCCCAGACGCAGTGCGCGGCCAGGGTGGGCGCGGTGAAGAGCCCTTCCCGGGCGCAGTGGGCGATCGGGGTGACACCGAACCGCTGGCGGGTGGCGGTGACCTCCTCGCGGACTTCGTGCAGATGGATGTGCACGCCGTGCCCCCCGCGCACCGCGAGGTCGGCGGAGGCGGCGAACAGCTTGTCGCTCTGCCCGCCGACGGCGCCGATGCCCACCCTGAACGTGCACAGCCGGCTCGCTGCCGCCGCCTCCCGGAGCGCCTCGTGCTCCGCCAGCTGCGGCGCGACCTCGCCGGCCGAGCGCAGGTCCCCGGCGCCGAAGGAGACCACGCCGCGCAGGCCCAGCTCGTCGAGCGCCGTCACCACCGCCGGCGTGACCGGCTCCGGCCGCGGCTCGCACACGAACATGTCGTTGGCGGTGGTGATGCCGCTGCGCAGCATCTGGATGCCCGACAGCATCGTGGCGACGTAGGCCATGGCGCGGGTGAGGTGGGGGGCGATCGGGTTGATCAGCCCGTGAATCCACTCCCCGAGGGTGTACTGCTCGCCGATACCGGCGAGCAGGCCCTCCGAGAAGTGCCCGTGGGTGTTGACGAACCCCGGCGTCACGATGTCGTACGGACCGCCGAGCGCACCCGCGTCCGGGTGCGCGGCCCGCAGCTCGTCGTACGGGCCGACGTCGGCGATGCTCTCGCCCACGACGAGGACCGCGCCGTCATCGACCACGGCGGGCGTGGCCGAGGTGAGCACGTGGCGGCCACGGACGAGGATGCTCTCTGCGATCATCAATCGACGCCGATCGACTCGTCGATGAACTCGTTGGTGACCAGGTCGGCCGGTTGCACGCCGCTGACGTCGGTCTTGGTGTACGTGCCGACGATGCCGATGAGTTCCTGCACGCGGTTCATGTCGAAGTTGCCGAGGATCTTGTCGTCGCCGTTGCTCACCAGGCCCAATTTGATCTGCTCGTCGATCGAGGCCTTGGCCCGGCCCGCGGTGTAGATCCAGCCGGTGTCATAGGTGTCGACCAGCTCGACGATGAGCGCGTTCGTCTTCTCGGAGTTCTGGACGTAGTCCTTCAGGGACCGCTGGATGATCGGGATCAGCTTCGACAGGCAACCGGCCTGTTCGGTCACGTCGGCCTTGCGCACCACCAGCGACTGGAAATACTCCGGGTAGCCGACGTCGTGAAGGAGCTGGCCCTTGACCGGGCGGCCCCACTGGGGCATCTCGTGTTCGTACATATAGGGCTCTGAGGTGATGAAGCCGGCTTGGGCCTCCTTGCCGCCCGCGGCGACGAAGGCGCCCGGCTGGGGGACGCTCCGGTCGGCCTGGGACTCGGTGACCAATCCCTTTCCGAGCAGGTATTCCTGCCAGACGGCGTTCTCCGAACCCATCTCGATCACGACGTTCTTGGCCTTCAAGTCGGCGATCGCCTGGACCTCGGGGTAGGTCTTCGGATCCCAGAAGATGGCGTAGGGGCTCTTCTCCAGGAGGGCCATGATGGAGACCACCGGCGTGTCCTTGAGCGCGACCATGTACTCGGTGACCCGGCCGAAGCCGATCAGGATCTCGGGGTCCTGGTACAGCAGCGAGTGCGCCGACTGGTAACCGACCGCCGAGCCGCCGATGCGGATCTGGGCGTCGACTCCGGTGTCCTGACCCGCGGCCAGGAGCGGTCCGGTGACCGACTTGGTCCGCTCGTCGATCTCGTACTTGTCGCCGAGGAGGTGGTAGACGCCGCCGTGCTCGGCCTCGGGCTCCCAGTCGGCCTGGATCACCACGGTGCTCGGGCAGACGCCGGACAGCACACCCTGACGGTCGGCGGTGGTCGAAGCGGTCGTTTGCTCCGCCGAGCAGGCGGCGAGCAGCCATATCCCCACGAGGAGCGCTGCCGCGCTATTGGGTCCTTTGCGCATGTTCTCGGTCCTTTCACTGCGCCTGGGCGTGGGTGAGCCGGTCAGCGCCGGCCGGCGGGTGGTCCAGCTCTCCTTCGAGAGAGGGGGAGGAGACCTGTCGTTCTGCTGCTCCCCACGCGTCGGACCAGCGGCCGACGATCCGCCGCCCGAGTACGCCGAAGATCCAGAAGACGAGAATGCCCAGGGCTGCGGCGACGAACATGGTCGCGATCATCTCGGCCGACTGCAGGCGGGAGCTGTACCGGGACAGGAGCAGGCCGAGCCCGGTCTCGCCGCGGCCGAAGAAGAAGTCACCGACGATGGCGCCGACGATGGCCAGGCCCGCGGCGGTCTGCAGGGCGACGAAGACCTGCGGCAGGGCGGACGGGATCTGCAATTTGATCAAGCGGGTGAGGCGGCCGGCGCGGGCCAGCGTCATCAGGTCGTGCAGGCCCCGGTCGGTGCTCAGCAGCCCCTGAAGCGGATTGATGATCAGCGGGAAGGCGGAGATGAGCACGCAGACGATCACGCGCGCGGTCAGCTCGTAGCCGAACCAGAAGCCGATGACGGGAACGATCGCCAGGATCGGGATGGTCTGCAGGAAGACGGCCCACGGATAGAGCGAGCGTTCGATCCAGCGGGCCTGTGCCATCAGGATCGCCAGCACGGAGCCGATGACGAAGGCGATCGACAGGCCGATCGCCGCCACCTTCAGCGAGACCAGGGCGGCGGTGAGGATGTCGGCGCGAGTGTCGGCCACCAGGTAGCCGTCCACGATCACCTGATGCGGCGGCGGGAGCAGGAAACGCCGATCCGCGTCGAGGATTCCGTAGGTCACGCCGTACCATCCGGCCAGGACCAGGACGAAGACCGTCAGCGGCGGCAGGGCCAGCCCCAAGGTGGACGTCCTGCGTTTCGCGGTCATGACGCCACCTCCAGGGCACGGGCGACCTGCCCGGCCAGTTCGACGAACTCCGCCGTGTAGCGCAGCTCGGCCGGTCGCGGGAACTCGAAGGGGATGGGGAACTCGGCGACGATCCGGCCGGGGCGCGCGGACATGACGGCCACCCGCGTGGACAGGAAGACCGACTCCGCCACCGAGTGGGTGATGAACAGCGTGCCGAACCGGCGCTCGACGAAGAGGTCCATCAACTGGAGGTTGAGGCGGGCGCGGGTGATCTCGTCGAGGGCGCCGAACGGCTCGTCGAACAGGAAGAGCTCGGGTTCGAGCACCAGCGCGCGGGCCAGGCTGGCCCGCATCCGCATCCCGCCGGACAACTGCCGGGGCAGGTGTTCCGCGAAGTCCGCGAGACCCACCGACTCCAGCACCGCCTGGGCCCGGGCCCGCACGCCGTTCCTGTCGCCTCTGGCCAGGTCACCGAGGAGTTCGACGTTGCGCCGCACGGTTCGCCAGGGCATCAGGGTGGCGTCCTGGAACACGTAGCCGATGTTCGTGGTCGTGGTGCGGACCGTGCCCGACGTCGCGGTGTCGAGGCTGGACGCCAGCCGCAGCAGCGTCGACTTGCCGCAGCCGGACGGGCCGATCACGGAGACGAACTCGCCCGCCGCTATCTCCATGGAGACCGGGGCGAGGGCCGTGGTCCGCCCGAACGATTTGGTGACCGCCGCGAAGGATAGCAGCGGGCCGGTCATGTCAGGCCGTCCCGTCCGGCCACGTCGGCGGCGGCCAGTCCGCCGAGCCGCGCGTTGAGCCGCCCGCGGTTGGCCACGGCCACCGCGACCAGCACCTCGCCGGGGAGCGGCGCGTCGGCGGGGAACAGCGTGACCGCGTCATAGTGATCGCGCACGTAGAGGGCGTCCTTGTGCGCTAGGGGGATGGTCAGCGGGGTGCCGGCGGCGCCGACGCAGGTCGCCGAGGAGACCCAGGCGGCGCCGCCGCCGACCGCCTTCCGCAGCGCGTCGCCGAACGGTGTGGTGATGAACGCGACGACGTGCTCCTGGACGCCGCCGGTCCCGGCGATCCCGCCCTTGCCGTAGCTGAGCGCCGGTTCTCCGAGGGCCCGCACCGCCAGGCCGGCGAGCAGCGCGCCGAGTTCCGGCGACCAGTCGACGGCCGGGGACAGGTCCTCGACGTACCGGCCCGCGAACGGGTTGTCCAGGATCGCTCCAACGACGACCTTCCGCAGCGGCCGGTCGGCGGGGACGCCCTCGCAGGAGCGGTCTTCGGTGACCTGGGTGACGAACCGGCGGATGGTGAACTCGCCCATCACACACCCGACTCCGTCGCCGCGCGCCCGGCCGGCGGGAACACCGCGTCGAACAGGCCCGCCTCCAGTGATTCCAGGTGGTGCACGACGTCGTCGGTGTCGGTGACGTCGGCGTACTTCATGTGCACGTCCATGAGCGCGACCTTGTGGGAGAGCTGGGAGCGGTCGAACACGGCCTCGTACGGGATGGTGACCTTGAGGTCGTAGGAGATGCCGTCGACGGCGGTGGCGCGGACGCAGCCGCTGGTCGTCGAGCCGGTCAGGATGATCGAGTCGGCCTTGAGGTTCGTCAGGTGGCTCATCAGCGGGGTGCCGAAGAACGCCGACGGTTTGCGCTTCTCGAGGAAGATGTCGCCGTCCAGCGGCGCCACCTCGTGGACGACGTCGTTGCCGCGGTGGCCCATGATGTCGACGGCGTCGGCGGATCGGTGACTCTTGTCGTTCCACACCCCGAGGTCGAAGCCGTCCGGGCGGCGCGGGTTGGTGGTGTAGACGATGGGCAGCCGCTTGCGCCGCCCCACCGCCAGGATGCGCTGGATCGCCGGGATGCCGCGGGTCCACGCCTCGGGGCCGCAGGAGTACCGCCACCGGCTGATCGAGTCCAGGATGGGCTCGGGCCTGTCGCCGCAGAAGTTGTAGTTGACGTCGATGACGACGATCACCGGACGGGTGCCGAAGCCGGCCCGGCGGCCCCAGCCCGCCGCCGTGAAGACGGCGCGGTCGGTCTCGTCGAGGACGTCGTCCCAGGGGGCCACGCCCCTGCCGTAGAGCTCGCCCACGGTCAGTTTCCCTTCATCGAGGTGTACTTGAGCGTCTCGGGGGAGAAGCCGGGGCGGGAGAAGTCGGTGCCCAGCCAGCGGCCGCTCGGGGCGACCCGGGTCGGCTCGGTGACCGCGTAGGCCTGCTTGCGGCCCGCGGGGGTGCGGGGGAGGTAGACGCCGCGGGACTCGCCCACGGGACGCATGCCGGGGGAGTCGTCGGCCCACTCGGCGCTGACCCGGCCGCGGAGGATCGTCTTGACCGGCCACCCGGTGAAGGTGTGGCCCTCCATGATGGACCAGCCGGATCGCGTGTTCAGGTGCTCCTTCCCGACGGTCACCTCGCGGCCCGCGTCGACGATCGTGATGTCGGCGTCGAAGCCGGGCAGCAACGAACCCTTCCGGCCCCACAGCCCCGAGGTCTTCGCGGGATTCTCACAGACCACCTGGACCAGGCGCTCGATCGAGATGCGGCCCTTGGCCACCCCCTCGGAGAGCAGGACGGGCAGCAGCATCTCGACGCGGGAGAAGCCGGTCCGGCAGTCCCAGATGTTGGCGTTGTACATCTCCTCGTAGGACGAGGGCTCCCAGCCGACCACGTGGTCGGAACCGACCACGTCGACGATCCCGTCGGCCAGCGCCACCCACAGGGCCTCGATGTTCTCGCGGCGGCGCAGCGGCACGTTGATCCGCCAGCCGTACTCCGGCTCGGCCCACAGCCAGGCGGGGCCGGTCTGGGCGTAGACGTCGACGCCTTCGCCCCGCGCCTTCAGCACCTCGTCGAAGCTGAGCTGGGTCGAGCAGTGCTGGAGGTACAGGGAGACACGGCCCGGCGTCTGCTGGGCCAGATAGGCGTAGGCCCGGATGTGCTGCGCCTCCAGGAAGTCGGGGGAGCGGTCGGTCCAGGCGCCGAAGTCGGTACGGCCGGCCGCGCGCAGCCGCTCCTCGAAGATCCGGCCGATCTCCCAGTTCTCGGGATGGATGTGCACCATGCCGCCGTAGCGGGCGGCCTCCTCCATGACGCGGTAGACCGTGCCGTCATCGATGCCGGTGCCCAGGCCCGCCCGGCGGGACGGCCAGTTGTTGTCCTCGGCGTCGGACATGCCCTTCATCCCGCGGGTCTGCAGGTAGAGCTTGTAGTCGGTGACGCCGTGCTGTTCGACGTACTCGGGGATCTCGTTGGCCTGCTGGTCGGTTTCGAGCATGTAGGTCAGATAGGCGTCGGTGAAGGAGACGTCCTCGATCACCTTGCGCGCCGAGGGGAACGCCTCGTGGAAGGAGACCACGTCCTGCTTGCCGACGACCTCCTTGAACGGTTTGGTGCCCAGGCGCGTGACCGGCGCCTGGATGCCCCAGGTGGTGATGCCGGCGCAGGCCGCCGCGCGCGACTCGGTGCGCATGTCATATTCGAAGGGCACGTAACAGCCGGGGTGGGCTTCGGAGTCCACGACGCCGGGGATGACGTAGTCGCCGCGGGCGTCGATGACCTCGTTCGCGTCGGGCAGCAGTTCGTCAGCGGCCAGGGCCACGATGACGCCGTCTTTGACACCGACGCCGAGTTTGTACTTCCCGTCCCCCAGGACCACGGTCCCGCCGATCACCTTGAGGTCGAGTTTCTCTTGTGCCATGTGGGTGCCTCCACCGAAGGGACAGCAGGACGGCTGCGTGATCGTCGACGGCCTGTCTCTTGTCGCTGTCAGAGGACAGAGAACCACAGGAAGCGGGTGCCGGTAAATGGGGAGTTTGGCGGTTTACGTCGTATTCACATAGCGTGCTGCCGGGCTCCAGAGGGCTGGATCCGGGGCCTGACGTGCTGAAACGCGAGCACGTTCCGGTCAATTGAGCTACCTCAGGCCGTGTCTCTGCTGTTTCGGCGGCGTTCCATTCGTGTGTCGGGGCTGCCGAAGCCTTGCTCACCAGGGCAAACAGGAAGCCGCCCCCTATCCATCTGGACTTCGGCATGCTTTTATGGTGCCCTGTCAGCAACAAGAGACAGAGGAGAAGCAGTGCCCACCAACCGTTTCGTGATCGACACGGACACAGCCTCCGATGACGCCGTCGCGCTCCTGCTGGCGCTCGCCGCGGACGTCGAGATCGAAGCGATCACCACCGTCGGCGGCAACGTCGACGTCGTGCAGGCCACCCAGAACGCCCTCTACACGTGCGAACTGATGGGCAGCCGTGTCCCCGTCCACATGGGCTGCTCGAAGCCGCTGCTGTTCGAGCTGGAAACGGCCCAGCACGTCCATGGCGCCGACGGCATGGGGGACATCGGGCTCCCCCTGCACGGCCGCGAGCCCGCGCCGGGTCACGCGGTCGACGCGCTGATCTCCGCCATCCGCCGCAGCCCGGGCGAGCTCACCCTGGTCACGCTCGGCCCGCTGACGAACATCGCCGTCGCGCTCGCCGTCGACCCGTCGATCGCGCGCATGGTGCGCCGTTGCGTCGTGATGGGCGCGACCGGTGACGGGCTCGGCAACATCACGCCGGTCGCCGAATACAACATCTACGTCGATCCCCACGCCGCGCGCCTGGTGTTCGAGTCCGGCCTGCCGATCGAGGTCGTCGGCTGGGACATCTCCCGGCGCTTCGCCACCTATTCCCCGCACGATGTCCAGCAGCTGCGCGCCGTCGGCACACCGCTGGCGCACTTCGCCGTCGACATCCAGCGCGTGTTGCAGGAATTCTCCCTCGACCTGGGGCTTGAGGGCTTCGACCTGCCCGACCCCGCCGCGATGGCGGTCGCGCTGGATCCCGGCATCGTCACCGAGGCCGAGGACGTGCGGATCGACATCATGGTCGACGAAGGGCTCACGCGCGGCCAGAGCATCGTCAGCCGCCCGATCGACGGGCGGCGACCGAACGCCGGCATCGTGCGCGCACTCGACGCCCAGCGCCTGCGTTCGATGATCCGCGACGCCGTCCGCTCCACCAACAGTTAGGGAACATCATGTCCGACCTCCGGCAATGGGTCGTGGCCCTGCCCAAAGGCGAGATCCACACCCATCTCGAGTCTTTCGCCGACGCCACGCTCGCCGACCTCGCCAGGAAGGCCGGCGAGCCGGCGCCCGAGCCGGGCCACAAACCGCGCGGCCTCACCGAACTGCTCGACTACCTCGACTGGTGCTGCGGCCTGGTGCGCACCGAGGATGACGCGATCCGCATCGGGCGCGAGTTCGTCGAGCGGGCGGCGGCCTCCGGCGTGCGCACCGTCGACGTGATCCTCAACCCGTCGCACTGGACGCCGTGGAAGGACCGGCTCGACGAGCTGGTCGCCGCCCTCGGCACCGGGTTCGCGCAAGGGGAGGCGGCCGGCGGTCCAAGCACGCGCATCTGCCTGAGCATCCTGCGGTACTGGACCGCCGAGCAGGCGATGGAGCTGGTCGACACGATGGAACGCCTGCGTCCTTCGCGCGTCGTCGCCCTGTCGATCGACGGCAACGAGGAGGTCTCCGGGCCGGTGAGCGCGCGCTTCGCCCCCGCCTTCGCCCGGGCGCGCGAGCTCGGCTTCCGTACCACCGCCCACGCCGGCGAGTCGAGTCCCGCGTCGGGTGTGTGGGACGCGCTCGACGTCCTGGGGGCCGAGCGCATCGACCACGGCTTCCGCTCGGTCACCGACCCCGAACTGCTGCGGCGCCTGGCCGAGCAGCGGGTGCCGGTGGCCCTGTGCCTGTCGCAGAACCTCACCCTCGGCTGGGTCTCGAGCCTGTCCGAGCATCCCCTTCGCCGGCTGCACGAGGCCGGCGTCCGCCTGTCGCTCAACACCGACTCGTCGTTCAGCTACGTCCTGGCCGACGAGTACGTCGCCTGCGCCGAGGCGCTCGGCTGGGGCAGGCGCGAGCTCGCCGCGCTGGCGCGCACGTCGATCGAGGCCAGCTTCACGCCCGAGGAGGAGCGCCAGGCCCTCCTAGCGGAGCACGATCGTTTCGTCGCCGCCACGGTATGACCAGCTGGCTCCGTCCCGCGACGCTTGACGAGCTCCTCGACGCCCGCGCCGGCGGGGCGACCCTGGTCGGTGGTGGCGTCGGGCTGTGCTCGGCGGCCTTTCCCGGCGCGCTCACCGGCGCGCTCATCGACGCCCGCGCCGTGCTCGGCGGCCAGGTCGGCGGCACCCACGCCGGCGCGCTCGCGACACTCGCCACGCTCGCCGCGACGCCCGGGGTGCCCGCCGCGATCCGCCGGGCCGCCGCGGCCACGGCCAATCCGGGGGTCCGCCGGCGCATCACGGTCGGCGGTGTGCTCGGCTGGCGCTCCCCGCTCGCCGACCTGCCCGCCGCGCTCGACGTGCTCGACGCCCAGGTACGCGTCGCCGTACAGGCGGGAACCGCACCCACGCTGGTGCCGCTCCGCGCGCTGTACGGGCCGGAGCCGCCATCCGTCATCCTCG
Organism: Acrocarpospora sp. B8E8; assembly: GCF_039871605.1. NCBI lineage: Bacteria > Bacillati > Actinomycetota > Actinomycetes > Streptosporangiales > Streptosporangiaceae > Acrocarpospora > Acrocarpospora sp. B8E8. The sequence continues at coordinate 30,755 of NZ_JBDPLV010000011.1, read as the reverse complement.
ACGTGCACTGGGCGCCCGCCACCGCCAGCAGCTATCGGCGCGCCGCCGGTCGCCCCGGGCCCGCACCGCTCACGATCGGTCTGGCGGGGGTCCGACGGGATGGCGACATCCGGCTCGTCGCCTCCGGTGCGGCCGACACGCTGCTCGCGTTCACCCCCGACCGGATCCCGGCGGAGGCCGAGCTGCGTAACGACGCGCGGGCCTCGGCCCGGCACCGGCGACGGCTGCTCGACCGTCTCCTGGAACAGGTCATCGACGATCTGGAGGCTTCCCCATGAGCGACGACGAGATTTGCCTGCGGGTCGACGGGATGCGCGTGACGGCCGATCCAGGGCGATGGACCCTGGCCCGCTTCCTGCGCGAGCGATGCGCCGCCACGAGCGTGAAGGTGGGGTGCGAGGAAGGCGCCTGCGGGGCCTGCACCGTGCTCGTCGACGGCGATCCGGTGCCGTCCTGCGTGGTGCCCGTCGGTCTGCTCGACGGCTGCACGGTCGAGACGGCCGGCCACCTTGCCGGCGATCCGAACGGGCAACGGGTCGTCGACGCGTTCAGCCGGCACGCCCCGATGCAGTGCGGCTTCTGCACCCCGGGTCTGGTCTGTACGGCGACCGCGCTGCTGCGGTCCGGCAGCCGCCCTCGCGACGCCGAGCTCGCCGAGGCCGTCTCCGCGCACGTGTGCCGGTGCACCGGCTACGCGCGCTACCTGCGGACCATCGGGGACGTGCTGGCATGACACGAATCGACGCGCCCGCGAAGGCGCGCGGCACCGCCCGATACGCGGCCGACCATGCTCCCCAAGACGCCGCGATCGCCGGGCTGATCTGCACGAGATCCGCGCACAGCCGCGTCCGCCTCGACGCGACCGCGGCGCTGGCCGTGCCCGGTGTCCTCGCCGTGCTCGGACCACAGGACGATCCCGGCCACTCCTATTGCTCCAATCCCCACGGCGGCCGCGAGGACCAGCAGGTGTTCACCGCCGAGGGCCGGTTCGCCGGCGACGTGGTGGGCGCCGTGGTCGCCGAGAACCGACCGGCTCTCCTGGCAGCCCTCGACCTGGTCGTGGTCGAGGAGCACCCGCTGCCCGCCGTCCTGGACGTCGATCGGGCGCTCGATCCGGCGGCGCCGCCCGCGCATCTGGGCTTCCCCGGCAACCTCGTGGCCGAGCTGGCATTCGGCGCCACCGCCGAGGAGGCCGAGGCGGCCCTCGCCGGCGCGCCGTACGTCTTCGACGACACCTTCCGGCTCGACGCCGGCCCCGTCGGCTTCCTCGAACCGCCGGCCGCGGTCGCCCAGTGGATCGACGGGACGTGCCACCTCTGGTCGACGACCCAGTGCCCGCAGCTCGTGGGCCCCATCGTGGCGCGTCTGGTGGGAGTCGGCGACGATCGCGTGGTGCTCCACCCGGTGCCCGTCGGCGGCGGATTCGGCGGCAAGGAGGAGATGCACCTGGAGGCCGCGGCGGCGCTGTGCTCCCGGGCCGTCGGCGGCCGGGCCGTCTCGCTGGAAGCCAGCCGCCATCAGGTGTCACGACTGCGGAGCCGGCACGCCGCGACCGTGCGCGTGCGCACCGGCGTCGAGCCGGAGGGCCGGTTCCTCGTCCGGGTCATCGACACCACCTTCGACGCGGGTCCGCACGCCTTCCACAGCGCCGAGATCGCGGGCAACAGCATCGGCGCGGCGTTCGTGCTCTACCGCGCACCCGTACGGCGGGGCACCGGGACGGTGGTCGCCACCAACCACACCCCAGCCGGCGCGTTCCGCGGCTACGGGGGCGAGCACGCGCTTTTCGCCGTGGAAAGCCAGATCAACCACATCGCCCGCACCCTCGGCATCGATCCGATCGAGCTGCGGCGCCGGAACATGGTCACGGCCGGCGACGAGGATCCGTTCTGGCATTGGCCCATCCAGTCCTTCAGCCTCGACCGGTGCCTCGACGAACTGGCCGCGCGAAGGAGCCGGCCGCCCTCCGCCGACGACGGTCGGCGACGCGGCACGGGCATCGCGGCCTTGGTGAACGTGAGCAGCGCGACCGGCCCGCTGGGCCGCGACCGCGCGCTGGCGCGTTGCACGCTCGCCGCCGACGGCACCGTCACCATCGACTGCGGCGTGGCCGATCTCGGGCAAGGCGGCCACGCCGTGCTGGTCGCCATCGCGCAGGAGGTCCTGCCCGGATTCACCGTCCGGCTCGCCACGCGCGACACGGCATCGGCTCCACCCGATCCCGGCGTGTTCGCCTCGCGTGGGGTCTACCTCACCGGCAACGCCGTCCACCTCACCGCCCGGCGACTACGCGAGGCCATCGAGGACGGCCAAGGATCGGCGCTGGTACGGGCTCACCCGGCCGCCGCCGAGTTCGCCGACGGCCGATCCGTGCGCTGGCAGGACATCGGCGTGCACCAGGCGGAGGCCGCGTTCGAGGCGCCCGACAACGCGCTGGCCGCCGGGGCGCAGCTCGTCGAGGTCGCCGTCGACCCGGTCACCGGCGAAGTCGAGGTCGAGCGGGTCGTCTCCGTGCACGACATCGGCCGGGTGCTCGACCAGGAGGGCGCGGCGGCTCAGGTCCACGGCGGAGTGGTCCAGGGCATCGGGATCGCACTGTACGAGCGATCCGTCATCGACGCAGACGGGAGAACCGTCACCGGAGGCTTCTTCGACCATCTCGTCCCCACCTCGGTCGCGGTGCCACCGACCGAGGTGGTGTTCGTCCAGGCTCGGCGGCACCAGGCATCCCCGACCGGGGCCAAGGGTCTCGGCGAATGCCCCATCCTCGGGGTGGCCCCGGCCATCGCGAGCGCCATCGCCGACGCCACCGGCGCCCGGCTCCATCAGCTGCCCATGACGGGCGAGCGCGTCGCCGACGCCCTGGCCGCACGTGGTCATAACTTAGAATGGCAGAAGATATGACACCGCCCACTGTCTCCGACGTGCACCGTGCCCTGGTGGAGCGCATCAGCTCAGGGGCGCTCGCGATCGGCGCCCGGCTCCCGTCGTGCCGGACGCTCGCCGCCGACCTCGGCTCGAATCCGAGCACCGTGGACCGCGCCATCCAGCGTCTCGCCGAATCCGGTCTTGTCCGCACCGTTCCGCGGCGCGGCACCTTCGTCACCGCCACCGAGGGCCCCGACGTGGACGTGCACGAAGAGCTGTCCACCGAACTCGACCAGATCGTCACCCGCGCCCGGGCGACGGGCATGGCGATGCCGGCCATCCGGGAGATGTTCGCCGCCACGCTCCAGCGGGCCGAGCAGCCGCAGGCTATCGCGTTCGTCGAATGCAACCCCGTCGACCTCGAGCACATGGCGACCCTGCTCGAGAACGCCACCGGGCTCAAGCTCAGCCGCATCCTGCTCGACGACATCTCCGCCCATCTGGACGAGACCTTCCCGGTGATCGCCGCCCCGCTGTTCCACGTCGCCGACCTGTTCGACCGAGTCGGCAGCTTCGATCACGTCATCGGGCTCAACTTCCCCCCGGCCACCGCCGCGCTGCGGCAGCTGGCCCTGCTCGACCCCAAGGTCACCGTCATGGTCGCCGCCCCCACCACCCGTGGCCTCGAACGGCTCGCCGCGCTCGTCCGGCAGTACAACGTCGGTCCGACCGAGACCTTCCTCACCGGGATCGACCCGCCGGAGCGGCTGGCCACGGCCGGGGTGCTCGTCCGTACCAACGCCGTCCGCATCCGGCCCGAGCACCTCCGTTCCGTGTCCCAGGAGATCGTCATCGAGTGGGAGCTCGACCCGTTCTCGGCGAAGGCGTTCCGCTCACGCGCCAACGCCGCGCTTCGCCGGCAATCGGACGTCCCCTAGGGCTGGGATCAGGCCGCTTCCTGGACCTCGGCCTGGGCGGTGCACGGGACGCGGTGGCGCTCGTTGTGGCGGGCCAGCAGGAAGACGATCAGGGCCACCAGCAGCAGCGGGAGGGCCTTGATCAGGAAGGCGCCGGCGAGGGTGGGGGAGTCCCACCAGGCGTGCATGAGCATGGCCAGGGCGAGGCCGCCCGCGCCCACCAGGACGCGGCGCGGCATCGGCCGGCAGACGCGGCCGAGGAGGTAGCCGAGGGCCGCGCCGCTGACTGCGGTCATCGCCCAGTGGCTCCACCAGGCGGAGAGCACCACCCGGACGAACAGCGAGCTCAGGCTGTCGCTCACCTCGTGGACCCCGCCCGCGGCGGTGATCGTGTTGAAGACGTAGAGGAAGTTTTCGACGACCTGGAAGCCCAGCCCGGCAAGGGCGCCGTAGCCGAATCCGGCGAGAGGCCCGCTGATGAGATGGGGAACCATCAGGGCCAGCAGCGCCACCCCGGCCACCTTGGCGAGTTCCTCGTCGATGGGGGCGACGATCGTGTTGCCCCACCGGTCGGCGAACTCCAGGCCCACGGTCTTGCGCAGCAGGCTGAGGAACGCGGTGTTGGCCGCGAACGCCACCCCGAAGGCGCCGAAGCCGCCCCAGGCCACGGCCATCAACGCGTACCTCACCGGATTCGAGCGGACGGGGCGGATGCGATGGAACAGCCAGAACCCCACCAGCAGCAGGGGTACGAGCACGACCAGGCCGATCAGCGCGCCCGAGCTGAAGACGCCGGCCTGCGGCACAATGGTGATCAAGGTCGTGTACGCGCCGAGCGCGCACCCCACCGCCCACACCCAGAACGCCGGACGCCCCGTCATGCCCCGGCTCCGGCGAACCTGATCGAACGCAGCATCGCGCCGACATCCGCGCCCATGACCTCGGCGGGCGGCCCTGCCACCACGACGTCGGCCCCCAGCACCGCGGCGGCGAAGACCGCGACCATGGCCATCCGATCCCGGAAGGTGACGGGTCCGACCAGCCCCGGCACGCCCTGCGTGGTCGTGATGGCGACGGTCTCACCCTGGCGGGCGTTGACGCCGCCGGCCTGCTCGATCCGGCCCAGGCCGTGCCACAGCTGCTCCGGCGTGGCCCCCTCGGACATGATGACGCTGAGCTGGAACGAGGTGGAGCCGTTGAGCAGCGCCACCGACTCCGACAGTTCCGTGGCGTCGATATCCAGCGCCCACCCGTCCGGCACCTGAACCGAGACCGGCCGCTGCTCGTCTTCCCCCAGCGGCCCCACCTGGACCCGCGCGCCCGCGGGCAACGGCACCGCGCCCGCGCTGACCCGCCGATCCGCCATCGGGAGCCCGACACCGAGCACGACCAGCACCGCGGCGACCGCCAGCGTCCCTGGCCATCCCTTGCGGTCCATCCGGTCCCCTCGGTCAGGAGGGGGATGCCTCAGTCATAGCCTGCCTGTTCCGGATCAAACGTGTTATGTCTTCCGCCGCGCCGCCCACACCGCCAGGGCCAGGCCGGCGATGACCACGATCGGCCCGATGATCGCCCACGTGGTGTTGTCGCTCATGAAGCTACCGCCGATGAAGCCGAGGCCCTGCAGGGTCCAGACGCCCCCCATGAGCACCAGGAGGGCACCAAGACCGATCAAGAAGGGTTTTCCCATACCCCCAGTCATAGCGCTTCTGAGGCGATCTTGGCGAGCGCTCACCGCCGGACCCGGCTCCGTACGGCCAGCAGCGCCAGCGCCAGCAGGAGCGGGGCGAGCAGGCGCAGCACGAGTTCGATCCATTCGCCGGCCGGGGTGAGCGGGACGTCGGTGCCGCGCAGGAGCGAGGTCGCGGCCCGGACGCTGAAACGCACGGCGTCGCCGTACGCGACGGGAGCGCCGGGGAAGCCCCACTGGACCAAGGCGGCGGACGTGGTGAGGATGACGACCGCCAGGGCGGTCAGGGCGCGCCAGACGCGCACGCCGTAGCCGGACAGCAGCCAGTAGAGCGACACCAGCAGCCACTCGCCCAGCGTGGCCGTGACCCCGCGCCACCAGCGCTCGCGCAGCCGGACCCGGAACTCCTGCCAGAGCCCGATCCGGCGCATCTCCATCTCGCCGTAGTAGAACTCGGTGACGGCGGGCTCGTCCTTGACCTCTTCGTGCATGCGGCGCAGGGCGTGGTAGTCCCCCTGGATGGTGCCGCTGACGGCGGCGTCCTGGTCGTCGCCCGGGATCGCCCAGCGCCGCCGGCGGCGGGCCGACCCGGTTCTGGCGCGGAAGCGGCGTTCGTCCGCCAGGGCGATCCGGCGGGTCACCCAGAGCCCGCGCGGGGTGTGGCCCCACGAGTTCCAGTCCTCGACCGCGAGCTGGTGCAGGTTGTGGGCGCCCGCGAACGAGCAGCGGGACAGGTCCACCGAGGAGAGGGTCAGGCCGGTCAGGTCCGTGCCGAGCACGCTGAGCAGCCGGGGGCGGTCGGCGGGGCGGTACTCGGTGATCGTGGCCGGGGCGGCGGCGATCGCGGAGGGCGCGCCGAAGTGCACATCGTGCAGGACGATCTCGGCCGGTCCCGACGAGGTGAGCCGGACGCCGCTCTCGAAGACGGTCCGGTCACATTTGAGCGTCCCGTCGGCCACCTCGATCCTGGCGCGGCGGCGGAACGTGCTCAGGCTGAAGTCCGTCATGGGGGCGTCCAGGGTCAGGCTGGCGGCGCCTTCGAACAGGGCGCGGGTGAGGCGGGCTTGGCTCCGGAACGTGACCCCGTCGAAGAGGACGTCCCCGTGGAAGCCCACCTGCTGGAACCAGGCCTCGTCCTCGAATTCCGCTTCGACGAAGCGCGTGTATCTGGCGAACGACGCGTCGCGAAAGGTCGCCTCGGCGCGGAAAACGGTGTTCCTGATCGTGCTGCGATGCTCGAATGTGGCGTGTGCGAACAGGGCCGGGCCGTTGAAGACCACGTTGTCCAGGGCGAACCGGTCGGCGAAGGTGGCGCCGGTGAAGTCCGCCGGGCCATGGAAAACCAGGTCGGTCAAGTCGAATCGGCTGGCGAAGGTGCTGCCCTCGAAGGACGCGGGGCCCTCGAAGACCACCCTGGTGTGTCCGAATCCGCCCAGGTGTTTGCCGCTGAGATCCACGGCGCGGACGATGGAATGGCCTTGGTCGTCACGCTCGCCCGTGCCGAAAGTATGCGACAGGCAACAACGACTTCCGGGGAGTGCGTTCTCCGTACATTCGGTGCACGTTGGCATGAGAGAACAAGCTACTCGGCGGTCGCGATAACCTCCTCAGACATGGAGAGGATCTTCAGTGTCGAGGGCGCCCGTTCCCTCATGCCCGAGGCGCGCGAACTCGTCGGGGAGCTGATCGAGCTCCGCGCCGACCTGGCCGAGCTCGGCTACGACCTGAAACAGTCCGGGACGTCGACGCGGGGCGGCCTGGCCGAGGCCAAGGGCCTGGAGGCCAGGATGGCCGAGATCGTCGGCTGGTTCTCCGACCAGGGCATCGAGCTCAAGGGCATCGCCCCGGTCCTGATCGACTTCCCCGCCGTCCTGGAGGGCATGTCGGTACGGCTCTGCTGGATCGAGGGCGAAGGCGAACTCGCCTGGTACCACCGCAGCGAACTGGGCTTCGCCGGACGCCGGCCGCTCTGACCCGAGGCGGGTAACCGCGGCCGACTTCGCGGCCCAAAGGGGTAGCCGTGGTCGGGTCTGAAGGGGCGGCATCGGTCCGGTTCGCGGAACGACGGCTGTCTGTGACCCTCAGCCGGGAGCGGGGAGCCCACCAGTCAGACCTGGATGGTCAAGCCCGCTGTCCTGACTCTCGGCCGGGAGCGGGGAGCCCCCGGGACGAGCTGGAGCCCTAGCCTTCCGGGTATTCCTCGCCGAACTCCCCGAGTTCCTCGAAGTCCTCGTTCAGGTTGCCCAGGATCGCGCCGTACCGGACGGTCACCATGCGGGCGACCGCCTCGTGCGCGCCCAGCGGTGACGCGCAGCCCATGCACTCCGCGGCGGCGGCCGTGATCCGGTCGGGATCCACCTCGGGGCCGATCACGAAGGGCGCCAGCGCGATCCGGGACGCGCCGATGTTGCGCAGGCGGTCGGCCGCGTCGGCGACCGTGGGGCGGCCGTCGAAGGCGGCGGGGACGACGGGCAGGGCCAGGCGGGCGGCCAGCAGGACGGCGGTCGCGTCGGCGGCCCTGGCGGATTCGTCGCCGCCGACGGTGGCCACGATGATGCCGTCCACCGGCGAGGTCACGTTGAACAGGCGGATCCGGTCGGCGCGGGCCAGGCCGCGCTCCGACAGGCGTACGTGCAGGGCCTCGGCGAGGAAGGGGTGCGGGCCGAGCGGGTCGGTGACGGTCACCGGGGCCTCGCTCTCGGCGACCGCGTCGCGGACCGAGCGCATCACGCGCGGGTGCGAGCCAGTGATCAGCGGGACCACGATGGCGGCGCGCGGGTGAGGTTCGCCGTCGGCTTGGGCGGGGAAGCCGCGGGTGGCGCGTTCCGCGGCGATGGAGGAGAACTCCTTGGCGAGGTCGGCGCCGCCGTCGGTGAGCGAGATGAGCCGGAGGTCGAGTTGCGGGTTGTCCACTCGGATGATCGAAGCCAGCTCGGTCACGACGTCGTCCACCGCCCCTGGGACCGCGAGCACCAGGGTGGGCGCGTCCGCGGGCAGGTTGACGGGCAGCGGCCTGCGATGGCGGCCGCCTCCGCCTGGGCGCGACGAGCGTTCCCGGATGGGGAGCTTCGCCGGAACGTCTTGACCTTCGTTCACACCGGCGGATTCTAGGACTAATCAGCCGAATTAGTGGAGTCGACGGGCCGATGCGTTCCCTGGGAGGAACATAGGAAGCGTGATCACGGTATTCGGCAGCGCCAACATGGACCTCGTCGCCTACGTCCCGCAAGCCCCTCACCTGGGGGAAACGGTGTCGGGAACCGAGTTTCGCACGGTTCCCGGCGGAAAGGGAGCAAACCAAGCGATCGCTGCGGCGCGAGCCGGCGCGGAGGTCGCCTTCGTGGGCGCGGTGGGGTCCGACGCGTTCGGGCCCGCGTTGCGGGCGGCGCTTGATGACGCTGGGGTGAACACTGAAGGGCTTCGGGTGGTCGAGGGGCCGTCGGGGATCGCGCACATCGTGGTCGAGGAGGGCGGCGGGAACTCGATCATCGTGGTGGCGGGGGCGAACGGGACGGTCACCGGGCCCTCGGACCGGGATCTGGAGGCGATCGCGGCGTCGGACGCGCTGCTGCTCCAGCTGGAACTGCCGATGGAGGCGGTCGTCGCGGCGGCGGTCGCGTCGCCCGCGCCGGTGATCCTGACGCCCGCCCCGGTGGTGGAACTGCCGGACGAACTCCTCGACGCGGTCGCCCTGCTCGTCTGCAACGAGCACGAGGCCGCCGCGATCACCGGCCTGGGAGTGCCCGACAGAGCCCTGGAAGCCCTTCTGGAGCGCGTTCCGGAGCTTGTGGTCACTCTGGGGTCAAAAGGGGCTCTGTACGGCTCACGCGACGGCTCACGCCTCTGGGCGCCCGCCGTACCGGTCAAAGTGGTGGACACCACGGCCGCCGGGGACACGTTCGTGGGCGCGCTGGCGGTGGCGCGGGCCGAAGGGCGCGGCCCGGAACAGTTCCTGCGGTTCGCCTCGACGGCCGCGGCGCTGTCGGTCCAGCGGGCCGGGGCGTCCACGTCGATGCCGTTCCGGCACGAGATCGACCAGGCGCTGGACGATCAGCCGCTGGCCAATCCGTAGGCGACGGCGTGCCGGTGCCCGAGCCGCCCGGCGACGTCACCGCGCCCGACCGGCGTGGCCAGCTCGCGCGCCAGCACCGCGAGCACCTCGTCGTCCCCTGCCTGGCCGCCGATCACGACCGCCCGCTCGTACGGCACCGCGAGCTCGTCCAGCGCCCTCCTGAGCGTCGCCCCCAGCACCGCACGCTTGATCGACAACCGCAGCGACCGCCACTCCGCCGGGCTCATCGCCGCCGAGAACGGCAACAACCCCGCAGGGCCCGGTACTGCCAGCCATCCCACCGCGCTCCCCGCAGCGGCCATCCGGTTGGCACGCGTTCACGGGTCCGCCCGCGTGGGATGTAGACGTCGCGGGTCTCGCGGACGAGGGCGGCGTCGATAGGGCAGCCATGGGTGGTGAGCCAGGTCGGTGAGTTCGGTGGTGGTGGAGCGGTGGGGGCAGAGGGTAACTGCTGCGCGGTTCGTCAGCGTTTATCAGTCCGTTTTCCGTTTCCCGGGGGATCCGGCGGGGTGGCCGGCTCGCCAGGTGTGGAGTTGGTCGGCGGGCCGCAGCAGGGCTGGGCCAGCCTTGATGGGTTGCGGGAACCCTCGGAGCGTTTGCACCGGTTGTCGAGGACGCGTCAGGTGATCCCCAGACAGGCGCACGCGTCTTTCTTCGCTGCTCAACCGTCCGCCTCGAAGCCGGGCGCTGGCTCGTCTCGTTCTCCGTCCAGATCGAGCGCGCCGCAGCCACGCCGTCGCGGCCGGAGGCGGTGGTCGGGGTGGACTTGGGCGTTAAGACCCTTGCCGTCTACTCCGACGGCCGTCCGCCCACGGCCAACCCCCGGTACCTGGCCGCCGCCTCCCGCAAGCTGCGCCGCCTGTCCCGGGCGGTGTCCCGCAAGCAAGGCCCGGACCGGCGCAGCGGACAGCAGCCGTCCGGCCGGTGGCGAAAGGCCGACGCCGCCCGCAACCGGGTCCATCACCGGGTGGCCGCGCTGCGCCGCGATGCCATCCACAAGCTCACCACGACGCTGGCGGGCGAGTGCGGCACGCTGGTGGTCGAAGACCTCCACGTGGCCGGGATGGTGCGGAACCGGCGGCTGGCCCGCGCGATCTCCGACGCCGGGTTCGGCGAGATCCGCCGCCAACTCGCCTACAAGACCGAATGGAAGGGCGGCCGACTGGTGGTGGCCGGCCGCTGGTTCGCCTCCAGCAAAACCTGTTCCGGATGCGGCGCGGTGAAAGCCAAACTCGCCCTCTCCGAACGCACCTACACCTGCACCGCCTGCGGCCTGATCGTCGATCGCGACCTCAACGCCGCGCTCAATCTGGCTTCCCTGGTGAAGCAGACCGTCGCCGGGAGTGGCCCGGAGACGCCAAACGGACGTGGAGCCGACCGTAAGACCCCGCCTGCCGGGGCCGGTGGCTGGGAAACGTCTACCCCGCACCGGGCACCGCCCGGGTCAGACGGGGACCTCCGCCCAGCAATGGACGGATCACTGAGAAACACTGAAACTCAGTGAACGGCTTCGTAGATGCGCATCGCTCAAGCTCCAGCGCCTCCTCCACCGAACACAGCACGAGCACGCCGGGCGCGCCCACCGCCGACCCGATCGACACCGCCACCGCGTCGGACGGTGCGTCGGTCAGCACCGGCACGGTCGTCTCCAGCTCCCGGAACCCGAACGCCGCCGCCGTCGCGGCGTCGGCCGCCAGCAGCAGCGGATCGTCCAGCCGGTTGGTGACATGCGCCTGGTTGGACGGCGTTCGCCGCGCCCGCAGCTTGGTCATCGCCATCACCAGCTCGGCGGGGCGCAGCATCGCCAGCACCTTGGTGAACTTCGCCGAGGTCATCCCCGCGCACAGCCGGATCACGCGAACGCGTTGAGTGGGTTCAACGCCTCGAAAACCATGCCGTCGGGGCCGCCGCCGCGCGCCGGCACCGAGCCGCCCATCAGGGACAGGATGAGGACCTCGCCGATCAGGAAGACCTCGAGGACGGAGACGGCGATGTCGAACTAGCCGAACACGCCGATGGCGGCCACGCTGAGCGCTGCGTAGACGATCCAGCTCAGGTCGGGACCGCCCATCAGGTCCACGGCGAACTTGGTGACCGAGGAGAAGATGCCGATGAGCGAGGCCTCGAATACCACGTACGCCAGGGTGGGGCCTCTCCCTCCGTACTGATCCGTGCGCGAATAGTGACACCCAAGGAGGTTGTCAAACTATACGACATGTAATGCAAATGCTTACAAATCGAACGATTGACAAAAGGCGGAAAATGTTCCGAAATTGCGCCTTAAATGGACCGGAAATTGGTTTGAGGTCGTGGGCCGAATGTGTCGGTGCCAGGTCGTATCGTGGGCGTTATGTCCGATGCGGAGATCATTGAGGTCGCCGGCCGGGAAGTGAAGATCACCAGCCCTGAGCGGGTGGTCTTTCCCCGCACCGGCCACACCAAGCTGGACCTGGTCCGTTTCTACGCCGCCGTGGGGGAGGGCGCCCTCCGCGGCGTCGCCGACCGCCCGCTGGTGCTCAAACGATTCGTGCACGGCGTCGACGAGGAACCCTTCTTCCAGAAGCGCGCCCCGGCCAAGCGCCCGGCCTGGATCGAGGTGGCCGAGCTGCGCTACCCGTCCGGCCGCTCCGCGGAGGAGGTCGTCGGCCGCGACCTCGCCGCCGTGCTCTGGACCGTCAACCTGGGCTGCGTGGACCTGAACCCGCACCCGGTCCGCGTCCCCGACCTGGATCACCCCGACGAGCTGCGGATCGACCTCGACCCGGTGCCCGGCGTCGCCTGGGACGAGATCGTCGACGTCGCCTTCCTGGCCAGGGACGTGCTCGGCGAGCACGGCCTGACGGCGTGGCCGAAAACCTCGGGCTCGCGCGGCTTCCACGTCTACGCCCGGATCGCCCCCGGCTGGACCTTCCCCCAGCTGCGCAAGGCGGCCGAGGCCGTGGCCAGGGAGATCGAAAGCCGCGCCCCCGGCCTGGCCACCAGCCACTGGTGGAAGGAGGAACGCCAGGGCGTCTTCGTGGACTTCAACCAGAACGCCCGCGACCGCACGGTCGCCTCCGCCTACAGCGTGCGCCCGACCGGCCTGGTCTCCACCCCGCTGCGCTGGGACGAGGTCCGCGGCTGCCGCCCCGAGGCGTTCTCCCTCGACACCGTTCCCGCCCGCTTCGCGGCCGGAGGCGACCCCTGGGCGGAGATGGACTCCTCAGCGGCCGAGGGATCCCTGGATTCGCTGCTCGCGCTGGCCAAGGAGCAGGGCCCGCGCCCCAAGGCGCCCAAGGGCACCGGCCGCCGCCAGCCCACCATGCCGCTGATCGAGATCGCCAGGGCCGAGACGAAGAACGAGGCGCTCGTGGGCCTGGACCGCTGGAAGGCCCGCCATCCCGAGGTCGCGGCGCTGCTGGAGCCCGCCGACATCCTGGTCGACTCCATGCGCGGCCGCAGCTCCGCCTGGACCCGGATCCGGATCAACCTCCAGCATGTTCCTGAAGCGCAGCGTCCGGCCCAGGAGCCGCTGGAGGTCGACTACGACCCCTGGAAGCGCTAGTTGCCTGGGCCGTACACGTCCCAGAGCTCGCCCAGGAAGAACGCGCCGAAACGGGCCAGCGCCGCCGCGCCACCGGGACCGGCGGTGTGGAAGGTGGTGAGCATCCTGGTCAGGTCGGCCGGCGAGATGCGCAGGGTTCCGGTGGCCAGGACGTTGCCCTCCTCGCCCTCCTCGACATGGCCCTCCAGCAGGGTGCTGTGCAGAGTAGAGGTGTCCAGCCACAGCCGGGTCGGCGGGCCGTGCTTCACGTGCTTCACGCCGAGCAGGGTGCGGGGCTGGTTCTCGCCGTCGCGGAAATGCAGCCGATAGCGCATTTCCCGGTGGTCGGGCGACTCTCCAGGCGCGAAGAGGTTGAACCAGCCCCGCTCGATCGGGCGCCGGCCCCCGCAAATGGCGGCGTCGATCCATCCTTCGGCCCGGGCGAGGTGCTCGGGCTCGGTGAGGAAACGGTCTACATCGTCGGCGGTGATGGTGATGTGGAACGCGAAGCCGTCGCCGCCGTTGAGCGTGCCGCGCATTTCCTCGGTGAACGACAGGGCGGTGCGGACGGGCATTGGCGCGTTCTTTCTGGTGGTGATCCGGTCCGCCATCCGGTCGGCCATGGCGGCGATGGTGAGCGAGGGGTTCGGCCCCACCGGTCCTGGCATGGCCGCGCCGTCGGCGACGTACAGGCCGGGGAAGCCGAACACCTCGCCGCGCGAGTCGCAGACGCCCTCACCGATGTGGCGGCCCATCGGGGCGCCGCCGAGCGGGTGCGCGGTGAGCACCCGCCGCAGCGGCGCGTCGGAGTATTCGGCGCCGAGGACGTCGCCGATACGTCGCATGGTGCCGCGCAGCTCCGCGTAGTACTCCCTGCTGGTCTCGGCGTCCCAGTCCAGGACGAGCCGCTCGCCGTGCAGCCGCAGCACGCCGTCGGGCACGTCCCGGCCCATGCCGAGGATCGGCAGCGACCGGTCGGACAGCTCGCCGGTGCCCAGCAGCCGGGACAGCTCGGCGGACAGGTTGTGGTCGCGGGTGATCAGGCCGCGCAGCCGCTCCCAGACGAACCGCACGGCCCGCTTGAACTCGTCCCCCACGGCGGCGGCCTCGGCCATCCAGTCCACGAAGGCGGGGAATCCGCCCTCCTGGATGTAGGCGCCGTCGGGCAGCCGGATGGAGCTGGTGATCACCGGCCCCCGGCTGGCCGCGATCGGCCGGTCCTGGGCGCGCAGCAGGAACGAGATGATGTCGCCGTTGCCGGAGAACCGGGTCCCCAGGGTCTTGCTGATCCCCGGCAGCTGGTTCTTGAGCAGGAGATAGGTCGTGCCGTAGGTTCCCGCGGCCAGCACCAGCCGGTCGCAGCTGATCGTCTGGAGTTCGGTCAGCGGATCGTGCTGGACGAAGCCGACCTCGTAGCCTCCGCCCGGCCTCGGGGTGATCGTCCGGACCTCGTGCAGCGTCCGCAGATCCGCTCCGTGCCGCCGTGCCGCCGATAGATAGGTGTGGTCGAGGCTGTTCTTCGCGCCCTCGTTGCAGCCGAGGTCGCACTCGCCGCACAGCTTGCAGGTCCGGCGGGTCACGCCGTGCAGGTTGCCGTACTCCGGATCCACGATCTGCAGCCCGATCTCCGGCCGCGCTCCCGGCTTGGGCGCGAAGCTGACCGCCAGCGGCGGCAGCTGCCAGTCCAGACCCAGCTCGGCCGCCGCGTCCTGCATGGCCCGCGTCTTGGCCGTGTCCTGGTAACCCTTCTTGTCGAGCGGGTACGGCGCCGCCCCCAGCATGCGCTCCACCGCGTCATAGTGCGGATCCAGCATGTCCCTGCTGATCGGCCAGTGCTCGTAGCCCCCGCCCGGCAGCGGCGACTCCCGCACGAACCACTTCTCCTCCTTGCGGAGCAGCACGTTGGCGTAGATCAGCGACCCGCCGCCGAGCCCGCTGGACACCACCGAGTCGCAGTCGCCGAAGCTCCACACGTCGAACAGCCCGTGCAGGCCCGCGGCCGGATCCCAGAACGCCTTCCCCATCTGGGCGGGGCTGCGCGGGAACGAACCGGGCGGCCAGGCCCGGCCGCGCTCCATCACCACCACCTCGAACCCGGCCTCCGCCAGCCGGTAGGCCGCCACCGAGCCCCCGAACCCGGACCCGGCGACGAGGACGTCAACGTGCTCCATCACGCCCGCCCTCGCTGTGCTTGCGCAGGAACTCCAGGATGTGCGGGAACACGTCGCGGGCGGCGTCCTTGCCGATGATCGGGTCGACGTGGCCGTAGCCGGGCAGCACCTGCAGCTCGTGCAGCCCCGGCCGGGCCTTCGACATGATCTGGTGGCAGACGATGTTGGAGTCGCGGAAGACGTGATTACGGTCCCCGGTCAGGAACAGGACCGGCGTGTCGATGTGCTCCGCGAGCTCCAGATAGTCCTTCGGCAGGGCCGGGAACCGGTCGTCGTGCCGGACGGCGTGCCCGGCGCGCACCATCCGCCGCATGTGCCGGTAGTAGTGCAGCCCGTTCGCGCCGAACAGGTCGGCCACCCGGGCGTGCGTCGCCGGGTCCAGGTTCTCGTGGCTCCACAGCCCGGGATTGCCCGCCCCCCACATGAAACTGATCATGTGGCAGGCCCGGAAGTCGCACTCGCGGTGGAACAGCGACACCGCGCGGGAGATCATCCAGCCCCGGGTCAGCACCGGCGCGTCCCCGAACCGCGAGTCCAGGAACGACACGCCCGCGATGTAGTCGAAGAAGCCCGGCCCCAGGGCGAGCTTGATCTTGGACCAGCGCGGCACCCGGGTGACCAGCGCGACGCTGTTGGAGGTCATGCTGGCGATCTCGCCGACCAGGCCGGCGGCCAGGCTCATCATGAACGACACCGAGCCCAGGCACTGCGCGATCACGTGCACCCGCTTGTTCCCGATGTGCTGGCGTAACTCCCGCAGCGCGGCCGGATGGTCGAACAGGGCGATGTCGTCGAGCGTGAACCGGTGTG
Organism: Acrocarpospora sp. B8E8; assembly: GCF_039871605.1. NCBI lineage: Bacteria > Bacillati > Actinomycetota > Actinomycetes > Streptosporangiales > Streptosporangiaceae > Acrocarpospora > Acrocarpospora sp. B8E8. The sequence goes on along the minus strand of NZ_JBDPLV010000011.1, from coordinate 14,704 downwards.
TCTCGGTGTCGTACGGGAAGCGGTTGCTCATCCGGAAATCCAGCGACCACACGTCCGGGTAGCCGCTGTCCAGCAGGTACGAGACCAGGTTGCGGTGCTCGGGCATGATGAACATGTCCGTGGACGCCGGGAGACCGTGCAGCAGCAGGATCACGTCGTCGCTGTCGGCGCGGTGGAAGCGGTGGAGCTCCAGGCCGAGCCCGTCCTCGGTCGCGAACGGATGCTGCGACACCTCGGCGTTCGGCACGCCTTCCGTGGTGAAACGCGCGATCCGCATGGTTCCGCCCTCCCGGGTATTTCCGAGATCACACCATCCCAAGAGCGGCCACCGGCGGGCATCGTGGAAAACCCGTATTTTTCACTTCAAAGCCAGCGCCAGGCCGATCCTGGACGACACCCCTAGCTTCTCGTACGCATGCGAAAGGTGCGTTTCCACCGTCCGTACGCTGAGGAAAAGGCGTTCGGCGATCTGCTGGTTCGTGCACCCTTCCACGACCAGCTGGGCGACTTCCAGCTCCCGCGGCGACAGCCCGTGCCCGCCCGTGCCCCGGCTCTTCGCGGCCACCCGCTTCCCGGCCCGCCGCTGTTCCCGTACGGCTTGCGCCAGCAACCCCGGCGCGCCGCACACCTCGAACAGATCCCCGGCTTCGGCCAGATGGGGGAGGGCGTCCTTCTTGCGGCCCACGGCGGTCAGCGCGGTCCCGGCGCGCAGCAGGGCGCGCCCGGCGGTGAGCCGCTGCCCGGCGGTCGCCAGGACCTCCGCCGCCCGTAACGCCAGCTCGGCGGCGGCCGTGCCCGACTCGGCGTGGGAAGCCGCCAGGTCGACGAAACCCGCGTTGAACTCCAGCTCCGGATGGGCGACCTCGGCCGCGCGCGCCGCCCACACTCCCGGCTCGTCGCTGTGGGCGGCCATCGTCTCGCAGAACGACAACATGCTGAACTGGTCCAGCCGCCCCGCCGCGAAAGCCTCCTCGATCGCGGCCACCGGAGCCTGCCCGGCCCGCCCGGCGTGCGCGAGCGCGGTGCCGTAGGAGTACAGGGCCTGGGCGCCCGGCCACTCCCCGGCGCTCACCCCCGAGGTCGCCGCCGCCTCCCCCAGCCGCACCGCCAGCGCGTCGTGGCCGGTCGCGGCGGCCAGCAGGCTCTGCTGGGCCTGGGCCACCACCTCCGCGTAACCCGAGTGCAGCAGCCGGGCCACCTCCGCCGACTCCTCGGCCGCGACCGTGGCCTCGGCCAGGCGGCCCACCACGCCGTACGCGCGCCCCTGGCCGGCCAGCATGTTGGTCACGATGAACGTCTGCCCGGTCGCCTTCGCGATCGAGATCGCCCGCTCGAACCGGGCCACCGCCGACCCGTGGCCGCCCAGCCACAACTCGGCCCAGCACAGCCAGGCGATCGTGTCCAGCCACTCCAGCAGCTGCACGTCCGGCGTGGCCGACACCAGCGCGTCCGCCCGGGCCAGATGATCGATCGCCGCCGGGATGCGGCCCGCCGCGTAGGCGGTCATCGGCCGCAGCGCGGCCACCGCGATCACCAGGCCGTGGTCGGCGGGATCGCGTGGCATGAAGTCCAGCACCGCCTGGGCGGCCCGGTGGTCGCCGCGCATCAGGCTCTCGGCCACCAGGCGCAGCCGCATCGGCAGCGCGGCGGGCAGCCGGGGGTCGGGCATCTCGCGCAGTTCGGCCAGCAGCACCGCCCTGCCCTGCGCCGGGCGGTCCAGCAGGCGCTCCACCAGAGCGCAGAAGCGGGCCGCGAAAGCGCGTTTGGCGTGATCCTCGCGCGGCAGCAGGCGCAGCACCTCGTAGGCGGTCTCCCGCCCCTCGGCCAGCCAGCCGGACACCACCTGGCCGCGGGCCAGCTCCAGCAGCAGGTCCAGGCGGTGCTCCCGGCCGTCGGCGTCGTCGGGCAGCAGCCGGATGGCGGCCTGGAGCCAGTGTGCGGTGGTGGCCGGCGCGGTGGTGGCGACCGCGCGGGCCGCCTCCACCAGGACCGCGACCGCCTCGCGGTCGCCGAAGGTGGCCGATCGTTCGATGTGGTGGGCTCGTACGGTCGCCGGGGCGCCCACCGCCGCCAGATGCTCGGCGATCCTGGCATGGGCGGCCAGGCGCCAGCCGGGGGCGGCGGATTCGTAGGCGGCCTGCCGTACCAGAGGGTGGCGGAAGCGGAACCGGTTGCCGGGGCCGACCGGGCGGACCAGGTCGCGGGCGACCAGCTCGTCCAGGGCCTTCAGGATGGCCGAATCGGCCAGTTCGGCGGCGACGGCCGCGAGCGGGGGTTCGAACTCGTCGGCGGCGACGGCGGCGGACTGGGCCACCAGCAGGGCGTCGCCGGACTGGTCGGCCAGCTCGCGCTGGAGCGCCGCGTGCAGCGTGGTGGGCAGGTCGCCGGCCTCGATCCTGGCCAGCGCCTGCAGGTAGAAGGGGTTGCCGCCGCTCGCCTCGTACAGGGCGCGGCGGCGGCCCCGGCTGATCTCCGGGCCGAGCAACTCGTCGGCCTCGGCCGCGCTGAGCGGCCCGACCACGATCTGCCCGCCGCCCGCGGCCAGCCGCGGCGGCGCCTGGTTCGGCCGGTACGCGACGGTGATCAGCACCCGGGCCCGGGGCGGATGCCGGACCACGTGGTCGAGGAACTCGATCGTGCTGCCGTCCGCCCAGTGCACGTCATCCAGGACCAGCACCAGCCCCGACGGCTCGGCCAGCCGCTCCAGCATCCCGATGATCGCCCGATAGAGGCGGTATCTGGCCAGGCCACTGCGGTCGTCGCCCGGCTCCTCGGCCGCCCCCAGCGCCGGGAACACCGTGGCCAGCAGGGGATCGTGCTGCACATCCCCGGTCTCCAGATGCCCGTCGAGCGCGTCCACCAGCGCGCTGAACGGGATCACCTGCTCGAACTCCGCCGCCCTGCCCCACAACGCCAGGCAGCCGCGCGCGCGGGCCGCCGCGTCGAGCTCGGCCAGCAGCCGCGTCTTTCCCGCTCCCGGCTCGCCGACCAGGGCCAGGAACCGGAACGCGCCGTCCATGCTCGCGTCCAGCGCCCCATGCAGGTCCCTGAGGACCTCGCCCCGGCCGACCAAGGGGGCGGTATGACCATCCATGCCCACTCACCCTGATCATTTGCCCGCTGCTACAGGGGCACTTTACAGAGCGACGACTAACCTGGAGGGACATAGCGCGATCAACGCCGACATAAAACAAACTGTCATCGGCAGCGTTCAGCTGTCCTGTCACTCATGCTTCATCCGTCTCGCGGCTTTCCCTCACCGGAAATTGTCGTTGCCGCATGACAGTGTGTGGCTACCCGACACGGACATGCGAAGGAGCATTCCATGCTGACCACCGACTTCTACCCGGGCGCGCCCAACTGGCTCGACCTCGGTTCCCCTGACACCGAGGCCAGCGCCGACTTCTACGGCTCCGTCTTCGGCTGGACCTTCGCCTCCGCCGGTCCCGACTCCGGCGGTTACGGCTTCTTCCAGCAGAGCGGCAAGACCGTCGCCGCCCTCGGCCCGCTCACCGAGGCGGGCGCCCGCTCCGCCTGGACCATCTACTTCCACGCCCCTGACGCCGACGCCGCCACCCAGCAGGTCCGCGAGAACGGTGGAACGGTCCGGGTCGAGCCCTACGACGTCTTCGACAACGGCCGGACGGCCGCGTTCACCGACCCCGGCGGCGCCCAGTTCGCGATCTGGCAGCCCGGCAAGACCATCGGCCTCGACGTGGTCACCGAGCCCGGCTCGCTCGGCTGGACCGAGCTGTATGTGCCGGATCCCAGCGCCGTCCGCGACTTCTACACCACCCTGTTCGGCTGGACCATCAAGGAGGTGCCCTTCGGCGGCGGCATGACCTACGTGCTGGCCTCCACCGCCGAGGGCAAGGAGCCCGACATCGCCGGGATCATGCCGCTCCAGCAGGGCGACACCCCGCACTGGCTGCCCTACATCGAGGTCTCCGACACCGACGCCACCCTGGTCCGGGTCGACGCCTCCGGCGGCGCCGTGCTGATGCCCGCCATGGACGTGGAGGGCGTCGGCCGGTTCGCCGTCTGCGCCGACCCGAACGGAGCCAGGTTCGCGGTGATCACCAGCTCCGAGACACCGATGTGAGAGCCCGGCCCAGGAGGTAGGGCCTAGCTCCAGACCTCCTGGGCGGTCTCCACGATCAGGCGGATCTTGGCGAACTGCTCCTCGTGGGTGAGCGTGTTGCCCTCCACCGTGGAGGAGAAGCCGCACTGCGGCGACAGGCACAGCTGGTCCACGTCGATGAACTTGGACGCCTCCTCGATCCGGCGCTTCAGGTCGTCCTTCGACTCCAGCGCGCCGTTCTTGGTGGTGACCAGGCCGAGCACCACGTACTTGTCCTTGGGCACGAACCGCAGCGGCTCGAACCCGCCGGAGCGCTCGTCGTCGAACTCCAGGAAGAACCCGTCCACCGCGAGCTCGCCGAACAGCGCCTCGGCGACGAAATCGTAGCCGCCCTCGGCCGCCCACGAGGAGCGGAAGTTGCCCCGGCACATGTGCGTGGTCACCCGCAGCTCCCGGGGCCGGTTGGCCAGCGCCGCGTTGATCTGCTTGATGTAGCGCAGGTGCAGGTGGTCGGCGTCGTCGCCGCGCGCGGCGATCTCGGCCCGCTGCGCCGGGTCGTTGAGGTAGGCCAGGCTGGTGTCGTCGAACTGCAGATAGCGGCAGCCGAGCTCGGCCAGCCGCAGCACTTCCTCGTTGTACGCCGCCGCCAGGTCCGTCCAGAAGTCCTCAAGATCGGGGTAGACGCCGGGATCGATGGAGGCGGGGCCGCCCCGGTAGTGGACCATGTTCGGCGACGGGATCGTCAGCTTGGCCGTCTGGCCCGACTCGACGGTGTCCCGAAGGAACGTGAAGTCGTCCGCGAAGATCGTCTCGGTGAGCCGGATCGGCTCGGCCACCCGCATCGCCGGGGGCGCGAACTCCAGCTCCTCCTGGTCGTTCCTGAACCGGACCGTGATGCGCTCGCCGGTGGCCTGGGTCACCCCGCCGAGCCGGTAGATGAAGTCCATGTGCCAGGACGCCCGCCGGAACTCCCCGTCGGTCGCGGACTGCAGCCCCGCGTCCCGCTGGGCCCGCACGACCTCCCGGATCGCCGCGTTCTCGACGTCCCTGAGCTCGGCGGTCGTGATGGTGCCCTGGCCGAAGTCGTCACGCGCGCGGAGCAGCTCGGCCGGTCGCAGCAGGCTGCCGACGTGGTCCGCACGGAATGGGGGTTCACTGCGCATTGCTGGATCATCTCCACACGTTCGGTGTGCGAATGCTCGTTCGTTTTCAGGCCCCGATAGGGCCGACGCTAGCGCCATTGCGTGCCCCAGGCGATCAGAACTGACAATGATCGCGACATTTCAGTTGATTCGCGGGTTCGTGGTGACTTAAGTCACAGCGGCAACTCGGCTTGGTCTTTGTCACACCGTGTTCACAAACGGGCAATGGATGCGAAACGGGGGGTTGAAAGCCTCGGGCGTGGCGAGCTTACGACCTGGCTCGCGTCTGAGGAAGGGAACGACGTGGCTTTCAAGGCTGAGTACATCTGGATCGACGGCACGGAGCCGACGCCGAAGCTCAGGTCCAAGACGAAGGTCCTCGCGGACGGCGCCGACCTGCCGATCTGGGGCTTCGACGGATCCAGCACCAACCAGGCCGAGGGTCACTCCTCCGACTGCGTGCTCAAGCCCGTCTTCTCCTGCCCGGACCCGATCCGCGGCGGCGACAACGTCCTCGTGCTCTGCGAGGTCTACAACGCCGACGGCACCGCCCACAGCACCAACACCCGCGCGCTGCTCACGCCCGTGGACGAGAAGTACGCCGCGCAGGAATCCTGGTTCGGCATCGAGCAGGAGTACACCTTCTTCAAGGACGGCCGCCCGTACGGGTTCCCGGTCGGCGGGTTCCCCGGGCCGCAGGGGCCGTACTACTGCGGCATCGGCGCCGACGAGGTCGTCGGCCGCGACATCGTCGAGAAGCACCTGGACGCCTGCATCGAGGCCGGGCTGAAGATCTCCGGCATCAACGCCGAGGTCATGCCCGGGCAGTGGGAGTTCCAGATCGGCCCCGGTGGCCCGCTGGAGGCCTCCGACCACATGTGGATGGCCCGCTACCTGCTCTACCGCATCGCCGAGGACTTCGGCGTCTCCGCCACCCTCGACGCCAAGCCCGCCAAGGGCGACTGGAACGGCGCCGGCGCCCACACCAACTTCTCCACCCGCGCCATGCGCGAGAGCTACGACGCGATCATCACCGCCTGCGAGTCCCTCGGCGCCGAGGGCAAGGTCGAGGAGCACATCGCCGGGTACGGCTTCGGCATCGAGCAGCGCCTCACCGGCCTGCACGAGACCGCCCCCTACAACGTCTACAGCTACGGCGTCTCCAACCGCGGCGCCTCGGTGCGCATCCCGTGGCAGGTCGAACTCGACAAGAAGGGCTACATCGAGGACCGCCGCCCGAACGCCAACGTCGACCCCTACGTGGTCACCCGCCTGATCACCAACACCTGCTGCGAGGCCCTGGAGAAGGCCGGCCAGGTCTGACTTGCAGCGAAACGGCTCCCACCCTTCGGGGCGGGAGCCGTTTCTGTCTGTGCCGGACACATTGCCTGCCGCGATCCTGTCGGCCGGTTTCAGCTACGGCTGGGCACGACCCTCTGGATGGCGTCCCAGGAACATCACGCTGCGGTGGCCAAAACCCACTTCACAATGGCGCCATTCGTGGCGAGATCACGGCAACATCGCCTCGATCAGGTCGGCGGCGCGGGTGGTGCCGCCCTCCGACAGCGCAGCCGCCCGCAGCCGCGCCGACCGCTCTGCCACCTCCGGATCCCGGGTCAGCTCCAGCAGTGCCTCCCGCAGCACCTCCGCGGTGGCATCGGCGGTGTCGATCCGCCGCGCCATCCCCAGCTTCACCAGCTGATCCGCGTTGCCGAACTGGTCGACCGCCTGCGGTACGGCGATCATCGGAACCCCCGCGTACAGCCCCTCGCTGCTCCCGCCCATCCCCGCATGGGTGACGAAAGCCGCGGCCTGCCGCAGAATTGCCAGCTGCGGCACCCACCGATGCACCTCGACGTTCCCCGGAATCTCCCCGAGCTCCCCGACCTCGGTCTGCTTCCCCACTTGCAACACCACATGCCACCCCGGCAACCCCCCGAACGCCTTCAGGCACTGCCGATAGAACTCCGGCTGCCGCGTGTACGTCGTCCCGAGCGAGATCAGCAGCACCTTCCCCGCACCCTCCGGCTTGACCCACCCGCCCTTCTCGTCCCGTCCGCCGAAACACGGCCCGACAAAGGTCACCGCCCGCCGGTCGACCCGATCCGCGTGCGGCTGCATCGCATCCGGCACCAGCGCCAGCACCCGCGCCGGCCGCCCCGAGAACAGGTCCACATCCGTGGTGACGGCCCCGCACTCGGCCAGCCACGTCCCGAACTTCGCCCGATACCCGGCCGCCCCCGGCAACTGCCACAACTGAGCCCCCACCTCCTCGTCATAGCCCTCCCAGGCCACGTAGGTCGGCGACAACTGCACAACCGGCCGCCCCTGCCCCTCCGCGAGCGCCCTGCCCGCGTAACCCCCGATGTCGTACATATACAGATCCGCCGGATCCTCCCCATAAGCCGCCCTCAGCTGCGGCAACACCTGGATCGCGTCATCGAGGAACACCTCCATCGCCGCGATCGGATCCTCCGGCCACGCGTCATCCGCCACCGGCAGCGACGACCGATACGGAACGAGCCCGGCCCCCGTCCCCGCGACGAGCTCCGCGACGACGGGATCGTTGGCATATGTCACCCGATGCCCACGAGCCACCAGCTCCCGGACGACTTCGAGACTGGGCAGAACATGACTGACGGCGGGAACGCCGACCATGGCGATATGCGCACGGCGAGACATGGAACTCACTCATCTCAGATCTACGACGAAACGAACACGACAACCCCACACGCCGCCGGCCTTGCCGGTCGCGCGCGTTCAGGGCGAGGACGAGTTACTCCGCCGCCGTATTAGCCGTAGATCTGCACATGCATGCCCGCAATGCTAGCGAATCACCTCACTGGGACTCGTCCGATGCACAGCGATCCCATGATCCACGAACGCGGGTTATGAGCTTCCGTCCAGAGTTTCTCACCGCGCGTAACCTCCGGCCTGCTCAGCAGCGCGAGCAGCTTGTGGTCGTCGTCGAAGAGCAGTTTCGCGGCAGGGTTGCCCGCCTGCCGGAGCATGGCCTGGCACGCGTGGGAGAACGGCTGTTCGCGGATCGTCTGCGCGGCAAGCCGGGAGTTCAGGTCGTCGGGGATGCCCAGACGGGCATCATCTCGCCTTGATTGTCTCGGCCTTCCGAGAACAGGACGACCTCTCCGGTCCCCGCCGGAGAGGTCGTCTGCGGTTGGGTTAGCGGGCGGATTCGCCGAAGTTGTCCAAGGCTTCGGTGGTGTCGGGTATGCCGGGGGAGTCCTGGTGGAGGAATTGGCCGTCGTCGGGGTCTAGGCCGCCGAAGCCGAAGATGCCGAAGGTGTCCTTGCCGAAGACGAGGTTGAGGGCGCCGGGGCTGGTGGCGCCGCTGCCGGGGACCTCTTCGCCGGGGATGGTGATGAGGAGGTCGGATTCGCCGTTGTTGTTGTAGTCGCCATTGGTGAGGGCGGTGCCGAGGGCGTCGTCGGTTTCGGCGGGGTCGCCGAAGGTGAGGTTGTCACCGAAGAGGAACTGCTGGTTGTCGGTGCCGAGGGCGGCCCCCCGGTCGCCGTAGATGACGTTGACGGCGCCGACGCCTGCGTTCACGCCGTCCTCGCCGGGGACGCCGACGGCCAGGTCGTCCTGGTTGTCGCCGTTGAAGTCGCCGGCGGTCAGGGATCGGCCGAAGGCGTCGCCGGGGTTGCCGGCCTCGGAGATGCCGGCGGTGTCCTGGGACCAGACCTGGGCGCCGGTGGTGACCAGGGAGTTGCCGTTGCGGTAGATCACGTAGGCGACGCCTTCGCCGGCGTCCTCGCCGGGGGTGCCGACGGCGAGATCGTCGGGGAACTGGCCGCTCACGTTGGCGGCGTTCTCGTTGAAGTCGCCGACGGCCAGGGCGGTGCCGAACGCGTCCCCGGCCTCCGGGCCGCCGGGGAGCGGGGCCGCCTGGTTCCAGAGCTGGTCGTTGGAGGTGGACAAGCCGGTGGCGGAGCCGTACAGGACGTTGACGGAACCGGCGTTGTCGATGGCGGTGACCTCGTCGCCGGGGACGCCGATGGCCAGGTCGTCGAAGGCGTCGGTGCCGAGGTCACCGATGGCGAGCGCGGAGCCGAAACGGTCGCCGGCGGCCTGGGCGCCTTCCACGCTGGCGCCCTGGTTGAGCTGGGTGGCCGCGAAGGTGTCGAACCGGAAGTCGCCGAAGTCGAACTGGAGCACCCAGACCTGGCCGGCGTCGACCACGCTGACGTCCTCGCCGGGCGCGCCGACGAAGACTTCGGCCTCGAAGTCGCTGTCCACCCGGCCCACGGCCAGGGCGGCACCCCACTGGTCGCCCGGCTCGTTGTCGGCGTCGGACAGGGAGCTGGCCAGCTCCTGGTCGAGGGTGATGCTGCCGGTGCCGGTCAGGCCGCCGGAGACGTGGCCGAACAGGACGTGGATCGCGCCGGAGTCCTGGGTGAGGCCGCGGTCCTCGCCGGGGACGCCGATGATCAGGTCCTCGATGCTGTTGCCGTCGACGTCGCCCACCGCGAGGGCCGCCCCGAACCGGTCTCCCGTCTCCGGTCCGGGGTCGTCCATGATGCTCGGGTCGATGCCGGGGCTGTTCTGCTGGAAGGTCTGGCTGCCGCCGCTGCCGAGGCCGCCGGGGCCGCCGTACAGGATGTGGACGAGGCCGGCGTCTTGGATCGCTCCAATGTTCTCGGAGGGGACGCCGATGGCGGCGTCCGCGTACCCGTCGCTGTCGAAGTCGGCGTGGAGTTCGACGCTGACCGAGTCGGCCAGGGCCGGTGGGGCGAGGGCGGCGGAGCCGCCGAGGGCGACGATGACGGCGACCGCCGCCCGGGTGAGATGACGATGGATCATGAAATGTTCCTCCTTGTCAGGGGGTGAAAGCTCGACAAGGGAAACAGCCGTCATTCCGCTTGATCTGCGGAAATGTCCGCAGTTATTGGGTGTAAAAGGACGTCGTGCGTCAGGCGAATAGGTATTTGTCCGTGAAGGGGTTGCGGAATTTTCCGGATGGGTCGAGGTCGTCGGCCAGAGCTTGGAAGTCGGGGAGGCGGGTGTAGAGGGGGCGCAGGGCGTCCGGTGGGGTGGTGAAGATCTTGGCCCAGTGCGGGCGGGGGGCGAACGGTGCGAGCGCCTCTTCGATGCGGGCGACCGCCGGGAGCACGGCGGGAGTGTCGGCGATCCAGGTGAAGTGCAACGCCACGGTGTCCCGCTCGTAGCACGGGCTGAGCCAGAGCCGGTCGGCGGCGATGGTGCGGATCTCGCAGATCCGCAGGACCGGGTGGATGTGGTCGCGGATCGCGTCGAGCGCGGTGAGCGCCGCGACGGCGTCGGAGGCGTCGATCATGAATTCCGATTGCAGTTCGTCACCCGCGCTGGGGATCCGGTCTGGCCGGAAGTGCGGCAGCCGTTCGAACCAGGGGCCGGGAATGTCCGATTGTACGGTGCAGCTGTCCGGCGACATTCCGGGCACGGGATGGCGTGGCCCGTCGGCGGGCTCGGCCGGGATCGGCACGACGGCTTCGCCGTCCCGCCGCTTCACCCACACCTGATTGATCACCGGCCCTCGCCAGTCCGTGAAAAGACTCACGCTGTACGCACTAGACACGATTTCCTGAAATTTCGGGAAAAGGGCGTCCAGTGGCAGTGCTTCGTAAACACGTTGCCGCACCTGGAAGGACGGAACCAGGTCCAGTTCCAGGGCGACCACTACGCCCAGCGCGCCAAGCCCGACCACAGCCCCGTCGAACCCCTCGTCCCCCCGCCTTAGCGTGACGAGATCACCCTCAGCTGTGACCAGCTCAAGCCCCGCGACGGCCGCCGAGAGATTCGCGTTCCCCACCCCCGACCCATGCGTCCCGGTCGCACACGCCCCCGCCACCGAGATATGCGGCAACGACCCCAGGTTCCCCAGCGCGAACCCACGCTCATCGATATACCGCCCCACATCCGCATACCGCAGCCCGCCACCCACCCGCACCCGCGCCCGGTCCGAGTCCACCTCGACAACCGGCTCCAGCCCCCCAAGCTCCACCAGCTCAGCGGGCGTATCACCGACCTCGTTGAACGAATGCCGAGTCCCCAGCGCCCGAATCCGCGGACCCCGCGCCACAACCCCCTGCAACTCCCCGACCGACACCGGCCGATGAACCCGCGCCGCACTGTAAGTGAGATTCCCCGCCCAATTGACTTCCATCGCCATGGCCACGACCCTAACCACCTCCTCACAACCCAGGGAGAGTGGGGCGGTAGCCCAGCAGGCTCGGCACTCCCACGATGCGAAAGACCACTTTGCGACGCGCGGGGAGCGCCCAACCGCGTCCCGCTGTCGCCGGGTTTCGCGCCGTTATCCGGCGCCGTTCACGCAGGCGGCGGTCCTCGCCGCCTCGGCGCCGAGTGGTTGCGGCGGCTACCAGGACGGGCCCTGCTCTTGCGCACGCTCGCCGCTTGGGTGCCAAAGGTGCAGTCGGCTACAGCTTTCCTTTGGCACGCTCACCGCCTCGGTGCCAAAAGTGGCCGGAGGGTCGGTGCACGTTGTCTGCCGGGCCGTGGGGGACCGCTAGCCTGGATGGGCGATGAGTAGTCTCGTGACGCCGGTGGGGGAGTTTGAGCTCGTCCGAGCCACCGGGAATGGTCGTGATGGGCTTCGGGCCTGGGATGCGGCTGATGAGTATCTGTTGCGGCATCTGGCGGAGACGGTGGATCTGGCCGGTCAGGTGGTGGTTTTCGGGGATCGGTGGGGGGCGATTTCTACCGCGCTGGCGGAGTGGGGGCCTAGTCAGGTCAGTGATTCGTTTCTTGCTCAGCGGGCGACGCGGGTGAACCTTGAGCTCAATGGGGTGGCGGGGCCGCGGCTGCTTTCTCCGTTGGATTCGCTGCCGGAGCGGATCGACGTGCTGGTGGTTCGGCTGCCGAAGAGTTTGGCGCTGCTGGAGGATCAGTTGCACAGGCTCGCGCCCTCGGTTCATGAGGGGACGGTGATCGTCGGGGCGGGGATGGTCACGGAGATTCATACGTCCACATTGGCGTTGTTCGAGCGGATTCTTGGTCCGACCAGGACGTCGCTGGCGGTGAAGAAGGCGCGGCTCATCTTCTGTGCGCCGGACATGGGGATCAAGCGGACCGGCAGTCCGTGGCCGCGTACCTACGATCTCCCGGAGGGGGTCGGCGTGGTTTCGGGGCGGACCGTAACCAATTACGCGGGGGTGTTCTGCGCGGACCGGCTTGATATCGGGACGCGGTTCCTGTTGCGTCATCTGCCGGCGCGGAGCGGGCAGGTCGTGGATCTCGGTTGCGGGAACGGGGTGGTCGGGCTGGCCGCCGCGCTGGCCGATCCGGGTGCGGAAGTGACGTTCGTGGACGAGTCCTACCACGCGGTGGCCTCGGCGGAGGCGACCTTCCACGCCAACACGGCAGCCCCCGGGCGTTTCCTCGTCACCGACGGCATGTCGGAAATATCGCCTGGCAGTATGGACCTCGTCCTGAACAACCCGCCGTTCCACAGCCATCGGGCCATCGGCGACGCCACCGCCTGGGAGATGTTCACCGGCTCCCGCCACGCCCTGCGCCCCGGCGGCGAACTCTACGTCATCGGCAACCGCCACCTCGGCTACCACGTCAAACTCCGCCGCGTCTTCGGCAACTGCGACCTGATCGCCAGCGACCCCAAGTTCGTCCTTCTCCGCGCGGTCAAACGCCAAGCCGCCGGACGAGCCGACGGGTAAGGCCGAGCCCAATGCGCGACTTATATGGCACGCCACCAGAATGACGCAGGTCACCGAGTCGCTCGCCGTTATCCGGCGCCGTTCACGCCGGTGGTGCTTCCCGCCGCACCGGCGCCCAGGGCGGTTGCGTTGGGCGTTCCTATTCGGGGTGGGTGAACGTGGCGATTGTCGCGGTGAACTGATCGGCGAGGGCTCGCATCGATGAGGCTTCGAAGAGGTCGGCGCTGTAGTCGAGGATGCCGGACAGGCCGTCGCCCAGTGGCCACATCTGTACGGCGACCTCCGCCTTGGTGTAGCGGGATCCGGGGCCGGGATAGAACTCGGCGGTCAGGTCGCCGATTGAGGGGCGGAGCATGTCGTTCTGCGGTGTGTTTTGTAGCGCGAACATGGCCTGGCACAGGGGCAGCCTGCTGAGGTCGCGTGGCAGGCGCAGTGCGGCGATCACCTTCTCGTACGGCGTGTCCGCACGGGTCATTGCCTCGATCACGGTCTTCCTGACCCGCCTGACCAGCTCTCCTGGCCCTGGAATTCCTGATAAATCCGCTCGAACCGCCAGCGTGTTGGCGAAGGAGCCGATCATCGGCGCGTACTCGGCCTTGGCTCTTCCGGCGACCGGCACGCCGACGCAGAAGTCCTCCTGTCCGGCCGCTCGCCCGAGCGTGGCTTGGAAGGCCGCCATCAGGACCATGAACGGCGTGCACCGCTCTCGCCGCGAGAACCGCTCCAACCCCCGGACGGTCTCGCCCGCCACCTGGAACCGCACCGCGGCCCCCCGACCGGTCCACCGTGACGGCCGCGCATGGTCGGCGGGCAGGTCGAGATAGGGCGTCCCGGCCAGCCGCTCGGCCAGGAACGTAACGGCAGATCCGACGTCCCGTTCCCGCTCCCACGCCGCGAACGCCGTATACGGCATCGCCAGCTCCGGCAGTTCCGGCTCCCGTCTTTCCACGGCGGCGGCGTAACACTCGGCCAGCTCCCGCATCAGCACGTCCAGCGCCCATCCATCGGCCGCGATGTGATGCAGCACGATGCACAACAGCATGTGATCGTCGACCACCCGCAGCAGCGCCACCCGCCACGGAGGCTCCATCTCCAGGTCGAAAGGACGGTTCACGAACGCGTCCACCACGACCGCCGGATCCCCTAGTAGTTCCCTCCGTTCCAGGGTGACCGGCCCCGGCGGCAGGATGAACTGCCGAGGCCCCGCGCCGGTCATCCGAAAGCGGGCCCGCAGGACCTCGTGCCGGGCGGCGATCCGGGTGAACGCCCCCGCGAGCAGCTCCGGCCGTACCGGACCGCGCAGCCACACGCACCACGGCACGTGATAGCTGGTGTCCTCGGGGTCGAACGCGCTCAGAAACCACAGCCGCTCCTGCCCGGTCGACAGCGGCGCCATCACCCCTCTCTTGTCCCCGAGGGTGCGCCGCAGCGCCTCCCGCCGCTCGGGCGGCACCCTGGCGAGCCGGTCCAGCAGGGCGGCCCGCAGATCCGGCGAGATCACCGAGACCTCCGGAGGAAGCCCGGTCCTTCAGGGCCGGGAGGAATTCGGACCCCCCTTGGGGTGGCCCGGCGAAGCCGGGACAGCCGTGGGCGCCAAGCGCACATCAGAGTTTGTCGGTCCTTCCCGATAGGTTGCTGACCATGTCGAGGTCGCAGGCGGGGAATGCCGGGCACGCTCGGTACACCTACCGGTTGCGTGTGTCCCAGGCCGCGCTTGCCGCGCTGGAAGCCGAGTGGGCGCGCTGCCGGTGGGTCTGGAACGAGTCCGTCGCCAAGTCCAAGCAGGTCTA